>JAAYRQ010000182.1 GCA_012518685.1 Syntrophomonadaceae bacterium | reverse complement strand
TCAGTAAAATACTTCTCTCCATCAGCAAGATAATATAGAGTTTGCCATTTTACCGCCTCTACATCGGCATCTGACTTTTTTAATTCTTCGAGGTATTCCTTAGTTAATTTATCAACTCTAATATTTTCTATCATTACTTCGGTGTTTTTAGCATCTTTTAGTTTTAATTCATGTATGACCCTTCCGATACGAACATCTTCGCTATTATCTTCCATGTTTATACGATTAGCAAAAAGCCAACACTGTCTTTTACAATGAAAATAATAATTAACCACTGTTCCAGAAACATTCATCTTTTCAGCCCCTTTCACTGAAGCTAAATCATAAGGTCATGGTATCCTTGACCAAACTTCTTTCTATCGAATTTTCCCTCAGTAAAATACTTCTCTCCATCAGCAAGATAATATATATCCCCTACATTATCTTGATAAGTAAAGTTATTATTTTTCACTTTATAAATAAAATAATATAATTTCTCTGTCACTTGTGATAATCTTACTTTTTTTTCCGCATATTCTATTTCATCATTTTTTAATAAGTCTATATACTCCTGCCATACTTCTTTCCCGTCCAGAATAGACTTGTTTTCCAAAACTATTTCCTTACTTAAAAATATGCTATATTCATAATGTTCATCTATTAGCCGCAACTTTTGTTCAATGTCGGTGAAGTTTAATTCCTGCACACTTTCTTTTATAAACCTATCATAATTATCGTCATTTATTCTATTAGCCGCTTGCTTAAGACTGTTTAGGATTATTTCATAATAGGCTATGAAAGCCTTATCAATCAATATGCTCCTCATTTCGTCATTAAGCAAGCTAAGATGCTTCCCATTTCGCACATCCATTTTATAAACCTGTGCAGGATTATCGTAATTAAAGAAATATGCCTTGCTCCCTTTTTTCAAGCAAGAACGATTAATCCTGCCTAAGAATTGTTCTTCCGCATCTAGTAAAGATATGTCCTTATAACCTATATCCATATCTATATCTACCCCTGCTTCGATTACTTGGGTGCCCACGAGAATTATATTCCGCTTAGTTTTAGTTTCATCAATTATTTTCTTTCTTTCCAAAGAATTGTCATCACCAGTAATCAGTTTTAATTCTTTTTGAAAATAATTCATTGTTTCTAATTTGGCTTTTAGTTTTCTATAGAATTCATTGGCCGTCTTTTTAGTTATGAACTCTATTAAAATATTTCCCTCAGAGCTTATTGCACTAGCAGCTATATGTTCTAGTAATATTTCTAGAATATTATCTGTGACTTCTAATAGTGAGAAATCCAGCTCTACCCGATTCTTAAAGATAGGGTTTTGAAAATACTTTTCCTTATCGGTTACTAGATTAACTGTAAGCTCTGTCTTACTTAACAATTTATTTAAGTTGGGCAAGGTGGCAGACATTATAATTATTTTAATATTTAAGACATCAGCATAATATTTTAAAAATGTAATAATCTCTTTCCATATGTTGTTTTTATAACTTTGTATTTCATCTAATATGATGACACTATTAGCTATATGGCATAAGGGAAACAAATCACTTCTTTGGCTGCCAAACAAATAATTAAATATACTGACATGAGTAGTTAGTACTAGTGGATAATGCAAGAATTGGCGATTAAGTAAAGAGATTTCGTAGTCATTATTCATAACCTCACTTTCTTCGTCCTTAATCTGTCTAGTAGTTTTTATGGGCACTATAGAATTAATAACTGCAATATCCTCCATAGCTTCACTATGACCGAATATTTTTTCTAAGCTGCTAATATTCTGTTCTATCAAAGTGTTAAAAGGATATACATAGAAGATCTTATTCAGATGTGATATTTCTTCAACTAATTGAAAGCCTAGATTAAAGGCCACATTACTTTTGCCACTACCTGTTGGTGCTTCTAAGTAAAATATGTTTTCATCAATATTATTTAATAAGTTTGCTTCTGCTTCCAGGAACAATTCGTTTCTTAGCACATTTATATCAATCACTTTGCTAAAATCCACAGTTTTACCGTAAGACTTCTGCTTATATGCGACAATATTTTTATATATTTGTGTATCTTTAAACAAACTATAAAATCTGTTAATATCATCTATCTCTCCCAAACTTTTTATTTCTTTTTCATTCTTAAAATGCGAGGTTGCATAATAGTCAGAAGCAAGTAGTAATGAGGACAGGAACCTAACATAGATATAAAGATAAATACTACTTTCCTTTTCTTCTGCTTCTTTTCGGTCGATAGTTTTTATTACAATTTTAAACAGCCTATCTAATAACAAGTTTTCCCCGTGAAAATCTATAGGGGTGGTATATGTGGAATTAAATAAATGTTGCCATTCGGTCGAAAACCTTTTACCATCCCCTTCAACTATTTTTTCTCTAAATTCAGCTAAACTATCTAAATCCGCGTGGTGTTTAGAAATTACATAAGCGTTTAATAATAAAAACACATACATAACATTTTGTTCTGCTTTATCTATTTCTTTGCGGATTTTGGGAAAATAATAGTTAATGTATATAAGTGCAGATAGCATTGAGTGGCTACTATCATTTGGATCTGTACTGCTTAAATTAGCAAAATACTTGTTTTTCATTTTTTTGTATTGGAAGTTGCTATTAATTTTTCCTATATCATGCAGATAAATGGTGTTTAATAACATTTCCCTATACAAGGTTATGGCTTTGTCACTTAAGCCTTTGCCCAGTTTGTTTTCTAAGTTTAGTAAAACTAAGTCTAACTCTTTATCTTTTATAATTTTTAATAAATAATCCAATGCTAGTTCAGCATGTTCTGATAAGGTTTCTATTCTATCACCATCTATGTGGGCACGGATTTTTTCTGGTTTCTCTATTATCTTGTTTAAGCCAAGAACTTGAACATCGTTAAAATACATTGCTTTCCCCTCCCTTGTAATAAAAAGGGGGGAACCCCCCCTAAAAGAAGAATATGTTTTCTTCTTTACACCGATAGACCAAAGGTTCCCCTTGTTTTATTAACGAAGAATTAGTATAAATGAATGGTTTTAATATATATTGATTGGTTGTTCCATCTAATTCAGTTGGTAACATTTCTTGGTACTTGTATATAGGCACATAATCATCTTCTATATCATCTTCTACTATTTGCAAGTCAAAATAATCCCTTATAAATAAGCTATTTATAGAGCTAACATCACTTAGCAGATTTGCTTCTTTTATAATCTTGCTATCACTTATGTTAGCTAGGTGGTCATTCTTGCCTAAGTAAGGAATATAGCAAAATTCACTATTAATAATCCTCTTAGCTAGTTTATCCTCTAGTTCACCATTAATAAGCACATATATATCCCAGTTCGGATTTTCTAGCCATTGTTCTTTTACTACAAGGTTGCCCCCTTTATGTTTATTTGCATAGCCCACCGAATTGTTAAACGTTTGTACTTTTTTAGGTATATAGCCTTTATCATTTTTAGGACTTATGCCTATTTTTATATTGTACAGTTTTTCGTAAAACTCAGGATATATTGCTCCCTCATTTCGTTTTTGCTGGTTATAACCTTGATAGCCTAGTACAGCTCCCAGTATGCCTAATAAGGCGATTTTATGAATATTACCATAACTAAAATATAAGTACTGGTTTACATCTGGTTTTTTGAAAAAAGCGGTTCTACCGCCTAAGTTAAATTTTAAAACCTCCATACCTACACCTCTTTTTGGGTAAAGATATTATACATTTTTGCTCCTTTTATTCCTGATTCAATTGTGGTTGTATAAGGATTGTAGTATATTTCTATATTAATTATTCTTTCTTCCAAATCATTTAGCAACTCCCCACAAGTCAGTCTTATTGTATTTTTTTCTTCCCCTTTTTCAAAGGCTACATATTGGGACAAATCCGGCAGATATAAATCTCTCGTAGTTTCTACGAATAAGGCGAATTCGTTCTCACATCCGATTTTAGCATTAGTACTATAAGAAGTGGCTGCCACTAAGGAAGCTGCCTTGAATTTATTATAATCCTCCTCAGTATAACCTTCCGTTACTCCTATAGCTTTATACTCGTCATAAGCTGTAGGATTAATAGCGAAGGGATAAAAATAATGGGCTTCATTACTTACGATTTTAGTGCCTAAGGTGCTTTGTTTAGCGTCACCCTTTTCTGTAGTTCCCTGTTTTTCGGAGGCATCTCTAAAAGGTGAAAGTATTTGTTGTTCTTCAGCATTGGTCCCTTCATACTTATTAAATCCCTGTCCTACTTGCACCGCTCCTGTAATTGATATATTATTACCTTCTTCAGCAAAGGTAGCCCCAAAATTTTTTACATCTAAAGCATTGAATAGATTAGTTAGTACAACTTTACTATCTTTATCCTTTTTCAAATCTTCTACTGCAAATATATATTCATATCTTTCTTTTAGGGATCTGGGGATAAGTTCAACTTCACCTTTTTTATTTTCGCTTAGTTTAAATGATTTTATATATAATACCTTTTCATCTTGCTGATCCCACATTTTCTTAATGGGGTATTTAAAGGCCTTATCACTGCCGAAAACTTCACCAGTAGAAATAGTCTTAGGATAACCTGTAAAATCTGCATTCCAATTACTCATAATTGAGGAAACTCCTAGAATTCCATATATTCTTTTATTCATTATCTGCTACCTCCTCTATCGATTTTTCATAGATTAGATTACTGTGCAAATAACCTGCTATAATCAGGTCATCATTAATCTTTTTATCTTCGGGTACATAGCCTGAAACCATAGCATAAAGATGAGCAAACCTTCTGCCCATTTTTTCTTCATGGTTGTATTTTATAAACAACCTTTTTAATATTTCCTTTATTTGTTCATCTGACTTAGCATTAAAAACTGGATTAGCTAAAGCATGAGTCTTTTTGCTAGCCTTGCTTAAAGAAAGTAAATAATAAGTAACTTGTCCTACCGCAAAAAAGTATTCTTCTTCACTGGTAAAGTAATCTGTATCTCTCAGATTTATTTTTTCCCTTAGGGAATTTTTAACTTCAACTAGGATGTCCGCCATGTCCTCTCCCCCTTCAAAATAATGTTTCAGACTAGACCTTAGGTTAAACTGCTCACTTGCTTTAAGTAGGTGGGCATTATTAATACCAGCTTTTATTAAGTCTAGACTGCCCGTATCTAACACTTGCCAAACCCCTTCGCTATTGCCCTTATAAAACCATCTGAAAAGGGCTGCCCGAGCTAATAAGATATTCCTTTTTAAGATAGAGTCGTTAATACTTAAATCCTTAGCTTCAGTAAAATAATTATTGGTAAGAAAATTATAGAAAAGAGTCTTATTAATTTCCTCTTTTAACTCGACTAACTTATGAATGGTTCTGTATCGTACTTCTGTTTTTTCTAAGTCTAATACATTTCTTAACCTAAAAGGTCTAATCGCCACTTTATATAATCCTATAATATCGAAATCAATTATTTCTGCTTCTTTTTTGCCCTTTCTTATTCTTAAGAAATACCCTGTAAAATCCTGATTAGGCAAATTGTCATTAGTAAGTCCTATCACACTCGTTTCTGAGGCATAGACATTATATCTTCCAGCACTTGCTAAGTTAAATAAATGATCAAAAAACATCTTTTGCTTTAGAATTCCGTCCTGGCTTATAAGGCTAGGGACAGTTTTCTTTCTTGTCTTATTTTCTAGAAATGGTTTTTTTGAATTCAAACCCATATTGTTGTTTGGAAACCCATAGATGTTTTCATTTACTATTTCATTATGATCATTGCTATTATATATGTTAGGCAGTATATAGCGATTACTTTCATTTTTATAAGTATCTAAATCACACTTGAAAAATATCTTTAAGTAGCTTTTATCTCGACTATCCTTATCTACTAATTCATATAAGTTGTTTTTTATCCAGCTTTCTATTCTATTAATTTCTATTTCGTTTGGCTGACCTATCTCTTTTTCGATATTCTCGATTATTTCTTTGGTTTTGCGTTCTCTGTATTTAGATTTTGCGGAAGGGTCTTTCAATATTTCATAATATTCTGCGATTATTTTATCGTTTATCTTTTCCTCATTATGCACATTTTCTTTTTTTACGAAAAAAGTTAAGTAATTATTGCTGTGAATATTTTTACTTGCCAGTGCCTTATCAGAGTTTAAGTATTTACTTACATAATCAACATAACATAAGAAGTCAAAATTAGGATTATTACGATCAATTTCCTTAGTTTTCTTATCCTGTTTTATTTCTACCCTGTCTATAATAGTGAAATCTTCAAGGCTCACTATTACATATTCCCCATCCGCAGGGATATAGCTATCTAAGATTAGTTTTTCTCCATGTTCCTCTAATTCCTTGGCGAAAATCTCAATAACATCTGCTAACAATATTATTCACCCCCCTTTACATTGGCCTAAAGTTCATAAAGCCAAAACCTCTGGACCCCATCTCGCCAATTCCAACTCCTAAGGCAAAAAAGGCTAATTCTTGTGCTCTTGCATTATTCGCAATATATAAGTCTAATTTATCCCCTAAAATGTTGATATTTTTATAGCTAGAAGCAATCGGTTTACGGTTATTAAATTCCATACTGCGAAACAGTTCAAAACCTTCATCAATCTTAGTGTTATAAAATTGATTGTATTTTTTAATTAGGTTTTCAGTTAGTCTTTTTTCATAATCATCTAGAGATATTTGCCCTTTCCAGTAGCCTTGGTCAGTTTTTATTACGGTTGGGGTAATATTGTACAATTTTTCAATAGGTCGCTGTTTAATACTTCTTTTTTCAGTAGTAAGAACTTTTATATGTTCAGTATATTCATTAGCCAGATTCTTAAGAAAATAATCAGCTAATTCTTCATCAATCGTCCGCACTTTAATTAGATAGATTCCTCCTTCTTTAAAGATTTTCTCCCCGCTTGAATTAAATAATGAGTTAAAAGTGTAAAGCTTATACTGGTTTTCTTGGTGAAAATTAAGATATTCTTCATTTTTCCCGAGAGATTTATCGATTAAGTTCCCTATTCTTTCTAAGGCTTCTCCTTGATGGATATCAAGCAATAGAAATAACTTAAGATATATTTCATATACTGTCATTTTTTCACCTCCTTTTTGTTTAATATTACCATAACATATAACATTATTATTGTAAAGATATATATGAGCACTCTTTTCATTTTTCCACAAACAATGTTATACTAGCTTTGATATATAAGTAACATATGATGTATTTAAATTATATTTCTTTTCAATATATGAAAAGAACCTTTTTTGAACCGTAACACATGGTGTTCTTTAATTTTTCTTCCCCCCTTTTCTTATAGCACATCAGTGTGACAACAGATTGTCACCCTAAAAAGAAAATTAATAATATATCACTATTTCTAGGAATTTTTCATATATTGTTATGAGGTGATATATGTGAGAAAAAAGGCTCTTTTTAATACAATAGTTATCAGTGAAGAAATGCAATATGAAGGTGTAACAGTTTTAAACTATAAAATAGAGTATCCTGAATTCATCGCAGGAAACTATCCTAAGGCTATCGGGGAAATTAACCAGTATTATAAGGATAAAGCCTTAGCTCTGCAGAAGACATTCCGTACTAAGCTTTATCAGATGGCTGTTACTCAATATTTATATGATGTTAAGAATGGTTTTCCAGTGATTGCTTATGAGGCTTTACAGACTTTTGAGGTGACTTATAATAAGGCTTGTATTATTAGCTTATATTTTGATAATTATCAATTTACAGGTGGAGCCCATGGGATGACAGTTAGGAGTTCCGATACTTGGAATTTGCAGACTAGGCAAAGGCTTAAGTTGAGTGAGCTTTTTGAATGTTTATTTGGCTATAGGTCTTATATTATTAAAAGAATAATTGCTCAGATTAAGAAAAATCCCGATATTTATTTTGATAATTATGCCGAATTAGTTGAACAGAATTTCAACCCTGAGAGTTTTTACTCTACCAAAGATGGCATAGTTATTTATTTTCAGCAATACGATATTGCCCCTTATTCTAGCGGTATAAGAGAGTTTTTATTGCCTTATAATAAGTGCGTAATGGATCCCGTTAAAAAATGTAGTTAGCATAAGTATTTAAGTTATAGGTCTTCGATTTTTTTGCTTTTTAGGATTTCCTCTCTTTTTCGTAGCATTTCACCATATTTTAGGTAGTACCTCTTCCTATAGTAGTATTTATTAAATGTCGAGACATAGGGGCGTGAATCGAAGTACTCTTTCATACGAGGTGACACATAATGGATTTGCTCTGTGGGATCATATACGGCTGGTTCATTTTTATATCTTTCTATAATGGTCCCTGTTAATACACCCCAAGATATATCAGCTAGTGTATATCTCCTAAGGTCTCTAATGGCAGCTCTTAGTATGGCTTCTTGAACAGGATCGAAAAACTTGAATTTCCTAGAATACATGATGGCTCCATGCATGTGGGTAGGAATATCTAAAAACCCATCCTTAAACACTTCATTAGATATATCACTAAGTAACTGAAAGCAATATTTTAATATCCCTAGTCCTGGGCTGGTTTGCCCAGGTAATTGGGGTCTTTTTTTATCAAATTCCTCCTTAGGATTTTTAGCTGACAACCATTCGATTAGTATCATATTATAAGGTTCTACCTTAAAGCCTTCTTCAAAGTATTTTTTCTTAGGAAAAAAGGTATGTTCACTAACTCGTAAATCTAAGAGCATATTTTCCGCTATCTTATCTTTCCAGTATAGTTTCATATAATGGATATAGTCCTCTTTACCTATGGCTAGATTAATATCTGTAAAACCTTTAGTTTCTAAATGCTGTATCATCCCTATAGTTTCTATCTTGTTGTACATATCTTTTTCAGAAAACCTACCTAAGAATAAGGGTGTATCTGAGTAACTATATAGGTTCTCAAAAGCACTGCTTAAATCAATCTGGCTAAAATCAAAATCAAAAGTATCTGTAAAATCGAATGTGTCTGCTATGCTAGGATTAACTAGTGCGAAGTTTTTTAATTTATTAGCTTTGTTCCTTATCATTACTATTTTCCTTTCGATTCTATTATTAAGAAGATGTTGGAATGTAGAAAAGACCTTATATCATATATGCCTATAGTATTCTAAGCTTACAATCCGATAGGAAATATTCTGTTTCCCCATAATTACCACCTAACATTGCTTAGAAACCTGCTGCATAAAACCAACATAATATTATAAAAAAGCATTACTTAGTTTAATTGTATCAATATATCATTACTTAGACCAATATTATATTTTATAACTATCGATAACCAAATAAATCATAAGACTAATAAATTAATCTTCCAGATGGACTAATGTCTTAATTTGTAAAAAATGGGTCGGTTCTAGCTCCTCCTCTACTTTATATACAGCCCCAAGCTTACGGGGCAATAATCGCTTCCCATTGCGTACGGCAGCCCAGCCTAGTAGGGCTCTTTTAAGTTAATTCAAACGGCTATAGTAATAAAATGCCATAATATATATTAAAACAATTCCCGCCAAGCAAAAGCCTAATAAATCATAGGGGTTAACCATAATTTCTGAACCTAATACTGCACCAACTAATATTACTATCGCTATTAAAAAGATAATAAAATTAATAGTAAAGGTTGAGGCTAAACCGACAATGTGCATAGTACGCTCATCATGCGGGTTAAGCCCTGCTGCCTTAAGCTTTGCTATACGCTTTTCTTTTATATAACGCATAATCCCGACTCCTACAGAAGCACCTATCAAACTAGCTCCAAAAGCAATATTGCCCTTTTGGATGCTCCATATTCCTACAGCTAATAAAATAAGCAAAGTGATCATAATATAAAAATGATCTCTTTTTATGCCCACACTAATCGGCTCCCTTCATTTCAAAAATAAAGACTTCTTCTATCTTCAGACTAAAAACCTTAGCCAACTTAAAGGCTAGGATAAGTGACGGAGTATATCTCCCCTTTTCCAAAGATATAATAGTCTGTCTAGAAACACCTACCCGACCCGCTAATTCTTCCTGAGTAAGATTATATTCTTCCCTAAGTTCCTTTAGTCGGTTTTCCATCCTAACACCACCTAATAAGTAAAGCTAGCTTTACTTATTAATATAATACCTAGTTGTTAAATTGTCAAGCTTACTTTACATTATTCCATTTCTTTCTGGGGAAGGATTATGGTCATTTATAATACAGAATGACTTACAATTTTCATAATACCACCATGTCTTTCAATTCTAGTATGGAAACATAACGGAATTGCTACTTTTTCCATCCTTATCGCTCAAACAGTAGGGAGATGGAAGATTTAATGAAGAGCCTTATTAAGTTCTATAGCTCCTTATATAATAGCAGTTATTCCACATCCCCCATATTTCCCCTGATATTTTACCAAAACTTTATTACTTTGTATTGAAGAGTCGGTTTTTATGGTTTCTCCATAAAAAACCATTATTTATTGATTTTATAAGTTTAATAAGCTATGTTTTATTAAATTAGGGGGGAAATATCTATGAAAGGATTAGATACAATATGAAAGTTATTTTCGGGCTATATCTGGATGGGGCTATTTGGAGTAATGAGCCATCTGCTTTAGGCGAGGTTAGAATAGGACCCTTAGGACTACTAAGTATTTTAGAAACTTATTTAGGC
>JAAYRQ010000181.1 GCA_012518685.1 Syntrophomonadaceae bacterium | reverse complement strand
TACGGAAAAGTTATACGAAGTCACTGAATATCTGCAATTAGAAGGACTTAGCGTAAAACCAAACGAATTAAATATGAAATGGTCTTACCATGTACCCTGTCATCGGGCTTGGTCACCTACTGTAAAAGATGCCCCTAGAAAACTTTTGGCTGAAATACCCCATGCCATACTGAATGAACTAGAACATCCCGAGCAGTGCTGTGGTGGGGCAGGAACTTATTTTTTAGAACACCGTGGAACTTCAGAAAGTATTAGGGCTACCCGCTTAGCCGATATTAACAATAATGACTCTGAGTTTCTATTAACCCAATGCCCAGTATGTCGTTTTTATCTTGGTTTTCAAGTAAAGGATCGAGAGGTAACCCATCCTATAAAAATCCTAGCTAAATCGTATGGTTTGTAGTAATTGTTAGGAGGAAGTGCAACCTTCCTCCTTTTTCAACAAGCTACTTGTTAAAGGAGGGATAATATTGAGTAGATCATTATCTAGAGCATTATCAATTTTGGAGCTTTTTAGTACAGAGGAAGCAGAATGGGGCATAACTGAAATTAGCCAGGAATTAGACTTGCCAAAAAGCACTGTACATGGCTTAATCAAAACTCTAGAAAACCATCAATTCATAGAAGCTACTGAACATAATAGGTATAGATTGGGCATAAAGTTATATGAACTAGGGCTAACTTATCAAGGTACGGCTAAGCTAAGTATAATTGCAGAACCATTAATAAAAATGTTAGCTTTAAAGTATCAGCAATCAGTTCATATCGCTATTTATGCGGGTAAGATGGCGGTATTTATCATAGGTAATAAATCTGGAACTAGCCAAATAATTTTCCCCCGTATCGGAACAGGGATTGCAGCATATTGTACTGGGGTGGGAAAAGTCCTGTTAGCCTTCCAAAGCGAAAATTATATTAATGAATACCTGCAAACGGAAAAGTTAATTTCCTATACTAAAAATACCATTATAGATAAAAAGGCACTAAAAGAGGAATTAATAAATATTAAGGAACAAGGTTATGCCATAGATAGGGAAGAAGCGGTTATGGGCATTGGCTGTGTGGCTGCCCCCATTTTCAGCTTTTCTCGGGATATAATGGCTGCTATTAGTGTATCGGGAACAGTAGAAAAAATATTAGCTGAAGATAGGCTGGCTACTTGTGTCTTTGATGTACGAAATGCAGCTAAGTCCATTTCTGAAAGTCTAGGATATAAAGCTTAAAGTAATTAAATAATTAGTGTAATATAAAAAAGGCTGTTGGTTAAGAAATGCTGATTTATCTTAACTTATTTTTGCTATAGAATTATCTTATGAAGACTATTTTTGTTATAATTTTCTTATTAGGAGGGAAGGGGAACTTATAAATGGACTTAGAATCAGTGGATATAATGTATTCGGAAAAAGAAGTAGCGGATAAGGTAAAGGAATTAGCTGCGACAATAACTAGGGATTATCAGGGTGAGGAATTATTAGTAGTGGGAATACTCAAAGGGGCTTTTATATTTATGGCGGATTTAGTCAGGAAGATTGATTTGCCATTAGCAGTTGATTTTATGAGCGTTTCTAGTTATGGAAGTTCTACGGTATCTTCAGGGGAAGTTAGAATTAATAAGGATTTGGACTATTCTATTAAGGGGAAAAATGTGCTTATAGTTGAGGATATAGTTGATACAGGCTTAACCCTTAACTACATAAAAGGCATATTGCAGAAAAGGGAACCTAAAAGTATTAAAATATGCTGCCTGTTAGATAAGCCTTCTCGCCGCAAGGCGGACATAAGCCCAGAATATATCGGTTATTCTATTCCTGATGAATTTATTGTGGGTTATGGACTGGATTATGCGGAAAAATATCGTAACTATCCAGCTGTATGTATCTTAAAAAAGCCATAGAAATATAGGGGTGTGATTATGCAAAAAGAATTAGTAATAGTCCTTGATTTTGGAGGGCAGGCCAATCAATTAATCGCTCGTAAAATTAGGGAGCAGTCAGTATATTGTGAAATGTTAGCTTATGATGAAGATGTAGAGAAAATAATCTCCCGAAATCCTAAAGCAATGATATTAGCAGGTGCTGATCTAAGAAGCAATTTGCTTAACCAGCAATTATTAGGGCTAGGCTTACCTATATTAGAAGTACCTAAAATAAAAGAATTAAGCACTGAAAGGCTAGAACACTTTTTATTCAGTGAAGTAGGTCTAAAAGGTGATTGGGACTTAATCGGCTTTATTCAAGAAACGGTAGCCGACATAAGGGCTAAGGTAGGCGACAAACAGGTACTATGTGGGCTTAGTGGCGGGGTTGATTCAGCAGTAGCCGCAGTATTAGTCCATCAAGCGGTAAAAGATCAGCTAGTCTGTGTCTATGTTGATAATGGCTTAATGCGAAAAGGCGAGTCAGAGGAAGTAATTAAGACTTTTCGAGATAAATTAGGGATGAACTTAGTATATGCCGATGCACAAGAGCGGTTTTTAAGTAAATTAGCTGGGGTAAGTGATCCCGAACAAAAACGGAAGATAATAGGGACAGAATTCATTAGGGTATTTGAAGAAGAAAAAAATAAATTAGGGGAGATAGATTATTTAGTCCAGGGTACAGTTTATTCTGATGTTATTGAAAGTGGTACCAAGACTAGCCAAAACATTAAAAGCCATCATAATGTAGGGGGACTCCCTGAAGATATGGATTTTAAGTTAATTGAGCCTTTAAGATTACTTTTTAAAGATGAAGTTAGAAAAGTCGGGGAAAAACTAGGGCTACCTCCCGAAATAGTGTGGCGGCAGCCATTTCCAGGGCCAGGCTTAGGGGTTAGAGTCTTGGAAGAGGTAAGTCGGGAAAAAGTAGAGATATTAAGGGAAGCGGACGCTATTGTCAGAGAAGAAATGAAAAAAGCGGGATTAGAACGGAGTATATGGCAGTCATTTGCAGTATTATTGCCAGTTAAAACAGTAGGGGTGAAAAATGATGCCCGTACTTATGCTTATCCAGTGATAATAAGGGCAGTAATGAGTGAGGATGCTATGATGGCAGATATAGCAAAACTCCCCTATGAATTATTAGAGCTAATGGCGAAAAGAATAGTTGCCGAAGTAGAGGGCGTAAATCGCGTGGCATACGATATTACTTCCAAACCACCAGGGACGATCGAGTGGGAGTGATGACCCAATTTCAAATGAACTTGAGGGTATTACCCCTGTTAGGGTTGGCGAGGCTTATAGCGGCCAAGGGGAGCTAGAAGCCTGTAACCTACTGCTGGGGTAGTAACTATAGCTT
>JAAYRQ010000180.1 GCA_012518685.1 Syntrophomonadaceae bacterium | reverse complement strand
TGGTTGATGAAAATGAAATCACAAAGAATGCCATGATGGTAGCGGAAGAAATTGTAGCTAATGCTGAGAGAGTTGCCAAGGAAATTAGGCGGGATGCTAATGAGTATGCTGCAGGGGTATTGACTCACATGGAAATCGTACTTAAAAAAGGCTTAGATGCGGTAATGGAAGGAAAAGTAGAGATAAATTATGCTTTAGAGGAAGGGGATTATTAGGCCCTTATTAAATAGGCAATTAGACTCAAGCCCATAATAACAAAAAACCATATACTAAGACATATAATTGCAAAATGAAAGGCATCAAAGCCGTATAATACTTTATAATAAGGCAGGCCCATTACAGGTTGGGCTTGCATTGGATATACAAATATTTTATAAGCTAAATAGGTTAGAAATGTAGCTAGGCTCATTTGCATTAATCTAGCTTTTAAATAAAAGCTTAATCTAACTGGAAGTCCAGCTACTACACCCATAACCTGTGCAATTATAGACAGACCGCTAAAGGATAGCAATATACTAATAGCTAACAACTGAATTAATACTACATTATTGGCTAAGGAAATGGTATTGATTCCAATAGTTATTTCAAAAATCCCTAGGCCTAGCCCGTAGGCAATCGGGTGAGTAATGTTAAAATAGGCACTAATATTCATTATAACTAAAGCTATTAAATCAATAAGACCCCAAAGGGTAAACATTTTAGTCAAGACGGAAAAGAATATTATAAATCCTGCGATAATTAATAAATTATTGATACTATTTCTAATGGCATCTCCTAATATTTTGCCTAGGCTTTCAGTTTTAGCAGACAATAATTCTGCTAAAGCACTACTTATAGTCGGAGGGTTTGCAGCATTAAGGTTAATTGGTCTTATGGCCTTATACCCCAATAAAAAACCAACTATTAAGTTAGCCAAGTAATGGCAAGTGGCTAGTAAATAACCGTAGGCAGGAGAAGACAACATCCCTACGCCGATGGCACCGATAATAAACAAAGGACTAGAGTTGTTAGTAAATGATACTAATCTTTCCATCTCATTAGCTGTTAGCATTTTTTCCTCATATAATTTTTTACACAGAATTGCCCCTACAGGAAATCCCGAAGTAAATCCCATCACTACTACCACCGAACTAGAACCAGGTAAGCGAAATAATGGACGCATAATGGGTTCTAAAATAATGCCTACAAATTTAACTAAGCCCAAGGCAACAATTAATTCAGCTACAACAAAAAAAGGCAAAAGAGCCGGCACTAGAATACTGTACCACAGCTTAAAACCATTCGTAGCAGCACTAACAGTAGCACTAGGGCTTATTATCATAAAAATAGTTAATAATAATAGTATAATAGTGATAAAAAGATTAGAATATTTTTTCATAAGAATCTCCATTTTAGTAATCTTTTAATCTATATGATGATGGCTTATTTACTTAGAAGTAATTATTTTAAATAGGTGGTGATATTATGGCTAGACCAAAAATTGCCTTGGTATTAGGAGCAGGTAGCGCTAGGGGCTTAGCTCATATTGGTGTTTTACAAGTCCTAGAGGAGCATAGTATTCCTTTTGATTTTATTGTAGGATCTAGCATGGGTGCTATGGTAGGAGGGATATATGCCTGTGGGACTAACCTAAAGTTATTAGATAAAATGATAGAATCTATAAATCACAACTTATTTTTCGATGTACGCATACCTAGATTTGGTTTTATCGCAGGTAAAAAGATAAGTAGCTTTTTACAATTAGTAACTAAAAACCAAGGATTTTCAGATTTAAAATTACCTTTAAGCGTTGTGGCTACAGACTTAATTACTGGGCAGGGGGTAATAATAGAAGAAGGCTTGGTCTGTGAAGCCATTAGAGCAAGTATATCTATCCCTGGGGTATTTAATCCTGTAGTAAAAGAAGAACAAGTCCTAGTAGATGGGGCAGTAGCTGATAGACTCCCCATTAGTGTAGCTAGGGATAAAGGGGCTGATATCGTAATGGCTGTCGATGTAACCTTTGGCGAAAATAGGGAGGTTAAAATTAAGAATACTTTAGATGTAATTATGACTGCCTTAGATATAATGCAAAAACAGCAATTCGACCTAATTAGTAGCAATGCAGATATATTAATTCAGCCTGATGTTAGTAATTATTCACCTCGGGATTTTGAGTCCTCGCGGGAAATAATTGATTTGGGACGGACAGCTACTATAGAAATGCTACCCTTAATAAAAAAGAAAATCGCAGAATGTATATAAGCCTAAAATATCAGAGGAGAAGTGGTATAATCGCTATCCCCTATTCTGTAATCGGGATTAGGGTAAAGTAGGTTATATAAATTAGTAGCCATAATATCTAGCTGTATCATTTTTCCAGCGGGGGAATTTTTATCATTATATATGTTTTTTATATCTCGACCCCGGCTGATAATAGGCAGATGACTTTTAAGTTGTATTTTTTCTAAAACAGCCTTGCCCTTATCTGTGAAACCCAAGACATGGTAATATAAAGGATCATAGCTATCTAATTCATTGATTAGGCTTTTGCTAATATTAAATAGGGCATATAGCAAGATGCGATTAATCCTGCTATAACTATAGCGTTTGGATTTTATTCCTAAAATAAGTTCAGGCAAATTAGTATTTTGATTAGACTTAGCCATGATTCTTTTCTCTAAGCCTTCTGTCACATCAAGTAGAAGCTCTATATCTTCTGTTTTCATAGTTCTTATCCTAGCTATTATTAGTTGCTCCCAGATGTGATAATCAATCGGAATCCTGCCTAGCCCCATCTCCCTAAGTAAAATAGAATTAGAAGCTACTGGCATACTTGTCGATAGCTTAGTTATATCTATACCCTGATATAGGGCATTTCTAATAGCGGTAGCACTGGCAAACTCAGTTAAAAAAGTAGAATGATAAGAAGCACCCTGCCTTTTAATAGTAAAGGGAATAATAGGGGAATTGATTTCTGCTAATACTCGCAAATACTCAATAGCTAAAATATTATTAGAACCAGTTAATACTTCAAAGATTTTGCTATCGCTATAAAATTCGGCTAAGGCATAGGAACGGGCTACAGGATAGTTATGACCCTTAGCTAAGAATTTGGCTAGGATTTCACGATATTTAGCGGGTTCATTGTTAAGCAGTAAGGCGATTTTTTGCAAAATGTTGATATCATTAATTTCACTACCAAATGCTAGATGACTTATTACACCTGTATTATTTAATAAAGAAATAGCCCCTTTGGCAAAGTTATATGCACTACGGCTGGCAAAAACCAAGGGAAGTTCGATAATTAAATCAACCCCATTTGCTAAGGCCATTTCGGTTCGTACCCATTTATTGCAGAGGGCGGGTTCCCCCCTTTGAGTAAAATTACCACTCATTACGCATACTACCGTAGAAAAGTCGTATTGGGCTTTTGCCTCGTTAATGAAATAAAGATGCCCATTGTGAAAAGGATTAAATTCTGCCACAATACCTAAAACCGCCATAGATAAAACTCCTTATACAATATAATTAGTACCATAAATTTTACCACTATTTTAATCTTTTATGCTAAAATATACTAGTACGATAAGATCGACATATAGTGCTTAATAAAAAGGGAGGTAGAAGGATGAGCTTATTAGCTGAAATTCGGGAAAAGGCTGCTGCCAAAGGAAAAAGCATAGTTTTGCCCGAAGGTTTGGAAGAAAGGACTCTTATGTCAGTAAAAGAAATTGCTGATCAAAAAATTGCTAATCCTATTTTACTTGGGGGTGAAAGTGAAATAAAGGCGTTAGCTAGCAAAATTGGGGCAGATATTTCAGGTGCCGAAATAGTTGATCCTGCTAAAGCTGCTTATTTTGACGATTTTGTACAAGCTTTTTATGAAATGCGTAAAAGCAAAGGGGTTGACTTAGACAAGGCTAAGGAAACTATGTTAAATCCTTTGTATTTTGCCTCTATGATGGTAAAAATGGGGAAGGCTGATGGGGAAGTAGCTGGAGCAGAAAACACCACTGGGAATGTGTTAAGACCTGCCTTACAAATAATCAAGACTGCTCCTGGTATCTCGGCTGTTTCTGGTGCTTTTATTATGATTGTACCTAATACAGAATATGGTGCAGATGGTATATTCGTTTTTGCTGATTGTGCTGTAACACCTGTACCAACTGCAGAACAAATGGCTGATTTTGCCAAGGCATCTGTAGCAACTGCTACCGATATTTGCGGTATTAATGATCCTAAGATTGGAATGTTATCATTTTCTACTAAGGGTAGTGCTAATCATGATACAGTAGAAAAAGTAGTAACTGCAACTAATCTAGCTAAAGAAAAATTCCCAGAGCTAAAGGTTGATGGGGAATTCCAAGTTGATGCAGCTATAGTACCTAGTGTTGGCTCTTCTAAGGCACCTGGCAGTGCAGTAGCTGGTCAATGTAATATCTTAATATTTCCAGACTTACAGTCAGGTAATATAGGCTATAAACTAGTACAGCGTTTAGCGAAGGCAGAAGCCATAGGTCCTATCTTACAGGGTATGGACAAACCAGTTAATGATTTGTCTAGAGGATGTAGTGTAGAAGATGTGGTCAATGTAGTAGCTATGACTGCATTAAGAGCGTAATCTCACATAAATAAAGGACGGAGAATCCTTTAAATAAAAATTTGTATATTTTGAGGAGGTATTGGGAATGAAAGTTCTTGTAGTAAATGCGGGAAGTTCATCAATTAAATATCAAGTGTTTGGTATGACTGATGAATCGGTATTAGCTAAAGGTTTAGTTGACAGGGTAGGTATTCCAGGTACAACCCTAGAACACAAGCCTACTGGAAAAGACGAAGTAGTAATTAAAAAGGACTTACCAGACCATACAGAGGGAATGAAATTAGTATTAGAAGCATTAGTTAATGCAGAATACGGTATAATGAAAAGCATGGATGAAATAGGTGCAGTAGGTCATAGGGTAGTTCATGGGGGCGAAGCCTTTGCCAGTTCAGTATTAATTGATACTGAAGTTAAGAAGGTTATAAAAGATTGTTATGATATTGCTCCACTTCATAACCCTCCTAACCTAATGGGAATTGAAGCCTGCCAAGCATTAATGCCTAATGTACCTCATGTAGCAGTTTTCGATACTGCCTTCCATCAAACTATGGAGCCATCCAGTTACTTATATGCACTACCTTATGATGTATATGAAAAATACCATGTTAGAAGATACGGTTTCCATGGTACATCACACTATTTTGTTTCTCACCGTGCTGCAGAAATGCTGGGTAAACCTTATGAAGAATGTAAAATAATCACTTTACACTTAGGTAATGGTGCAAGTATGGCAGCTATAGAGGGTGGTAAGGTTATTGACACTACTATGGGCTTTACACCTCTAGAAGGCTTAGTAATGGGAACTAGATCTGGAGATATAGATCCTGCCATCGTATTCTTCCTAATGGAAAAGTTAGGTATGAATGCTCAAGAAGCTAATAACTATTTTAATAAAAAAGCAGGTATGTTAGGTCTATCTGGTGTATCTAATGATTTAAGAGATATCCTAGAAGCAGCTAACACTGGTAACGAAAGAGCCCAACTATCTTTAGAAGTTTACTATAATAGAGTAAAAGGTTATATAGGTAAATATATGGCTGAATTAAATGGCTGTGATTGCCTAGTATTTACCGCTGGGGTAGGAGAAAACGGTTATGATGTTAGAGAAAGCATCTGTAAAAACCTAGACTTCTTCGGCATTAAAATGGATGTAGAGAAAAATAAAGTAAGAGGAAAAGAAGTAGATGTATCAGCAGCTGATTCTAAAATAAAAATCTTAGTAATACCTACCAATGAAGAGTTAGTCATCGCTCGCGATACCTTAGAATTAAGTAAGTAACTAATAAATTCATAAAGGCGGGCAAATCCCGCCTTTTCTTATTAGTTTAAGATAATTATTAGTTGACAATAATATATATAGCGGTCTATAATTATTCTGGTATTTTACGGGGTGTAAACATGATAATAGATTTAAAAAACTTAAAATTACGGGTAAAAGATGTCGAAGCCTATAGCTTGGAAAAAATCCTTTCTAATAAGTTATTAGATACTATATATGGTCGCTTTCTTAAGCCGACTTTAGTACAATTAACCGTAGAAAGGACTGGCAAATTATATTTAGCTAATGGTAGAATAAATACCATAATAGAAGTGCCTTGTTATAGATGTCTAACTAATACGACATTTCCTATTGATAATGGGATTAACTTTACTTTGGCTGAATCTATACATGAAGAAGATTATCGTGGTGAGGATGATATAATATTTTTTACTAATCCTGAAGTTGATATTACGCCCAGTGTTATAGAAAACATTTTTGTTAATATGCCTATGCGTATTCTGTGTGATGATAATTGCCGAGGTTTATGCCCAGAGTGTGGAATTAATAAGAACCTAGATACTTGTAATTGTAAAACAGATAATATTGATCCCCGTTTGGCAAAACTAAAAGATTTGTTATAGTATTGTATAGTAAAGGAGGTTAAAAATAATGGCTGTACCTAAGAAAAGGCATTCTCATTCTCGTACTAATAAAAGACGCTCAGAATGGAGAAGAAAAATAGATAAGCCAGGACTGGTAGAATGTCCTCAATGTCGTGAATTAAAAATGCCTCATCGTGCTTGTTTGAATTGTGGATATTACAAGGGGCAAAAGGTAATGTAATTATTTTAAACATAGTATGGAACTAAAAGTAAGTAGAGCTTAGAGGCTATTCTTACTTTTTGTTTTTAAGGAGGCGTATTATGCGGATAGCTGTAGATGTTATGGGTTCTGATTATGGCCATACAGAAATGATAAAAGGAGCTATAAAATGGCTTAATGACACAGGGGGTGCTGAAGTTATTTTAGTAGGACCTCCCTCAATTATTATGGAAGAATTGAAAATGTATGAATATAATAAGGCCCAGGTAAAAATAGTAGAAGCAACTGAAGTTATAGCTAATGATGAATCCCCAGCCTTAGCCTTAAGAAGAAAGCGTGATGCCTCTATAGTAGTGGCAACCAAACTGGTGAAGGAAGGTCAGGCCGATGCGGTGGTTTCCTCTGGTAGTACGGGTGCTCAAATGGCAGCTGCTATTTTTATTCTAGGTCGTCTAGAGGGCATAGAAAGACCCCCCATTGTTACCGCTATACCTACAAGTGGAGATGCTTATAGCCTATTAATAGATGTGGGTGCTAATATAGATTGTAAGCCCAAACAATTACTACAATTTGCCTTATTAGGTAATCTATATAGTGAAAAGGTAATAGGAATAAATGATCCTAAAATAGCCTTATTAAATAACGGACAGGAGCCGACCAAAGGAAACAACCTTACTGTAGAAGCATATAATCTACTTAAGGAGCAAAAAAGCTTAAACTTCATAGGTAATATAGAAGGGCGGGATTTATTTAACCAAACTGCAGATGTAATTGTATGTGATGGTTTTATAGGTAATATAGTCTTAAAGACTGTAGAAGGATTAGCGGG
>JAAYRQ010000179.1 GCA_012518685.1 Syntrophomonadaceae bacterium | reverse complement strand
TTACTGTCGGGTTTTCGGACAAACTGTTCAAGAAATAGGCACTAATATCTGCAACAACATTTCTATTAAATAATAATTTAATTATTTATCAGATTTCCAATGCCCATTCTGGAAGAAAGCACCATTAGTTATTAAATAAATCAGCTTATTTGCTATAAGATTGGCATACATTTTGCTATATAGTAATAGTAGGACAATGACCTTGGTCGTGCTTTGAGTAAAACTAGGACTATAATCTGGTAGCTGTAGCTGAATAGTTTTTAAGTATGGGGGTGTATATGAAAACAACTGTTTGTATGTTTTGACTAGGATTTAGACGGTAGGAGGAAATGTGTTGCGGAAACTATTTGTTAAGATTTTTTTGTTTTCTATGGTATTAGCCTTGATTCCTGTAGGAATAATAAGCTGGACTAGCATAGACCGCTTTTCTGATACACTTAACAAGGCCGAAGTTGATACTATGAGTAGCTTGTCTGCCCAAAAGGTTACGATTTTAACTGAAAAAATTGATGGATTAAAAATGGGAGTTGAGCTACTAGCACAAAATCCTAATATCATAGGGGCTTTTACCGAAGAGGGTCTAAATGATAGTGTGGCTTTAAATGATGTTTTTAAAATAGGTGCTGGGGCTAGTGGGGTGATTCTTGACTATGTCTTAGTATCAAATGACGGTAAGGCTTTATATTCTATTAATAATACTTTAAAATCAGCTAATTTCGCTAATGACTATTATTTCCAAGAGGCACTACAAAAAAATAAGCAGGTTATAAGCACCGTTTTCAGTGTGGATAAAACAGAAGAAATGGAGATCGCCCTTACGGTATTTTCGACACCTGTTCGCGATAGTCAAGGTAGGAATTTAGGGGCCTTGTTAGCTGTAGTTGATTATGAAGCACTTACAGCTACTACTATTGAACTTGATCCTTTACACCCTGAGCTTATATTTGGCATTATATCTAATGATGGTTTGGTTATTTCGCATGGTCGTAAGGACTACATACTGACTTATGATTATAAGGTACAGACTAATGGTTTAGAAAAGATTTTTGAACAGATGCAGCAAAACCGACCCGATTATGCTTTTTATACCTTGGATGGGGAAGGAAAGCTGATGGCTTTTCATCCTTATAATTTTAATGCTGACCTTAACCATAATTGGTATATTTGGTCTGCCACTACAGTTGATTTATATATGGCTCCTATTAAAACTACTTCTAAAGGCATTTATATAATAATAATACTTACCATACTAGTTGTGGCAGTAGCAGCATTGCTTTTTGGTCGTAAGATATCTAATCCTATTACTGAACTAAGTCATGTTACCCAAGAAATTGCCCAAGGTAACCTAGACTTACAGATGAATATTAATGGGCAAAGTGAGGAAATTGACCAATTAGCCCAAAACTCTGCAGAAATGCTAACAAGCTTACAGAATATAGTAAGAGGTGTCCTAAACGAAGGGGTGCATTTTAAGGACACGGTAAATCAGTCACACCAAAGTTTTGAAGGGCTACAAGAGTCGGTTCAGGAGATATCTGTCCGTATTGAACAAATCTCTGCAGGTATGCAAGAATCGGCTGCTTCTACAGAAGAAGTAAATGCTTCCTCGCATGAAATTTCAGGGTTAGCCGAAAGGAATACTGAGCTAGCTGAAGATGGTGCAGGACACGCAGATGCGATGCTAACTCGTGCGGGTGAATTAAAGAAGACTTCCGTAGAATCCCAAGCCAATACGGGCAAAGTTTTGGAAAATACCCGTGAGTCTTTGGAAAAGGCTGTAGAAGAAGCCCAAGTCGTAAATGAAATAAATAAGCTCACAGATGAAATCTTAGCTATAGCTTCCCAAACTAATTTATTAGCCCTAAATGCTGCTATAGAGGCAGCCCGGGCAGGGGATGCTGGGCATGGTTTTGCGGTAGTAGCAGAAGAAGTAAGAAAATTAGCCGAAGAATCCTCTGGCACGGCAGGAAATATCCAGATGATAACAGGTAAGGTATATGATGCGGTACAGTTTTTAGTAGATAGTGCTAACCAACTAGTAGCATTTATAGATGAAAATGTATCCCAAGATTATGCCCTGCTCATAGAAACTGGTGAACAATATTATAATGATGCGGAAGATATAGCTAAGCTAATGAATAACTTTAACGATAATTCCCAGAAATTAGCGGAAATTATCTCGCAAGTCGTGCAGTCAGTTGATGAGATTTCCCTAGCCATAAGTAACAGTGCTTCTGAGGCAGGAGTTGTCAGCGAGCACATTACCCGAATTGTAGAACAGGCGGATAATGTAGCCCTACTAATAGATGAAAACGCTCAAAGTGCCGATAACTTAATGGAAACAGTTAACCATTTTAAACTATAAAATGACATAAGACTGTATATGACACTAGTTTAAAGGGCTACCTTAAAAAGGCTAGCCCTTTTTAGCTCTTATTAAGATTTTACTATAGTAAATGCCTACATATATAAGCTATTAGTTTGTGAAATAAGCACCTAATGCTACCAGTCTGCATACCATATAAAAGCAGTTAGTATAAAAAATAGTGTTAGGGGGATACCTTAATGTCAAATATTAGTTGTATTTTGTACCCGCCCACCTTAGATTATCATTATTTAGTACAACGGCCCCAACAGTTAATGAAGAACTTTTCTGAACTGAATATTCCTACCTTTTATCTTAATAGCCCTAGCCCACATAATGCAGATAAACACGGTGTGGAAATGCTAAACGAGAATTTCTATCTCTTTAATCAAGTTGACCCAGCAGCTTATTTACACAATATTAACCCAGTAATCTATTACACTTCTGCTGCCCAAACTGCCTCCTTAGGTAAATATAATCCTAGCCTAGTTGTCTTTGACAGCGTTGATGAACCTAGTGATGAATTTGAAGCCTGGCGACCATACTATGATAATGCGGTTAGAAGTGCTGACATCGTATTGACTACCTCTGATAAATTATATGAATTAGCGGCTGGGATTAATCCTAATGTCTATCTAGTTCCGAATGGTTGCGATTATGAGCATTTTGCTAACTTCATCCATGGCCGCCCAGCTGAAATAGCTAACCTACCAGGGCCAATTATAGGTTATATAGGGGTAGTGGCCTCTTGGGTAGATGTGGATTTAATTATTAGGGTGGCGGATAGCTATCCAGATTGCAGCATTGTAGTAGTAGGACCACTTTATAATATATCCGAAGTACCTACTAGGGGTAATATTCATTGGGTCGGTTTTAAAGCCTATGAAGAACTACCAGCTTATGCCCAAAGCTTTGATGTAGGTATAATACCATTTAAAGCTAGTAGCATGACCGAGGCGGTCAACCCTATTAAAATGTGGGAGTATATGGCTACAGGCATGCCTATCGTTACTACTAACCTACCTGAGGCTAGCAAATATGGGGACTTAGTATT
>JAAYRQ010000178.1 GCA_012518685.1 Syntrophomonadaceae bacterium | reverse complement strand
CTTAAAAATTACTATTTATAATGCTAGTTTAATTTTTCTTTGGTAGTAAGCTTAATTCCAATAACACCTATAATAATCAGACATAAAAAAAATAATTTTATTAAAGAAAAATCGGCTCCTAAAATTAAAAAATCTAATAAGACTATTCCCGTAGCCCCCATACCTGTAAAAACTGCATAAACCGTGCCTGAGGGTATTTTATTACAAGCCTTAATTACAAAATAGAAACTAAAGATTATGGCAATTACCGTAAGAGACCATTCCCAAAAATTAGACGAATAACGCAAGCCTATAACCCACATGACCTCTACTATTCCCGCCATCAATACATAAAACCAAGCCATTATAAAATACCCAAATCATCACACATAAAATTAGGTAAGCTAAATGAAGCTTGAAATACTCCTGAATTAATGTAGCTTGTATTAAGGGCTAGTTTTGCTAGATTAGCGTTTAAAGGGTCATAAACTAAGGAGGCTAGAGTAAAACTCCACATCCCTCCAGGATAGCTAGGTACTACTGCTTTATAAGTTTTAACAATAGGAAAATGCCTTTTTAGGATATGGTGAGTTCGGCTTAAAATATCCTTATTAAATATAGGAGATTGGCTTTGGCATACCATTACCCCCTCATCTTTTAAGGAATCTTTTAAATCCACATAAAATTCTTCCGAGAATAACACTTCCGCAGGACCAATCGGATCAGATGAATCGACTATAGCAATATCATAAAGGCCTTTTTTATCCTTAACAAACTTAACCCCATCAGTAAAATGAAATTTAACCCTATTATCTCGAGGTGCATTACCCGAAATCTTAGTCAACTTCGCAACACATTCCTCCACTACTACTTCATCAATTTCCACCATATCAATTTCTAATAACTCAGGATATTTGATGAGTTCATTAGCCACTCCACAATCCCCTCCCCCTATAATTAGAGCCTTGCTTGGATTAGGATGGGTAATTGCAGGAATGTGCGAAATCATTTCGTTGTAAATATAGCCATCTAATTCAGTAGTTTGCATAACTCCATCTAAAACTAAACATCTACCAAAATCATAGGTATCAATTATATTGACCTGCTGAAAAGGTGATATTCTAGTAGATAAAATCTCTTTTACCCTATAATACAATTTCATATTATCCCTATCATCTTCTACCGACCATAAATTATTATTAAATTCTTCAAAATATCTAGGAAGCTTATTATTCATTAACTTTCTTACCATATACAAAATACGGTAAGCTTCTCACCGCCTTAATATAATTATTACCCTAAATATTTTACGCTAATTATATTATTTTGTCACTTTAACATAATATTTTCTAGTTCTAGGTCCATCAAATTCACAAAAATATATACCCTGCCAAGTGCCTAAAAGTATCTGTCCATTATTAATTATAAGAGTTTCGCTGGCACCGATAAGGCTAGCTTTTAAATGTGCTGCAGAATTACCTTCTAGGTGCCTAAATTCATTATAGTCTGGGAATGCCTGATTAAGTCCGAAAAGAAGATCTGTTACTACATCAGGATCGGCATTCTCATTAATAGTAATTCCCGCTGTGGTATGTGGACAATATACCACACAAAAACCATCTCTTACACCACTTTCCCTAATGACTTCCTGTACATTTTGCGTAATATCATATAGGTTTTCTTTAGCAGTTTTTAAGTTAAATTCATATAACAATTTACTTCCCTCCTAGCAGAATAGTTAAATCAACCGTAACCTCATTAATATCCGCCTTTAATAGCCTAGCTAGGTTAGCTTCACTTGTTCCCCAAGACAAGGGAGTCATCGCTACTAAATCTTCCAGATTATTTCCGCCTATACTCACTGGGTATTTAATATTTTTAAGTGCTATTAATTCTAGATTATCTTTAAACAAATCTATCGTTTTATGATTGGAATAATCATCTTGACTAGTTTTGTCATATAATATCTTTCTAAATTCTATTAGATAATCCTGGTTAGGTATTACCTTTATAATTATCCCCTCATCTAATAAAACTCTAGAGAATTCCTCATAATTAGCAGGTGATAATATGTTAAGGATAATATCAAATTGCCTCGTTTTAAAAGGAATATTAGCTATATCAGCAACTAACCAAATATTATTTTTATAATTTTTACTGGCCTTTAAGATACCTTCTTTGGAAATATCCATACCCACACCCAAAACATTACCACCATTTTCTGCTAAAGCCTCTTGCAGCTTTACTAGATGATACCCTTCCCCACATCCAGCATCTAATATTTTGCTTAGGCTTCTACCTGATAAATGGTTCTCAATTATGTTTTTAATTTGCAATATCAAAGGATCAAAAAAACCTGTTTCATTAATTAGCCTTCGCGAATTAAACAAGTGTTTATCATATTTGCTCGGGCGATAATTAGCCAGTAGGTTAACATAACCCT
>JAAYRQ010000177.1 GCA_012518685.1 Syntrophomonadaceae bacterium | reverse complement strand
TTGACTTCTATTACTTTATCCCAAGCGTCTATGGGTGCATCAATAATTGCACCATAGTAAGAGTTCATACCTGCATTATTAACTAGAATATCTAACTTGCCATAAGTTGCTTCAATATAGTCGAATAGATTCTTAATTTCCTCAACTTTGCCATTATGGCATACTTTGGCTACTGCCTCCCCACCTGCTTCCTTGATAGCTGCTTCGACTTCAGGCAGGCCATCCATATTTTTATTAGTGATGATAACTTTGGCCCCATATTCAGCCAGTGCCATAGCTATTTTTTCTCCTATGCCTCGGCTAGCACCAGTCACTAATGCGACTTTATCTGTAAGATTATAGTTTACTATCATATAATACCTTCCTTTCTTATTTTAGCTTTTAAACTAAAGGTCAGATTTAGCGATAACATTAAGTGCAGTAGCTTCCAGGGCTTTGATTGGTTGGATTAATTGAGCAAACCTAGGGTCTTTGGTCTGGCCATGATAAAATCTATAATATATTTGCTGGGCAATTACGGCTAACCTAAATAGACCGAAGCTATAATAAAAATCAAAATAATCACTACTTATGTTCATTAACTTAGTATATAGGTCGAATTGTTCTTTTCTTGTCAGCATTCCGTCTAAATTGGTGGGCATTTGGCGGATTAGTTGCATATAGGGTGGATCGTCTTTCTCTACCCAATAACCTAAGGAAGAACCTAAGTCCATCAGGGGATCACCAAGGGTAGCCATTTCCCAATCTAGAACCCCGATTATTTCAGTAGGATTGGTGGGGTTTAGGACGGTATTATCGAACTTAAAATCATTGTGAATAATACCGACTAATCCTGATTCACCAGGCATTTTATCATTAAGCCATTCCATGACCTTTTCAAAATCAGGTGCATCGGGGGTTCTGGCATCCCTATATCTTCCGCTCCAGCCTTCTACTTGACGCTTAACATAACCTGCAGGTTTACCGAAGTCGCCTAAGCCAGCTTTTTCATAATCTACTGAATGTAGCTGATACTGGGTTTTGATTAAGTTTTCGCTTAGGGCTCGAGCCGCATTAACATCGAAGCTTAGGTCAGCTGGTAAATCTCGGCGGAGAATGATGCCTGAAATTTTCTCCATTACATAGAAGGGAGCCCCGAGAACAGATTCATCCTCAGTATAGACTAGGGGCTCAGGGCAGTAAGGGAAGACAGGTTTTAAAGCACTTAATATCTTGTATTCCCGTCCCATGTCGTGTGCGGTTTTAGCTTTTTTACCGAAAGGGGGGCGGCGTAGTACCATTTCTCGATTACCCACCTTCACAAAATAGGTTAAGTTAGAAAAGCCGCTAGGATATTGTTTTATTTCGATTTCACCTTGAAGTTCTGGCAAATGTGCTTTTAAAAAATCTAATACTTTTTGGGCCTCTAATTCTTCGCCAGTTCTAATTGATATAGCTTTATCAACTAAATCATTCATAAAATACCTCCTTTTTTATCCAATTAGCAGAATTGATTCCATTATTTTAATTACAAAATCAGCATATTCGTCAACAGATGTTTTTCTACTTCTGTATTTCCATCTTTTTAGATACCAATCTTGCAAGATGGCTTTAAGAGTTGATGATAATAGGACAACATTTTCGTCTTTAAAAACACCTTCTGCAATGCCTTCTTCAATAATATCTATAAATATTTTTTCTGTTTCAAGTTCACTTTCGATAGCGTTTTTTTGTTCGTTTTTAGGTAGGTTTCTAGCCTCGATATAGTTAAAATAAAACCAAGTATCCATAGCTTCGGACAGGTATATATGCGATTTTATAGCTATTTTTAGTTTTTCATGAGGACTAGTAACTGTGCTTATCTGCTCGGTTAGTACCTGATAAACTATTTGCCGTCCTTGAGTAAGTAGCAAGATTAAGAGTTCTTCTTTGTTAGTAAAATAAGAATACAAGGCACCGCGGCTCAAGCCTGAAGCAGCAGATAAGTCTCTAATACTCATAGATTGAAAACTTTTTTTGCTACAGATATCTAAAGTAGCGTCAATAATTTTAATTAGATTTTCTATAACTTTTTTTTCTTTTTTTACCTTAATAGATGCTCGGTTTTGTTCTAGGATTTGACCTGATATGTCTTCTTTAGAAATATTAACTATTTTTTTAAATTCGTTATATACCATCTTTCAATCATCAATCCTTACTTTTCTACTTGGTATTTCTTTAAAATAGCCCGTGAAACGCTCATCTTATGAACCTCATCAGCACCGTCATATATGCGAGCAGCCCTTTCGTGACGGAAGAAGTAGGCTAGGATAGTATCATCGGTCATTCCTAGACCACCATGGACTTGTAGAGCCCTATCCACAATATTTTGCATTATATTGGCTACGAAGAATTTAATTAGGGAAATATCTACTCTTGCAGCTTTTTGACCTAGGTTGTCTATTTGCCAAGCTGCATGTAGAGTCATTAATCTAGCGGCTTGTAGCTCGGCAGCTGATTCTGCTATCATAGCCTGAATTATTTGCTGGGTTGCTAGGGTTCGACCATCAGGATTAATTATTCTTTCACTAGCTCTTTTGCACATCAGTTCAAAAGCCCGATTACATACTCCTATCCATCTCATACAATGATGTATTCTGCCCGGCCCTAATCTTTCTTGGGCTATGGCAAATCCATGACCTTCTGGGCCTAATAGGTTTTTCTGAGGAACCCGACAAGACTGGAAAAGCACTTCCCCATGGCTAAAATAACCACTGCCTTCATGTCCCATTACAGGGATATTTCTAACTAGATTATAACCAGGGTTATCAGTTGGCACTATAATCATACTAGCTTGGCTATATTTTGACGCTTCGGGGTTAGTAACCGCCATACATATTGTAAATGCGGCCCCATCGGCTGAGGAAGTGTACCACTTTTGTCCATTAATAATATAGTCGTCCCCATCCTTAACTGCGGTTGCATCCATCATAACTGGGTTTGAGCCTGGCATTTCCACTTCTGTCATCGAAAAGCAACTACGGATTTTGCCCTCTACTAAGGGGCGTAGATACTTTTCCTTTTGTTCTTCTGTACCAAACATATGCAGTATCTCCATATTACCTGCATCGGGTGCTTGACAGTTGAATACATAGTGGCCTAGCGGAGTTCTTCCTAAGGCTTCTGATACTAGGCCGTGCTCGACTAAGTTAAGTCCCATACCACCATATTCTACGGCTTGATTAGGTGCCCATAATTCCATTTGCTTAACCATTTGTTTTTTTTCTTCTAAAACGGGTTCTAAGAGCTGAAAATCTTTAGTTAAAAAGTCGTGTTCTAAGGGTATTAATTCTTTGTCTATGAATTCATTAATCATTCCGAGAATAGTTTGCATTTTTTCTGATATTGAAAAATCCATAAAATCCCCCTTATCTGTAAGTTATTAGTTTATCATCATGGTAACTTTCCAGGTGTGAATAAGTGTTGAAAGATTGTAGTGTAAAACCTGATTTTGTAAAGCTAAATGTCGTAAACGACGCATTTACTAGTCCCCAGCCTGTACGAAAGGCTTTATAAGGGGACATGCCAGTTGCTAGATAAAGAATAGTTGATATCACCCCTCCCGATGAAAATAATAGAATTCGTGCATCTTTTGGATTCTCACTGATGATTTGCTCGACAGCCGCTGTTACCCGATGCTTAAATTCGCTCCAGCTTTCTATGCCATCGGGAACTTTTTCAGCATTAAGCCACTCGGCAATAGCTTGGTCAAAAATAAGCTGGAATGTTCGCGGATCTTGGAATATAAGATCTTTCTTGTCTTTAAAATAAGGGTTATTAGCTATCAATATAGGGAAATAGTGGTCTATAATTCCTCTATACTGGTACTCGTTAAGTCCAGCATGTTGGCTATAGCTTAAATTATTAGAGGAAGCTTTTATCTGTTCTAAAACTAGATTGGCAGTATCTATTTGGCGACTAAGGGTACCAGAATATGCACTATTAAACTCTGTTTTAATTTTTAAGAGATGCCTTGCAGCTATTAGGGACTGCTTTTTTCCTAGTTCGGAAAGAATATCGTAATTTTCCTTACCAAAAGACGCTTGACCATGCCGCATAAAAATTAGTTGACTCATAATTACCTCCCCTTTAAGTTAAATATAATGCCATTTTGTGATAATGTCAATAGAAAAAGGACGGATGTCCGTTTTTTGTTGACTATTTATTAAGATAAGTTTATGCTAATTATAGGACATTTAGGTCTAAAATGATTTGGTAATAATATTGATAGACTATTCTGTACTTATAGACTGTCTATTACGATTTGTAATAAGGGCTAATTGAAAAGGAGGGTATTAGGTGTGAGGATTTTAGTTTGTATAAAACAAGTCCCTAATCAAGATGCTAAGTATGCAATTAATGCGGATAACAATGGGATTATTTATGATGATAATACCGCTTATTGGATTAATATGTATGATGAACATGCTATAGAAGCAGCCTTACAGATAAAAGAAAGCATAGCTAATTCTTCGATAGATATCTTATCTATAGGCCCTAAACGAGTTGAATCTGCGATTAGAAGAAGCCTAGAAATGGGGGCGGATTACGGTTATCGGCTTGTTTATGAAGGGGAAGTAACTCTTAGTCCTTCTATAAAATCACAAATGATAGCTGAATTTTGCGAGGGCAGGGAATATGATTTAATTATTACGGGGGTAATGTCTGAGGATATGATGTCTGGGCAGGTAGGTCCTATGCTTGCGGCTAGATTAGATATTCCCTCAGCTACTGCGGTAATGCAATTTATTATAAATACGGAGAATAATAGTATTTGGCTAGAAAGGGAATTGGATGGGGGTCTAAGGGGTTCTCTAGAACTGAAGCTACCAGTTTTAATTACAGTACAATCGGGTATTAACCGTCCCCGTTACCCATCCTTTTCTAATGTTATGCGGGCTAAAAAGAGCGAGATAATAGAAGTTGCGACTTCGACTCATTTGCATAATTTACAATATGAGAGGCTTGTCGATATTCCCGAGCCAGAAGTAGGAAGGCAGGGTATAAAGCTAACGGGTAGTCTTAGCGAGAAAGCTCAAGCTTTATGGGAATTATTGCATGGAAAATCTTTGATATAAGGGGGGCTTATTATGAGTAATGACATTATGATTGTATGTGAACATAAGGATAAGGAATTTTTGCCCATTACTAAGGAGCTTTTTCACTGTGCTAATTTATTAGCCAAACATTATAAATCTAAAATTACCCTATTAATGCCGACTTTTGTTCCCCTTGAAATAGCCTGCCCTGAATATGATTTAATGGTAGTGGATAGCCCTTATTTAGCTGAATATACTTGTGAGGGTTGGGAACAGGCAGCCTTACTAGGGGTGGAAGAAGTTAAGCCTGATATTATTATTATTGCTCATTCTTCAACAGGCTATGATTATGCACCTAGATTGGCTGCTAAGTTAGATGGCTCTTGCATAAGTTCAGTTTCGGCTATAGAGATAAGGGATGATAAGGTTTTTTATCGTCGTAGTGGCTTATATGGCAAGTTGGACTTATTGTATGACGCAGTAAAAAGACCCTTAGTAATAACTGTTTTACCAGGTGCCTTTCCTGCATATGAGCCCTTAGGAGGGGAGGGAATTTGTCGGAATATATCTGCTGATATCAAGCTCAAGCAGACTAGTAAAGTCGAATATAGCCTTCTTGATATTATTGATACTGAATTAGATTATGCGAGTGTTGTAGTAGCGGCTGGCAGAGGCATCGGTAAGGAGGAAAATCTAGACTTAATTAAGGACTTAGCTAGTTGCTTTAACCGTTCGGCAGTAGCTGGTTCTAGAATAGTATGTGATAAGGGTTGGCTGCCCTATAGCAGTCAAATTGGGATAACGGGTAAAAAAGTGTCACCACCTCTTTATATTGCCTGTGGTATATCTGGTTCTGCTCAACATATTGCTGGCATGAAGGAGGCTAAAATGGTGGTGTCAATTAACTGGGATTCTGAAGCTGCCATACACAGATATTCGGATATATCCGTAGTGGAGGATTTAGTAAAATTTATCCCTGAATTTATTCGCAAATGTGAAAAAACATAAAATATGAGATGAACAATTATGTCAGAAAGTCCTATGTGCTTAGGTTATTTTTACTAAAGCAAGTTTTAATTAGATTTTATTATTCTATTTAATATTTATAACTAGTATAATGTAAATATTAAAGTTATCAGAATATATTAACTATTATGTTAATTAATCAAAGGGGGAGGTTAATTAATGACTTGGCAGGATGAGTATAAAAGGAAGCTTACTAGCCCTGAAAAGGTAGCTCAGAATTTCCAAAGTGGTGATCATATTGGTATGGGTGGTGGGACAGGCATACCGCCTTTAATTGCGGAAGCCATAGGTAAAAGGGCAGGCGAAATAACAGACATTAAGTTTGCCCAGGGCTTTGCGGTAGATTTTCACGAATATATGAAGCCTGAGCATAAGGAGCATTTTCGGATTGAAACTATTTTTATTGGACCTGCGGAAAGGTATTGTCTAGAGTTAGGAACTTGTGATTTTGTGCCAAATCATTTAGGTAGTATGGCCAAGTGGGCTAAGGATTTTGGGGCAAAAAAATTAGCCATAGTAGTTTCACCACCAGATGAGAATGGCTATATGAACCGCTCTTTGTTCGCAGGTTTAGTACCTAAACAACTTATTAGTAATTGTGAATATGTGGCGGTGGAAGTCAATGAAAATACTCCCTGGTTGTTTAGTGATGATAATGTCTATGATATTCATATATCAGAAATAGACCATATAGTAGAAAATCATGCCCCATTATTTGAAGTGCCTGAAATACCCATAACAGATGTAGAAAAGTCTATAGCTAAGCATATTGTGGATATGATTCCTGACGGCTCGACTGTACAATTAGGTTTAGGGGGATTGGCTAATTGTATTGGTCATTTTTTAAAGGATAAAAAGGATTTAGGGATTCACTCTGAGGTTGTTACTGATTCCATAATGGAGTTAATTAAATGTGGGGCGGTCAATGGTAGTAAAAAAAGCCTCTTACCTGGTAAAGTAGCTTATACCTTTGCCGTTGGTACCCACGAGTTACACCGTTTCTTACACCGCAATCCCGATTTCATAGCTTTTGAAATTGCCCAAACTAATGATCCCTATTTTATTGCCCGAAATGATAATATTATTTCGATTAATAATGCTTTAATGGTTGATCTTACTGGGCAGGTAGCTTCTGAATCAATAGGAATTAGGCAGTATAGTGCTACTGGCGGGCAGGTTAATTTTGTATTAGGTAGTCAGCTAGCTAAAAACGGTAAAAGTCTAATTGCCCTGCCTTCTGTTCGTAAGGATAGGGAAGGTAAGATACATTCTCGAATTCTAGATGTATTTCCTGCAGGCACGACTACAACTACTTCAAGAAATGATGTGGAATGGATTGTAACTGAGTATGGTGCGGTAAGATTGACTAATAAATCTATTTCTGAAAGGGTGAAATTGCTTACCAGTATTGCCCATCCTGATTTTCGTGATGAATTATTATTCAAGGCTAGAGAACATAAGTGGCTATAAGAGTATTATATGTATAGGCGATTAGGCCCTCTGGAAATAGTTTTTTCTAGGGGGCTTTTATTGGTTAGCTGAAGATTAATTAGCAGAATTTCAGAAAAAAATCGGCTATGATATATATAAGTATTAATTAGAGGATAAAATAATTATAAATAGGAGTTTATGATGTACGATTTTGATAAATTAGTTTCTAGGGAGAATACGAATTCCGTTAAATGGGATATAGTGCCTAAGGATATTATTCCTATGTGGGTTGCCGATATGGATTTTACCTCACCACCTGAGGTTATTGCAGCCCTACAAGAAAGGGTTAGCCATGGGATTTTTGGCTACTGTGGTAGTCATGGGGGCTGGTTGGAAGCTTTAACCCATTGGATGGATAGACGCCATAATTATTCACCTAAACTGGAATGGATTTCTACAAGTCCAGGGGTAGTAGCAGGATTAATAATGTTAGTTAGGGCTTTAACTGAGCCAGGAGATAAGATTATTATTCAACCTCCCGTTTATCGCCCCTTCTATAATATAGCCCGTTCTAATGGTTGTGAATTAGTAGAAAATCCCCTTTATTTTGATGGGCTTAAATATCGCCTGGATTTTGAGCAGCTTAAAAAGGTGGCTGACCCGAAAACAAAATTGCTTATCTTATGTAGTCCCCACAACCCTGTCGGTCGAGTCTGGGAAAGGGATGAGTTAGCTGCCTTAGGGGAGTTTTGTTTAGAAAATAATATTACTATTATATCTGATGAGATTCATGCTGACTTAGTTTTACCCACTTATCAGCATACGGTTTTAACAGCTATTTCTAAGGAGATAGAGGAGAATATGATAGTAGTCAATGCTCCTAGTAAGACTTTTAATATTCCCGGGATTCCTGCTTCTAACATTATTATTCCTAATGAAAAACTACGCCGAAATTATCTAAAAGTATTAAAAGCTAATAGTCTATATATACCAGATGTTTTTGCGGTTACGGCTGCAACTGCAGCTTATACTTATGGTGATAATTGGTTAGATGAATTGTTATTATATTTAGATGCTAATATTAATCTGGTAGCTAATACTATAGAGGAAAGAATTCCTGAAATTAAGCTGATTAAGCCAGAAGGTACCTATCTATTATGGTTAGACTTTCGTAGTTTAGGCTATAGTGATAAGGAATTGGATACTTTTATTAAAGAAAATGCTAGATTATGGTTAGAGCCTGGTATTAATTTTGGTAGGGGTGGTAATGGCTTTATGCGGATGAATATAGCCTCACCTCGTTCGCGAATCCAAACGGCCATAGAACAATTGGTAACTGCGATAAGAACAAAAGCCTAAATCCTCCCTATTTATTCTAGATTAAGCAGGAAGTTCTTATTAATTTGAGGAATACAATATGTAACAATTATTAGTCTAGGTGGGTGATTTTATGGCTAGTGGCCAAGTAAGTAATATTACCGCTATGGCTACTAATATTTACAGATGTATTGAAAAGCGTCCTAACATAGAAGTAGAAATAATACTAGCTGAGTTAAATATTACTCGTTTGTCCTTATATAATTATTTAATAGCTTTTAAGGAAGAAGTAGCTATATATGACGAGGGTGTTTTTAAGGTATGTGACAATGGGAAAAACTTGACCTTAGATAAAGTGGAAACATACTTGCAAAAAGAATTGCCTGTTTCTAATAAGCCTTCTAAGGTAGAGCGGATTTTGTATTTATATCACTTATTATATGCTAACATTCCCTATGGGGGAGTAAGCTTTGATGATATTATGCACCAGTATATTACCTTGTTAGAGCATAGTTCGGCTAGTTTGCCTAAGGAAAAGTCTATTAGTAGGACTATTTATAGGGATATAGAGGAATTAGAGAAAATAGGCATTATAATTGATAGGCCTTCTACGGGAAATAAAAAGTATTGCTTAAGATATAATTACCTACCTAAGTTATCTTTTGATCAAGCTTCATTTCTGTATGTTAGTATGTTGTTATTCGAGGATACTATTCTTGACCGAGTTAGTTCATCGGCATTGGCGGAGTTTGAAAAAGCTTTTTTTAAAAATTCTCCTAATGTTTCTGAAAATATAACTACTCGTATTCATGTGGTAGGCGATACACTGGCTAATCCTGCTAAATTTAGTGAAAGGTTTACAAAGTTAATCGCGGCAGTTGTTAATAGTTATCAAATAAAAATTACCTATATTAAGTTGAATCGGGAAATCTCGGAAAGATTTTTGCAACCAGTGGGTTTGGTCTTTAAGAGAGGAGTTTGGTATTTAGTTGCTAATAATATAGATAATAATGAATATAGGATTTTTAGGACTGATCAAATTATGGAAGTTACCTTAAGGAATATTCAGTTTGAATATCCAGAGGATTTTTCTTTGGAAAATTATATTGGCGATAGCTGGGGGGTTTTTACTAATGATAAGGTGGAAGAAGTAATACTTAGATTTTCCCCCCGAGTCAGTACCAGAGTGAAGAATCTTCAATACCATCGGTCACAAAAGCTATTAGAAGAACTACCTGACGGTTCTGTAATTATTGGGCTGGAGGTATGCGGTTTAATAGAGTTGAAAAGCTGGCTATTACAATGGGGAAATGAAGTTATGATACTAGAACCTAAGTATTTAGGCGAGGAATTAGCTATAATGGCTCAAGAAATAGTAAAATTATATAAGAAATAATTTAGGGGGATGTTTTTGTGGAGTTAATAAGGTTTACGGATTTTAAATTGACAGAAAGAAACAAGGCTATAGCCAATATGTTTTTTGACCATAATGGTAATGAGGTTATGGCTCAATTTATTTTTTATTTGCAAAGGGATGAGTGTCTAGGAATTCGGGTAGGCAGGCATGATGGAGCCGTACCTACTGTTGAATTGGAAAATTATATTAATAAAAACAAGCCAGACCTAAAAAAATTAGTTAAGCCAGAAGTAGTTAGGGTTAAAGCTGAGCGTTTGCAGATGTTAGCTAGCGAAAACAGCTAATTACTCGGTAGGTTCCTTAGCATCATACTTTTTGATTTTATCGATTATGATTAAGTCTAGGATGACTATCCCTCCATAAATGGCCCAAAATAAAATATTTGTATATGTAGATGTATAAATGGCATATACTACTAATAAAATGGTAGCCAAAGTTAGCAAGGTAGCTGTGATTTTCATGGTTTTTAACATACGGTATTCCTCCTTAGGATAATTAACCCTATTAATAATAATAGTAGTTTAACATACTCTTTGATCATTTTGCTAATTAATAGATAATTAGGAATTATTATATTAGTATTTTAGTCTATTAGATTACAAAAATATTTTTTCATATATTTGTCTATATAAGAGTATAATTTATTATGGACATTTTAGATGGTTTGGTTTAAGGTAGAACTAGTAATAGAATTTTTGTACTAGGATAATTTGATGTGGAGGTGAGGCTATGAAAAAATGGGGAAAAGGTGATCCTGTTAATTTATCGGATTTACTAAAAATTACTCCTGTAGCCAATGAAATTATGAAACTTAGCGATGAACTAGATATGTCTATTCCCGATGTAATATGGATAGCTGGCCAGATTATAGATAGTACGGAAGAAGTTAATGAGGATTTTATAGCTAAGATTTTTGATTTTGATGATGATGACGACATTCCTTTGGGGGAATGGGATGATATAGATCTTGACAGCCTCGAGGATGAATTGGAACAGACTTTTTATTCAGTTAATGTTAAGATTAATAGTGAGGGACGGTTTCCTGAGATAGGCTTTAAGGCTGGGATGAATGAAAAAGAAGATATACAATACTTTTTTGATATGGTAATGGATATGTTGGATAAATTAGAATAATCGCTTTTAATTACCCAGCTATTTGCTGGGTTTTTTTATTTTTTATTATTTTTATGTTGGAGTGATTCGGTGCTTATTGATCTTACAAAAGAAATAAAAGTTATTAGACCTGAAGGGGTGGCGGCATTCCCTTATAGTAATTCGTTTTTTATTGCTGATGACATAAGATTAATGGTTGATGCTGGTTCTGGTGGCAGGGCTTATGCCCCCATTGATCCGAGTTCGGTTGATATATTGGCACTTACACATAACCATTTTGACCATATCAATGGCACTAGTTTTTTTAACAATGCTCAAATTTTTGCGAGTGAGGAAGAAGCCCCTGGTTATAGCATACCTGAGACATATTATGCCTGGGCTGGGCATAAGCATTGGGAAGAATTAATGGGCAGGGTTAAAATTGAAAGAATAAGCGAAGATACTGTAATGCCTGATGATATTCCTGTTAAGCCAGGTTTTAATAGGATAGAACTTGCAGGTTTACTTAAGGATAATGAGGTTTTTGATTTAGGGAAAAACAAGTTGCATGCCCTGCATACCCCAGGACATTCGCATGGGCATTATGCCTTTTTTGCGGAAAGAGAAGGGATACTTTTTTCGGGTGATATTGATATTGCCCCTGGCGGTCCCTGGTATGGGGGGGGATTTTCTAATTTTGACGATTTTATTAATTCGGTGAATAGATTAATAGAACTGCAGCCTAGGATTTTAGTTACTTCTCATAGGCGTGTTTTCGATGGGCAGACGGAGAATATAACTAAGTTATTAAAAGATTATATCGGTATTCCCTTGGAAAAGGAAAGTAGGATATATGATTATTTAATAAAGCCTCGTAATATTCATGAGATTACGGAAGGGGTATTTACTACTAATTATCCAAAAAAAACCGCCTATATTATTTTCTGGGCGAAAATGATGGTTAAACAACATCTAGGAAGATTGTTAAGAGACAATAAAATAATCCAGTTGGATGATGATTATTATCTTCAAGCTTGATGAGGATTAGTGATATGAAGATAAGACGCATAATTTATCTAGCCATGCTAGCTTTTGTTTTTATATATGTAGTTAGTTTTTATGGAAAAGAAGCTAGTGATTTTAAGGCCATACCATTACCCTTGGAAATTTCAGAAATTATGGCAGACTTTGTTTATCCTGAAGAAATTGAAGAAAGTAGCCT
>JAAYRQ010000176.1 GCA_012518685.1 Syntrophomonadaceae bacterium | reverse complement strand
TCTTCTACAGTAGTAATACTGTCTTCATTACTTCTTACGGCAATAATTAATCCTGCATTATAATAAGGTTCGCTAAAATCAACCGCTTCTAGCCTATCAGGAGTGATAGACATAGCTGAAATAGCACAGTCAATATGACCTGCTTGTAAGGCATTAATTAAAGAATCAAAGGCTTGGTACCGAATTTCTACTTCATAGCCTTGCACTTCACCAATAGCCCTGATAATATCCATATCAAAACCTACTTTTACGCCATTTTCATCAAACTCAAATGGTGGGAAGGTGGTTTCCGAACCTACCACTAGCTTTTTTACATCATCATTGTTGCTAGTATCACCGCAACCTACCGCACCGAACATAAGCCCCATTACTAACATAGAAATTAAAAATAAACGACCCCACTTTTTCATTCTTTTCCTCTCCTTTTTTAACTAATATACAACTTTAATAATTATACATTTTAGTGGATGATTCTACAATGAATATTATAAGAAGTGAACTAAACAAAAAAAGGTAAGTTAAAAATATAACTTACCTAACCCATGTTTTTAGTAGAATAATGGCTATTCCATTTCCGTCTTATCTAGGCTAACCTCTTCTAAATTTTCTAATAAATCCTTTAAATCCTTAGAATAAAAAAAGGTGGATAAATCTTCTATCCTAGCCTGGTTCTTATCTAACATTTCTAAGTGTGCCCCTACTTGGGCCTTAATTTCTACTCCAAATATGTTCATCCTTTTAATAATCTCTTGGTAAATCATTAAGATTTCAGCTATCTTACCCTTAGATTCTTCTAATATTAAGTCTGCTTCCTTTTTAGCATTAGCTCGAAGGCCCTCGGCGGTCTGTTGGGCTAAAATCAAGCTATTATTCATGGTTTCTTCCATCTTATAATACTTGTCTAAGTCATATTCTAGCTTTTGTATCTTTTCTTTAAGTTTGGCATTCTCACTATATAAGTTTTCATAATCTTGAGAAAGGCGGTATAAAAAGTTTTTAACTTCTTCTTCATTGTAACCTCTAATTGCTTTACTAAATTGTTGATTTCTAATTTCAATAGCTGTTATCACAATGAAACCCTCCTAATTTATATATTCGGTCTAGTATAAGATAGATCAGTTAAACCTTCTGGGAATAGTTTTAATAACTGTGCCCTATAATCTATGTTTTTATCACCATCATCTAAGCGTTGTTTATAAATGTCTGTCAACTTAGCTAAAATCTCCTTAGTATATAGATGTCCTTCAATTCTAAACCGCTTAATACCTAAACTTAAAAATTCCCCTAAATAATCGTATAAACATAAATCATAAGGATAAAAAATATGCGTTCTAAACTGCGAATCTAATAAAAATTTGTAGCTTTGGGCAAAATTATCGGCTAAATAATAGTTTACCTTCTCATCATTAGCATAAAAATTCCCTAAATTATAATCAGTAATAATCCCAGCCATAGGACCATGTATTATTACTTCATAGTTATTATCCTTAGCATTTAAGTTTTTAATGTTTTCTAATTTTAATTCAGGTGATAAGGTAAAACCGAGCACAGAATGCTGGGCCAAAAGGTTAGCTGCTTTTGAATTAGTTATATTTAAAGAGCTTCCACCCCACACCCTGAAACCTTCCTTAACTAAGTAATCTAAACTGCCTCCGTCATTAACAATAAAGCCAGTTAAGTTAGGATATTTTTTTAATTCGGCTAACTTAATAATTTCTGGCCAATCTTTTTGGGTAACTATTCTAGGGGTTTCAATTTTAATATTAAACTTATCGTCAGTTACCCCCTCTAAAAAATCTTTTACTTCTTCAATATTGAAACCTAAGTCTTCCCCGAGTTTATCTAAACTTAAAATAATCGTATCACAATAGTCTTTAACAAAATCGTAGGCTGATTTATTAGCTATCTTAACCGCTAATTCTTGATACTTATTAGACAACTTAGCATTTTCCACCTGTACCTTAGGCTTTAAGACCTCTAATTTACGGGGTTTGGTGGGGAAAAAAGGTTCTTTTTCGCCAGTTATGTCAACAGCATCCTTATCTAATTTACTATTTAGACTAGCTATGGATACATCTCTAATTTTTAGTTTTCCTAGGTCTGTTAATAGTTTTTCATTTGGAGTGTAATCCCCCGCTAAAACTTCATCAATACCTGCCCTATAAACAGCAATTAAGCTAGACAGGTAATCAGCCTCTCTCATGCGGCCTTCTATTTTTAAAGAATTTACTCCTACATCAACTAAATCTTTAATAAAAGGGAATAGTGCTAAATCCTTATGGGCTAAAAAATATCCTTCCTTACCATTAAGGGTATAAGGCCAGCGACAGGGTTTAATACATCTTCCTCTATTGCCACTGGCACCAGCAACAAAACTACTCATATAGCATTGTCCTGCATGGGATATACACATATCACCATGAGCAAAATACTCAATACCTATATTTATATTATCCTTAATGGATTTAATTTCTACTAAAGATAGATTTTTAGATAAAATAACGCGACTAAATCCTAGCTTTTCATAGAAATTTACTTCGCTACTATTAGCTATGCCTGCTTGTACACTAGCATGCAGAGGTGTCTTAAGTTTAAGCTCTTGATAAATATTAGCAAGGCTTAAGTCCTGTGCAATTATAGCATCCACCCCTACTTCTTCTAAAAATAGTAGGTATTCGGCTAGTTCCGCTAATTCCTGTTCAAAATAAAGATTGTTAACCGTAACATATAGCTTCTTGTTTTGCTCCTGTAAATAAGAAGCAGCTTTAATTATCTCGTCATCAGTAAAATTATAGTCTCCTTTTAATAATCGCATGTTAAATTTCTTGCCACCAATATATACTGCATCTGCTCCTGCCTTGGCTACACTTTCTAAAACATCCCATCTGCCTGCAGGAGCTAATAATTCTATAACTTCAGACATATAAAAAAACCCCTTAATAATTTATAAAATGCTAATTAATACATTAATAATAATTTTTTGTAATATTGATAAAGCAATAACGGCAAAAATCGGAGAAAAATCAATCCCTGCAGTAGGCGGAACTAATTTTCTAAAAGGTGCCATAACAGGCTCACTGACATCGTATATAAACTTAATTAAAGGTTGGTAAGGATCATGCCTAATAAAAGATAGCACACACCTTACAATAATTATCCAAACTAATACTGTAAAAGCTATATTAATTAAAGCTATAATTTCCATAAAAAGTTATAATCCTCCCCTATTTGTTACTTAATTCTTGGGCTCTTAGGTAGGCTGCATTAACAGCCTCAAAAATAGCATTTCTAATGCCATGTTCCTCTAACTTTTTTACAGCGGCTATGGTAGTTCCTGCAGGAGAACATACTTCTTCCCGCAAAACAGCAGGATGTTTATTAGTATCTTCCAACATAGCCATACTGCCTTTAAGTGTTTGTATAACTATATCTTTACTAAAATTATTGTCAAGTCCTATTAAAATACCCGCATTAATTAAGGCCTCTATAATAAGGAAAAAGTAGGCAGGACCACTTCCTGAGATAGCGGTTATAGCATCAATATAGCCTTCATCTACTAGGTAGGTAATTCCCAAATAGCTTAGTAGGTTTTGCACTATGTTAAGTTTTTCATCATTAACATAATTACCGACAGCAAGGGCAACCACTCCTTGACCTACTAAAACTGGAATATTAGGCATTACCCTTACAATCGCACTTTTATTGTTAAGCAGGTTGGAGATTTCATCAATTTTTATACCTGCAGCAATAGAAATTATTATATGCTCATCTTTAAAAGAAGATAAATTATCAGTTACAACTTCTATAATTTGCTGGGGTTTGACTGCTAATAAAACAATATCACTATTAGCTATTACAAAATTAGCTTTCCCTGTAATAGCTCCAAAATCTTGGGCAAAAAGTTGGGCAGAATTATAATTTATATCATTGACTAATATTTTATCTATGGGGATAGATAGGTTATTTATTAGACTGTTCAAAATGGCATAAGCCATTTTTCCACACCCTATAACCCCTATCTTATAAGACACTTATCTCTCCCCCCCAAAAATACCTCCTAATGTTGAAGAAGCAAAATTGTTCTTACGCATAGAGGAACGGTGATCCCTCGTAATTTCGATATTATTCGGAGTAAATACGAAAATATGAGGACCTATCTGCTGACTATCTCCATCCAATGAATAAGTAGTGCCACTTAAAAAATCAATGATTCTTTGGGATATTTCTTTAGGAGTATTTTCAAAATTTAAAATAAGTTGTTTACGGTTTCTTAAATGATCTGCATATAGCTGTACTTCTTCAAAATTTTCAGGTTCACTTACTACGACTTTCATAGTTTTATTTGTATGAATACTCACTACATTAGCCACATTTTTCTTATTTTCCGTTACAGTACTTTCAGGGAGTTCGTATATTTCTTGTTCTTCTTCATTTTGAATTCCTAACCAACCCCAAAACTTATCAACAATACCCATTTCAAACCTCCTTATCTTTTACCGAAAATTAAACTTCCCACTCTAATAATAGTAGCCCCTTCTTCTATGGCTACCTCGTAATCCTGCGACATACCCATAGACAAATGTTTTAGATTAACATTAGCAAGTTTTTCTTTACTAAATTTAATCTTTAAGGCATTAAGTTCCCTAAAATAAGGTCTAGCATTTTCAGGATTATCATCTTCAGGTGCCATAGTCATAAACCCTAAAATCCTTAATCTAGGTAAATCTATTACAGATTCTAAAAAACTTCTTATATCCTGAGGCTTTATACCTGCTTTTTGTTCCTCGCCAGATACATTTACTTGTAATAATACAGGTACATCAATATCATCATACTCGGCTCTTTTATTAAGTGCTTCAGCTAGATTCCACCTATCTAGCGAATGAATTAATACAACTTTGCCGATAACATCTTTTACTTTGTTAGTTTGTAGCCTACCTATCATATGCCAGTTGGCATGGGGTAAGGCTGATATTTTCCTAGTCAATTCTTGAACACGATTTTCACCAAAATTAGTAATGCCTAGTCTTAGCGTTTCTTCAACCGCAACTATATCAACGGTCTTACTAACTGCTACTACTTCTACATCACTGGCAATGCGATTATTTTTAGCTGCCGCTAGCCCAATTTTGTCATATAATACTTTAATATTATTAGCAATATCCTGCAAAATTACCACCTTCTATGCCTTGTATTCTACTTTTGCTTATAAAAATCCTTTATATTAAAATCAAATTATACTAATAAAAAACTTACACCAAAAGTAGTTCCCTTTCCTATTTCACTCGCCACAGATACTTCCCCCCCATGGGATTCTACAATATGTTTTACAATGGCTAACCCCAAACCTGTCCCACCTTGATCCCTAGATCTAGCCTTATCCACTCGGTAAAACCTTTCAAAAACCCTAGGCAAACTTTCGTGAGGAATCCCCATCCCTGTATCAGTAATGGTAGTAATAACCCTACTACCTCTTTGCCGACTACGAATCATAATTTTACCATGAGGTGGAGTGTATTTGATAGCATTATCAATAAGATTAATTAAAACCTGTCCTAATAAATCCTCATCTGCCAAAACCCTGGGTAAATCTGAATTATAAACAAACTCTACCTGTAAGCCCTTTTCGCTTATTTGCGGACCTAAAATATTCATAACTGAACGAATCGAATGCTGAATACAAACAGGTTTCGGATAAATAATGCGTTCTTTAGATTCTATGGAAGATAAGGTAAGCAAATCATCAATAAGTCTGCCTAACCTGTTAGTTTCTGCATCAATTATGGATAAAAACCTGCGACAAGTGGTGCTATTTTCCATAGCCCCATCTAACAAAGTTTCTACAAAACCTTTAATAGATGTTAAAGGAGTTCTAAGCTCATGGGAAACATTACCGACAAATTGGGATCTCATTTGATCAAAATTCCTGGCATCAGTAACATCATGGAATACTGCTACAGCTCCATTTATTACATCTTCTTGATCCTTAATTGGTGCTACATGCACTCTAAATATTTGAATATTAGGGCTAACATCTGTTTCTATAAATAATTCATTACCATTATGTAATACCTCACTAATCATTTGATTAATTTTAGCATCGTGACTAATTTCACTAAACAATTTACCTACTAATCCATTTTCCCCTACCAAAAACAAACTTTCTGCCGCCTTATTCGCCATAGCGATACGACCACTTACATCGCACACAATGACAGCATCAATCATACTGCTAAGTATAGCTTTAATTTGAAATTCTTCTTGAATAGTAGCTAGCATAACTAACACCTTCTTTAATTAATTTTCAATAAATCTATACCCTACACCTCGGACGGTTTCTAAATAAATAGGATTAATAGAATCATCTTTCAACTTTTGTCTTAAATGCCTTATGTGAACATCTACTGTCCGAGTATCACCCGAATATTCATATCCCCATACCTTTTCTAGTAAGCTTTCCCTAGTGAAAACTTTGCCCTGATTCAAAGCCAAAATTCTTAATAATTCATATTCCTTAGGTGTCAAATCAAGTTTTTCTTCCCCTAGAAATACTTCGTATTTTTCAGGTACTAAAATAACATCCCTAAATACAAAAGCCTTTTTATCTGCCGACTGTTCAGCTTCCAATATCTTCAAAGCTCTTAATCTTGCCTTAGTTCTAGCTACCAGTTCCCTAGGGCTAAAAGGTTTTTTAATATAATCATCAGCCCCCATTTCCAAGCCTAATACGGTATCAAATTCATCTCCCTTAGCAGTCAGCATAATTATCGGGATTTTTTGAAATTCCTTAGACTGTTTTAAAGTTCTACATACTTCAAGACCATCCATATAAGGTAACATTATATCCAATATTATAAGATCAGGATATTCCTCTTGCACTATTTCTATAGCTGTGTGCCCATCATAAGCCACTAAAACCTTAAAACCTTCTTTTTCTAAATTAAATTTTACTAATTCCACAATATAAGTTTCATCATCAACTACTAAAATTCTAGCCTTCGTCAAAATATCACCTCAATAACGCAAACTAATAATAGCTGCCATCCTACCAGTATTACCGTTTTCTTTGCGGTAAGAAAAGAATTTGTCAGTATGACAGCTTGTACAAAGTGGGCACATAATAATATTTTCTGCTTTAATCCCTATTTTTAATAGTGCTTGTCGATTAGTGTTCGGCAAATCCCATAAAAAACCTTTTTCTCTTGCTAGTAAAATCCCTTTAAAATGAGGAAATTTATACAAAACTTCCTTAGCTAAGCCTTTATTAATTTCAAAACAGCAGTTTTGTATTCCTGGTCCAATAAATACTTGAATATCATTTACAGAACAATTAAAATGGGAAATCATTTTGGCAACTGTCTTAACCCCTATATCCTTTATCGTCCCTTTCCAGCCACTATGAGCTATAGCTATTACCCTGTGTACTTTATCGTAAAAATAAATCGGAAAACAATCTGCATAAAAAGTGGCTAAAGGTAAATTAGGAATACTAGTAATAAGAGCATCCGTACCCTTAATAGCCTCCTTAAAACAAGTTGCACCCTTACCCCTACCAGCTGAATCAACTATGCAGATACTATCACTATGTACTTGTTCGCAACAGACCAGATTGGCGAAATTTAAATCACATATATCGAGTACTTTCTTACGATTGTTAATTACATCTTCTGCATTATCCCCCACATGCAAAGCCATATTAAGACTGGCAAAAACACCTTCACTATTTCCACTATGTCTTAAGGTAAACAGATTAGCTATTCCTTCTTCCTGCCATTCTGGAATGGTAATATAATTAATATCTTGCTGCTTTTCTTCAAGCCATTTTATCATGTATTAAATCCTTTCCAATTAGTTTAAAATAAAAACAAGGGAGGTGAAAACATGAATTGTCCTAATTGTGGCACTTATTGCCCTAATAATATTGAAACATGTTCACATTGTGGTTTCAAGCTTAATAATCCTAACTGGGTTATAATAAGTAATGTATGTCCCCCTAATGACATGATTATAGAAAGCATATTAAAATCAGCCAATATCCCTGTAAGGTTGCAAAGAAGGGGAATTATAGGGTTTCCTGTAGCCATAGGACCTTTAGCAGAAGTAAGGATATTAGTTCCAAACAACTATGAAGAGGAAGCTAAAAATATTATAGATGAATTTAGCCAAGGTGACCAAATGGAGGAGACATAAAATGTTGACTATCAGCGAAATAGCACTTAAATATAAAATCAGTTACAGACAAGTGCATGATTTGGTGGATTACGGTTTTCTGCCTATTACTTATACGAAAAGAACCCCTAATAAAGGGCTAAAGTGGTATTTTGCTGAAACTGAACTTAACAAAATTAACATTCCCTCCGCCTTAGCTGAAATAAAAGAATTAAAAAGTAAGGGCATAATAAAAAACCAAGCCACTGATTTTAAAAAAGTAATTAAAGTAATCAATTACTATGATAGATTTACCGACAATATTTCTCAGTTACCTCATCGGGAACTACTTGAAATATCCTTTTATTTGTTCCACTTAAACCATTATGCTAAAAAATATACTAATTTAAGCAATAGCTTGTATAAGCTGAAAAACAAGGTTATTCAGAAAATGTACCTAACATATTATGATATTATTGAGATAAGATATTTACTAGGTCCAGATCGTAAAACTATCTGGTTATGTGAAGATTGTAAAGACTCATCTCGTGCGGCTGGTATGCCTTATCTTGTCTATATTCAGCAAGAATATTATTGCCCCAAATGTTTTATTCAATCAGTCGAAAAGGAGTATTATTCCTTAATAGAATTCATCATTATATCCACTGAATACCGCTTTGTATTCCATCTGCCCCTAAAAGTAGCCCTTAAATGGCTAGATAATTTGGAGGAGATTTCCCCTGAAGCTCGCAAAACTGAACGATATGAGGATAAAATGTATTTATATGGTAGGCAAATAAGCAGGATAGAAGAAAAAGTCTTTCCCCTAAATATGATTATAGAAAAACTAGAAGCTTATATTAACTAAGAATTTTTTAGTTGTTCTATGGTCTTAATAAAGCTATTAAGGTCTGTAAATTGGCGATAAACTGAAGCAAATCTAACATAAGCAACTTCATCTAAGCCTTGTAGCTTATCCATTACTTTTTCCCCTATAATAAGACTATTAACTTCCCGTTCGTAAGTATCCCTTAATTCCCTTTCAATTTCTACTACTACCTTCTCTATTTGCTCCATACTTACTGGTCTTTTTTCACAAGCCCTTGTAATACCGTTTAATAATTTTTCCCGATCAAATTGTTCCCTTTCCCCATTTTTTTTAATGACTAATAAGGGACGCTCTTCCACCCTTTCATAAGTTGTGAATCTTTTTTTGCATAGGTTACATTCCCTTCTCCTCCTGATAGAAGTACCATCTTCACTAGAACGGGAATCAAGCACCCGACTTTCAAATTCTGAGCAGTATGGACAACGCATCTAATCTCCCTCTTTTTATCAATTTATATATTTATTATGAATAAACAACCTAGATAATTCAAGTATTTAGTAGTTTTCTTCATCTAGTAAGTAGTCTCTCCTATATCGTTCTATTTCATTAGCAATAGGCACCTCTACCAAAACTACATCTCGCCCTATTCTAATTATTTTATCCCAGGGAACTGTAATATCTTCCCGCTTAGAAAATATGCTAAATCCTCTATTCCTACCTGGTAGAATTAGTGATACTACCCTACCATTTTCCAAGTCCAAATCTATATCAACTATATTACCTAATTTCTTACCATCTAAAATGTTGATAACATCCCTAGCTCTTAAATCAGATATTTTTATCATTACTTCACCCCCATTTCTATTCTATGATTATTAATATAAAACTTTCTTATAAATAACTATTTTCATTATAAATAGCCGTATTAATGAAATATATTAAGTAAACCTAAGCTATCTCTTTTAAAACCCCTTTAACCAAGTTAAGCAGTAAATTAAAATTTGCGATATTATTAAGTGAATAAATGTCGGGCTGGACTTGAATAAGGGGCCCGAAAGGTACTGACCGATTGATGTACCTTATTGATTAATAATTAAGGAGGAGCATATATTATGATGCGGTCCCTTTATACTGCAAGTTCGGGCATGTATGCCCAGCAGTTGAACATTGACACCATTGCTCACAATATGTCTAATGTCAATACCACTGGTTATAAAAAACAACGCTTAGAATTCCAAGACCTTCTCTACCAAACTATTAGACGACCTGCGGTCAATCTAGATACTATTCAACCTGTAGGCTTAGAAGTAGGCTTAGGGGTTAGACCTGCAGCAAGTACTACCCTCTTTTCCCAGGGCAATTTTCAAAATACGGGTAATCCCTTAGATGTAGCCATCCAAGGTCAAGCATTCTTCTGTGTGGAAGTACCAGGCAGATATGAACCCTTATATACCAGAGATGGTTCTTTTAAGCTAGATGCTGAGGGTCAGTTAGTGACTTCTGATGGATATTTATTAATTGGTGTAGAAACCATTCCTGAAGAAGCCTACGATGTTAATATAGAAAGGGATGGTCTAGTTACTTATATGTTACCTGAGGGTGATGAACCTGAAGAAGCAGGCCAACTAGAATTAGTTAAGTTTATTAACCCTGCAGGCTTATATAAGTTAGGTCGCAATCTCTATGATGAAACTCCTAATTCGGGTGAAGCCTTAGACTGGGATCCAGAAGAAGATAGTACCGTCTGGTTAGAATCACACTACTTAGAAATGTCGAATGTACAAGTAGTTGAAGAAATGGTATCCTTAATAACAGCCCAAAGGGCTTATGAAATTAATTCCAAGGTAATCCAATCATCTGATGAAATGTTGCAAACGGCCACTAATTTAAGACGCTAGATATATAGAGGTTAATTATGAAAATAGATTTTAATACTAATAACTTAATAGCTAAAAATGCTTTAGATAATGCGGCTAAAACTAATGAAAAGGATTTTGATAAAGTTTTAGAAGCAGCCTTAAAGGAAAAAAACGATAAAAAGCTATATAATACTTGTGTAGAATTAGAAAGTGTCTTTTTAGCTAAGGTATTTGAAACTATGCGTGCGAGTATTCCTAGAAGTGACCTAATTAGCCGAGGTTTTGCTGAAGAAACTTTTGAATCTATGTTATATGATGAATATGCCAAAGAAATTAGCAAGTCGAACTCTACTGGTATAGCTGAGATATTATATAACCAATTAAAAATTAGATCTTAATTATTAAAATTCTAAGTGATAAAATCGTAAACTTTCATAATTGCTAGCAGCTTATATGTCCTAGTCAGAATGTCTGACTAGGACATTAGTCTATAATTAATCCTTATAAGCATTTATTTCTGTTATGCAGGTATCCTCATAGCTATCACCTTCAAAAACATCCACGATTGTCAACTTAATGGAATCGGTGGGCACAGGTCTATCAAAAAATAATTCAATATGAATAACTGGGTATTTACTATCATCTATTTTATGGTATATATATTCTCCCCTTGAGAAGTCTAGTCTAAACTCCTTTAATTTACTATTTTTATCATAAAGCCCCTTAGATTTATGATAGCCATTGAGAATTTCTATTTTATTTACATCTACAAGACCCTTTCTTTCTATCTTAATCCATTCATTAATTCCGTGACCCTCTACAGCCTCAACCCAGGCTGTATCTCCTCTTTGGTCTAGAACATTTTTGGCCTCATGTTTAGCAATATTTTCTACTAAAAAACTAGAAGCAAAGGCTCTATCCCACCTTATTAGATTGTCAGGCATAAAACTTTCATATCTTTTATCTTTTATTTGCCCATTTTTATCAAAAGCTACTGTTGATAAGCCATCTTCCCCATATTTTACGACAATTTCATCACCTTGACTATAAATTGTATGTCCCCAAAACATATCTTCATCATCATTAGCCCATATCTTAGTCCCACTATCTTTGTCAAGGCAGCTTATGATATTGCCATAGAAACTAGTAAGATAAATTCGGTCATTATATGGGTATAGAACGACACGACCTCTAGCATCATCTTGATTTTCCCAAAGTTTTTTCCCACTCTTCCCATCCAAGCAGTATAATATCCCGCTAACCTCGATATAGACTTTACCATCATAGGCTATTGCTTCGGAAGCTACATCATATTCTATAAGCCTATTATCTGGCCAAACATATTCCCAAATCTGGTTTCCCTGTTTATCAAATGCTTCTAAAATTACATCTACATAATATTCATTTTGAAAAGGTTTAGCCTCTCGATAAGTCCTAAAATAAAATAAGTCTGCAGCCTTTTCTGCTAGGGAATTCTTTTCTTGACTGTCTTTCTTAACTTCACTAGTTTTTGTCTCCTTATTATCCTGCACAAGCTCCCTTTCATCTTTACAAGCTAGGGAAAGAAGAGAAAAAATTAGCATAACTAAGATTAAAAAATATGACAAACCTTTTTTCATAACCTGCCCCCCATATCTTAAAATAAATATAAGATAAATGTTTCGATTATAATAACTTAAATCCTTGTTTTTCCACATTTATTTGCAAATGATTTTTAATAGTAGCAAATAGTCCTTAAAGACGGTTTTTCTTTAATATGCTAAACTATTAGGTGATATTAATACTTAATTTAAGGAGGGTATTTATTGTTATCTATAAAAGGTCAATACAATAATGCCATAGTATATGCTCAAGATCTTGATGATGAAACTATAAAGCAGATTAAAGAATTATGTAATCAAGAATTTCTAAAAGACAGTCTTATAAGAATCATGCCTGATGTTCATGCGGGAAAGGGTTGTACTATAGGTACGACTATGACGATTAATGATAAAATCGTACCTAATATGGTGGGTGTTGATATAGGATGTGGTATGGAAGTATCTGTATTAGCTAATAAAAATATTAATTTAGATGATTTAGATAAAACCGTTAGAAGACTAATACCTAGTGGCTTCGCTATTAGAAAGTCCCCCCACCCTTATGTTAAGGATATATCCTTTGGCAAGCTAAAGGCTAAAAAACATCTTAATATAGAAAGAGGTAGGCTTAGCATAGGCACTCTGGGAGGTGGTAATCATTTTATAGAAGTTAATAAAGATAGTAAGGGGATTCTATACTTAGT
>JAAYRQ010000020.1 GCA_012518685.1 Syntrophomonadaceae bacterium | reverse complement strand
GCATTGCATATTTCATTGTCAACATAATACCGAGTTGTTATCTCATTTTCTGGAACCTTTAGCAAGGCACAGGGTCTTTTAGCAATGATTACCGAAGGTTCTTGTCTTTTTAATTCTTTATCTAATACTTGTCTTAATTCATCTAATTTAAGAGGATCAACCACTTGCACATTATTTACCCCTATGGCCCTTACTAAGCCTTCTATATCTAGTTTATTAGTAGGTCTATTATCTATAGTGAGACCTGTTCCAGGATGTTCTTGATGTCCTGTCATAGCAGTAGTATCATTATCTAAAATCATCACCGTAGTATTACCTCGATTATATACTACATCTATTAAGGGGGTAATTCCTGAATGGACAAAAGTCGAATCTCCAATTACCGCTACAGTCTTTTCGGCAAATTCTTCACCCCTAGCCTTTTCCATGCCAAGTGCGGTTCCTATACTTGCTCCCATACAGACACAGGCATCCATACCATCCAAGGGGCTTAGAGCTCCTAAAGTATAGCACCCGATATCCCCCATTACGGTAAGTCTTTTTCTTCTAAGAGTATAGAATACTCCCCTATGCGGACATCCAGGACACATTAAGGGAGGACGAGGAGGAATCTCCTTATCCAAGCCATAACTTAAAGCAGGTGTAATATTAGCTAGCTTTTCTTCAATAAGTTCGGGGCTATATTCCCCTAATAAGCTAAAATGTTCCTTACCCTCGACTTTAATCCCCCAAGCTTTAATTTGTTCCTCAAAAACAGGCTCTAATTCTTCTATTATTATTAATTGTTCTACTTCACTAGCAAAATTACGAATTAGTTGTTCTGGCAAAGGATTTACTAGCCCTAATTTTAAAACTGAGGCTTCGGGTAATACTTCTTTTACATATTGATAAGGAATTCCGCTGGTTATAATGCCTATTCTTTTACTGCCCCATTCTATACGGTTTAAGGAAGTGGTTTCAGCGTAATCTTTTAATTCCAACATGCGTTTTTCTACTTCAACATGTCTAGCCCTAGCAAAACCTGGTAGCATGACAAACTTAGGTGCATTCTTTTTATAGGGTTTAATCCCATATGGAGTAAGTTCACCCGTTTCTACCATAGTTTGAGAATGGGATAATCTAGTAGTTACTCTTAACATTACAGGTGTATCATATTTTTCACTTAGTTCAAAAGCATACTTCGTATAATCTAGAGCTTCTTGACTATCTGAGGGTTCTATTACAGGCAGCTTAGCAAATCTACCATATCCTCGATTATCCTGTTCGTTCTGTGACGAATGCATTCCTGGATCATCAGCTGATATAATTACTAAACCACCATTAACCCCAGTATAAGAAAATGTATATAAAGGGTCAGCTGCTACATTAATCCCTACATGCTTCATCGCAACTAAGGTTCTAGCCCCACCAATAGCAGCCCCTATTCCTACCTCTAAAGCGACTTTCTCATTGGGAGCCCATTCAGCATATACCTCATCATAATTAGCAAAATTACTTACTATTTCAGTGCTAGGTGTACCAGGATATGCCGTAGCTACAGTAACCCCTGCTTCGTATGCCCCCCTAGCGATAGCATCATTTCCTATCATAAGTTTTTTCATGTCTTTTCCTCCTTAGCCCCACAAAACAATAATATAGCCTCTTATCCTACTATGAATAAGAGGCATTTTTAAAATACTCTAATAATTTGATAATAGCACAAGCTTTAATAAAATGTAAACGCCAATAAGCTGATTGTTTACTTATATTGTAAGTACCAATCATATATGGCATTGCTAATCGTTTGAGCCATATAGTAAACATGTTGTATGCTACCATTAAAAACTGGTCGTCCTTTATTAAAATCCTTTTTACCTACAATACCTGTAATTGACAAATCTCCTACTGGTGGCAACCTTTTGAATAAGGCCTTACCAGGCAATAAAGGTCCATTTCTAAATTTTATAATACCTATATCTTCTTCTAACCCAATAGCTGCATCTATCGCTATGGTAATAATTTCGGGATGTAAAATTTTAATCTTATCTATCTCACTTACCAGATTTTCAGCATGCAAGGGCTTGTCTAAGGTTCCGTAAACTAATATTTCCTCCGATTTTTCCTTGACCATGGTCCCAACTAAAGGACCTAAACAATCTAATATATGGCGTTCAGACCCAATACATAGAAATACTGGTTCACCCTCAAAACTATTAATATTGCTATTAAATTCCTCAATTAATAAATCTTGTACTAGCGTATCATAATAATAATTACTTACTAAAGGGGTCGTCAAAATTAAGCCTCCAACACTGTTTTTAATCCTGTTATAAATCTTTTATTTTCTTCTAAACTGCCTATAGTTACTCTTATATAAGTTGGGTAACCGAATATGTCACCAGTACGAATAATTATACCTAATTTTAAAAGTTTTGCAAAAACCTCCTGACAGTCCTTATTTGTATTAAGAAATATAAAATTGGCTTCTGTTTCTACATAATCTAAGCCTAATTTTTTAAATTCTTGATATAAGAATTCCTTACCAGCTAAGTTCATCTTTTGACTTT
>JAAYRQ010000175.1 GCA_012518685.1 Syntrophomonadaceae bacterium | reverse complement strand
GCCATAGATGTATATAGGGATAAAAGAGCTGGCAAAAAGTCTAGTAGCTTTCTAATGGCTCAGTACGCTTTAGCAGATAAGCTGATTATACAGAAGGTACAAGAAACCTTGGGAGCGGAAAACTCAGATGTCTATCATGTGGGTGGTGCAGCTTTTTCCGAAGAAATCAACGAATTTTTCTTAGCCTTTGGTATTAATACTATACAGGGCTTTGGCTTAACAGAATTTTTCCCTGCAGCTATGGGATATGACACCAACGGCTATCCAGGTGTATGCGGTCCAATTATTCCTATGTGTGAAGTAAGAATTTCTGAAGAAGGAGAAATCCAGTTAAAAGGCAACATGTGTATGACTGGCTATTATAACAATCCTGAGGCAACGGCCGAATGTTTTACTGAAGATGGCTGGTTTAAGACCCAAGATATTGGTGAAATAATTACCGAAAAGCTTGCAGGAGAAACCTTCAGCTATATTGCTATAACTGATCGTATCAAGGATTTAATCATTACCGCAGGTGGCAAAAATATCTCACCACAGCAAATCGAAATACTATTTGGAGAAGAACTTTTAATAGAACAGTTTGTTACTATAGGCGAAGGCAGGAAATTCATTTCCGCACTTATTGTGCCTAATCTTATCCAGTTGGAAGAATACTGTAGGAAAAATAAAATCACTTTCTCCTCCTTAGAAGAATTAATAAAGCGACCCGAAATAATAAAATTATATGAAACCATTATTGATGAACGTACTCAATCATTAGGACAGGTAGAAAAAATAAAGAAATTTACCTTATTATTAAATGAACTAACCCAAGAAAATGGTGAGCTTACCCCAACGATGAAATTAAAACGCTCATTTATTAATGAAAAATATCAAGAGTTAATTGATAAAATGTATGCAGAATAATATAAAAAAATAAGCAAGTCGAGGATAAAACCTCGACTTGCTTATTTAATCAATTAATTCTAGCTTTTTTAATACATCACTAAATTTTTGGGTGTCTAAAGGCTTAGTAGCATAGCCTTCACAGCCATAATCAAAAGCACTTTGGACATATTCCGTTTCCGCAAGGGCTGTAACCATAACGATTTTCGCCCTCTTTTCTGGTAATATCCCTTTTTGTTTTTCTAATTCGCGAATGGTTTTCAAGGCCTTTACTCCATCTACCTTGGGCATCATTATGTCTAAGCAAATAAGATCGTAAGGTTCTGCTTCTTTTAAAGCCAACAATACCGCATCAATAGCTTCCAGACCGTCTATTACCACATCACATTCACCATAGGCAGATAGAAATTTCTGTAGAAACTTGCGACTGGCTAAATCGTCCTCAGCAATAAGAATCTTCATACCTTACTTCCCCTCCTTCTATTTTAGCAAATTGTATAAAGTCTTAACCGTTTTATCTAGTTCAATAACCTGATTAATAACTTCTTTAAAATTGCCTCTTCGGGCAGCTAACTCAATTTTAAAGGCCTTGTCCTTGATATCATCTGCACAAATGTAATTAGCATCAAGTTTTATCTCATGAGCAATTTGTCCAATAGGGGAAAAATTATTTTCAGTCAACATTTCAATTAATCTTTGTACTTTAATGTTTATACTCGTTAATATCGGCAAATCTTGAGCGGTTAGTATTACCTCCTCCTCTTTGCTATAATAGATTTCCCCATCAGGTCCTACTCGAATATTATTAAAATCCTCACCATATTTGTTCGCTACAACCCTTTCTAATATGTCATATAATAAGTCAATATCTATAGGCTTAGTGACATATTCATCCATACCTATCGCTAAAAAATCCTTTTTATTACCAGGTAAGGCATGGGCTGTTAAAGCAATTATAGGAACTCTATTCTTCCCATTTTCTAAGCTGCGGATAAGTTTAGTAGCTTCAATTCCATCCATTTGCGGCATTTGAACATCCATGAAAATAAGATCAAAGTTGCCATTTTTATATAGCTCTACAGCCTCCACACCATGATTTGCAATAGTTACAGAATGGCCTTTTTCCTTTAGGATGAGTTTAACTACTTTTTGATTAACCAAGTCATCCTCAACTAATAATATATCTAACAACTGGGCTGAATTAGGCTTAGGAGGAATTTTTTTAGTACACGCAATCTTGGATGTTTTCCCAATTTGGCAAGGCAAGGTAACATAAAAAGCACTACCCCTGCTTAATTCACTCTCATATTCTATACTTCCACCCATTACTTCCACTAATTGCTTAGTAATAGCTAAACCTAAGCCAGTGCCCTCATATTCTCTAGTAAAAGAATTATCTATTTGACTGAAGCTTTTGAATAAAACATCTTTTTTATGTATGGGAATACCTATGCCAGTATCTAAAACGGCAAAATTTAATAAGATCTCATTATTAGTAGAAGAAATCTTATCTATTACTAAACTTACTGCACCTTCCTTAGTAAATTTAATGGCATTGCTTAGAAGATTATTTAGTATCTGTACGAGGCGGTTTTGATCACTAATAATATAATCGGGAATATTTTCAGAAATATGATAAGTCAATCTTAATCCTTTGGCTTTAGCATTGTTTTCATGAATGATAAGAGTGTTTTTTATTAATTCCCTTAAATTAAAGTTATCTTTTAGAATCATCATTTTGCCTGCTTCGAGTTTAGAAAAATCTAAAACATCATTAATTATATGCAATAATTTTCGGGCGGAAAACTGAGCAATGATAAGGTTATCTTCTATATCTGAATCAAGCTCGTAATTAAGCGTTAAATCAAGCATTCCTATTATCCCATTTAAGGGGGTGCGTATTTCATGACTCATATTAGCTAAAAATTCACTTTTAGCATTATTAGCTGCTTCGGCTTCCTTTTTAGCTCTCTTTAAGTCTAATTCATTTTGCCGCCTTTCAGCAAACATTTTAGAGAACATAGGGGGTATATGTTGCACAATTACTATTCCCAAAGTGCTTTCTGGCAATAATTTTAATATACTGAAAATAGCTTCCGTTCCACCAGTTGAAGCTCCTAT
>JAAYRQ010000019.1 GCA_012518685.1 Syntrophomonadaceae bacterium | reverse complement strand
TAGCTGCTCAGTTTACTGAGGCGGCTGTAGAGTTAAATAGTCTTTCCGCTGAAACCAATAGTTAAATAAAAATAATGTTTTTATAAATCTGCTGAAAAAAGGCTCGTTATTATACGAGCCTTTTATTTTATGGATTTATAATTCCCCCAAATGCTTAAACTAGAAAGTAACATAGAATTAAGATAAAAGATGGGAGGGAAAACATTTTTTGTTTATAAATGCTATATATTATGCTATATTAAGATTTGAACACAGTTTTTTAATTAGGGCTTTTAATTATTATTGATGATTAATTCGGCAAAGAAGATGGTGATATTGAATGGAAGTTATTAATTTAGTAGAACAGATTCTAAAATACCCTAGACCGTGGATACTTACTGGTGCAGGCATATCTACAGAAAGTGGTATTCCTGATTTTCGTAGTAGTGGCGGTATGTGGGAACAAGTCGATCCTATCGAAAATTTTTCTACTTGGGCATTGTACAATAATCCCAAAGGTCTTTATGTGCATGGCTTACCCATGTTTACTCAAGTATTAGAAGCAGAACCTAATGATGGTCACAAAATCGTAGGTGAATTGCAAAATAAAAGGTTATTAGGACCAATTATTACCCAGAATGTGGATAGCTTACACCAGAAAGGGGGGGCTAAGTGGGTATATGAAATCCATGGTCATATTAGATCAGCAACTTGCCTTAATTGCCAGGCGAATATTACTATGGAACAATTATTTGAGATAGTTGATACGGGTGATATTCCACCCACCTGTGAGTGTGGCGGTATTTTCAAACCAGATGTTATATTATTTGGGGATAGTATGCCAGATGATTTCCAAGATGCAATTAAGCTAATCAGGTCTTTTAATACTACAGATAATATGATAATCGTTATAGGTTCAAGTCTTACAGTTTCACCTATCAATTCCTTTCCTTATGAATTTGAAAAATTAGCTATTATTAATAATTCTGGCACTGCTTTAGATAATAGGGCTGAACTTATCATTACAGCTACAGCTGGTGATACTATGAATTTGGTTAAGGAAAAATTAATCGAATTTAATGGCGGGAAGGAGCTAAAAACTCTACCTGCTGGATTTATACCTGGCAGATTAGCTAATCTTGTAGTAGATATGGGGCAATATATTAAAAACCAGAAAAAAAGCTTTACTAAGAAAGATTCTGGCATAATAAAGTTAACAGCCGATATTTTCCTTTTAGAAAAGTTTTTTACTAACTATCCTAATTATGATAATAGACCAGCTCTAGAAAAATATCTAATTGATTATAGTTTAAAATTAATAAAAACTGTGCAAGAACAGTTAAACATCAAAGATAGCCATAATAATCCAGCTGGTTTTATCTTAAAAAGCTTAAATGATATAATTACTAGCTATTATGAAGCATTAAAAAGATATACTAAGCAGGCTAATAACTCACAAGATGTAATAGGTGAATTAGCTTTGCAGACTTTAGGCTTGATAGGTTTATATAGGTATTTATCTTTATTAGCAAATTCACCATTAGATAATTATGTGGAAAAAGAATTAATTAATCAGGTCATAGAAATAATTAAGCCATATAATTTTAATATTAATTTAGAATTAGCCTTAAATGATTTTTAATTTATGATATAATTTTGATATAGTTTTGAAGGAGGAGAATATAGCTATGGATGAACTAGCCAAACAAGTAAAAGGCGAATTAATTCGGACACTTATATGGGCAGCTATAGCCTTAGGCACGGCCATAGGCGTTTTTTATATAGTATGGTAGGCATAATTAATAGTTAAAATGGGGGCAACTAATGCCTCTATTTTTTTTAAATTTATAACTATAAATTAGTATTATGATGGTATAAGCTTGGGCTAGCTTTGTTAAGATATTAATATTATCTATGGAGTTGACAAAATAAAAGCAATTATTTATACTATAATTATCATACCTCAGGGGGGTATAAGAAGGTGGCATTAACAGTGAAAAATGATAAGAAAAATGTTATTTTAAGACTTAAGCGAATTGAGGGGCAAGTAAGGGGAGTGCAAAGAATGATTGATGAAGGCTCCCATTGTAATGATGTTTTAACTCAGATTGCGGCTATTAAGTCTGCTGTTAATCAAGTGGGGCTAATAGTTTTTGAAAACCATGCTCATGAATGTATCCATAAGGCAATTCATAAGGAAAATGATGAAGAAAAGTTTACGGAGATAGTCAATATGATGAGTAAATTAATGAAATAATTTATTAATAATTATTAAATAAATAGGAGGGACTTAATTAATGGCTAATGTGTTAAATGTAACTGATGCGACTTTTAAAGATGAAGTATTAGGGGCAGGTTTACCAGTGTTGGTAGATTTTTGGGCTCCTTGGTGTGGACCTTGTAAAATGGTAGGGCCTATTGTAGAAACCCTAGCCGCTGAAAATGAAGGTAAGATATTAGTAGCTAAGCTAAATGTAGATGATAATAAAAATGTAGCTACAGAATATGGAATTAGGGGTATTCCTACTTTAGCTTTTTTTAAGGATGGTCAAGAGGTTAAAAGAATAGTAGGTGCCCAAGGTAAACCCCAACTACAAAAGGTTATTGATGAAATAATAGGATAAAGATTGGTCAGCTATACACTAGAAGTAGCCATTTTACTTCTAGTGTTTTTTTTATATTATTTACCCTTGGTCATCCAGATTAATTTTTTTTAAGCTTGCTATATATGAAGAAATGTCTTTTTCATAGCCATTAGAACTACTGTGGTATAATTTTTCTAAGGGGATATTTACTGGCCAATAATTTTGCTTAATGTAGCCCCCGAAATTATGGGGGTATTTATAATCCACGCCTTTTCCCAACAAATTACGAGCTTGGGAATGATGGTTGGAAGCAATGTGTGGCGGTATCTCTGCTTTATTAATTTTACGGACTAAAGCAATGGCATTGTCTATAGCGGTTAGGCTAGAATTGCTTTTGGGTGCGGTAGCTAGATATATAGTCGCTTCAGCCAAAGGAATTCTGGCCTCTGGTAACCCTATTACCCTAACTGCCTGGAATGTAGCTACGGCTATTGGCAATGCTCTGGGATCTGCCAGTCCTATATCTTCGGCTGCATGTATTACCAATCTTCTAGCTATAAATATAGGGTCTTCCCCACCTTCTAACATAACTGCTAACCAGAATATAGCGGCATCAGGATCACTACCCCGAATACTTTTTATATAGGCAGAGATAGTATCATAGTGGTAATCTCCTGTGGCATCGTATTTGTATATCGGTTTATCTAAAATACTGGTCAGCATACCAGAAGTAATTTCTAGGTAATTATTATCCATATAAGAAGATACTAAAGCATCTAGTATGTTTAGGGCTAATCTAGCATCACCTTTGGCATAGTTAGCCATAATATTTAAGCTGTCTTCATCAATTTTTATTTTATATTTGCCTAAGCCTTGCACTTCATCATTAAGGGCATTAAGGATAATTGTTTTTATATCGTCATTTTCTAAAGCTTTTAAAATATATATTTTTAGTCTGGATAATAAGGCATTGTTCAGTTCATATAATGGATTTTCTGTAGTTGCCCCGATTAATAATAAGCTGCCATCTTCTACAAAGGGTAAAAGAACATCTTGTTGAGACTTATTAAAACGGTGTATTTCATCTACGAATAAGATAGTTTTTTGCTGGTAATAGCGCAATCTATCCTTGGCATCTTGGGCAATCTTTTTTATATCTGCGACTCCACTAGTAACTGCTTGAAGTGTTTCATAGTGTGAATTGGTTTTTTTGGCTATTAAAGTAGCTATAGTAGTTTTACCTGTACCTGGAGGACCATACAGTATAAAGGGATGTAATTCATCCCTTTCAATAGCTTTCCTGAGCATTTTATCAGGTGCTAGTAGATGTTTTTGACCTACTATTTCTTCTAGATTTTGTGGTCGCATCAGGTAGGCTAAAGGCTGATGCTTAGTATCTTTTTGCTTATTAAAATCGAATAAATCCATATTTGCTCCTTTGTTAGTATGGAATTTAAGTAATTATAGAATAATTATAAATAAACTGCTATATTGATTAAGAATTTAATCATGGATATTTTACCACAAAAGGAGGTGTATTATGAAAATAGCTGTTTTGCTAAGTGGCGGTGTGGATAGTGCGGTAACTGCACTGCTTTTGCAGAAGGAAGGGTATGATATTCTAGGGCTAACTATGATTAATTGGTCATCTGAGGTAGCTGATAAGGCTAAGAATCTTGCTAGAACATTAGATATAGAACACCAAGTAGTGGACTTACAAAAGGAATTTGAAAAGGATGTAATTAACTATTTTTGTCAGACTTATGAGAAAGGTTATACTCCCAATCCTTGTGTAAGGTGTAATAATACTATTAAGTTTGGGCTTTTATTAGATTATGCTTTGGCTAAAGGTGCCGATAAGGTAGCGACTGGTCATTATGTTAGGATGGAATATAGTAGTATTAAAGGGCGATATCTAATTAGGAAGGCTAAGGATATTAGTAAAGACCAAAGCTATTTTTTATATGGTTTAAGCCAAAGGCAATTAGCCCATAGCTTATTTCCCTTAGGTGATTTGACTAAGGAGGAAGTTAGGGAAATCGCCAGAGCTTACAGCTTGCCTGTGGCAGAAAGCAAGGATAGTCAAGAAATATGTTTTATTGCTAAGGATTATCGGGATTTTTTACTTGACCGTATTAGCTATACAGTAGGGCCAATTATGGATACAGACAATAATATTTTAGGGGAGCATAAAGGATTACCCTTTTATACTATTGGCCAACGCAAAGGTTTAGGAATTAGTGCTGGTAAACCTAAATATGTAGTGGAGCTGGATATGGTAGGTAATAGGTTAATTGTAGGTGATGCTGCTGAACTTAGGTGTAGTAGTTTGCTAGCTAAGGATAATAATTTTGTTTTTATGGATAAGTTGAATGAATCGATGGAAGTTGGTGCAAAAATTCGTTATTCAACTGCTGATGCCCCAGCTCTTATCACTCCTTTAGATGATGGAATAAAGGTTGAGTTTTTGACCCCTCAAAGGGCTATTACTAAAGGACAATCAGTCGTTTATTATTTGGAAGACTATCTTGTTGGTGGGGGTATTATTGAATAATTTGTAAAGGCTTTCTTAAATATCCCCCCCCTTTCGCCTCCCATCACACAAAATTTATTTTCACACATTTTTTTATAATTTTAGGGCACTATATTTTAAAAAGGACATTTATTTCTATGAGACTTAGAAATTTTAAAAACCTGCCTATTTTTAATGAAAGTAATGCTGAAATAGTCGGAGTAGTAGATAAGGCTGTTATAGGTGATAATTATAATATTGCTTATTTAGTGGTGATCCTAGGCAATAATTCTAAGCAGATGCTGGATGTAGCGAATTTTACCCTAGCTGATAATGCCATTATTATTAATGACTTATCTAGTATTAAATCTTATATGTATGGGGAAGAATTATCTATATATGATAAAAAACTAGGTGATTTAGTTTTTGATATGCATGGGCAAGAATTGGGTGTGGTTAGTGATTTTGTGGTTTGTCCTCAGACTAAAAAAGTATGTGCTATTGAGGTTTCTGCAGGGGTTTTACAGGATTTGTGGGCAGGCAGAAAAGATGTAGATATTAATAATGTTCTTTGGAAGAGTATTGATAGTGGTATCGTAAATTAAGGGGGGCTATAGGCATGGAAGTTAATAAATGTCCAGTTTGTCGTGGCTTACAAGTGGGCAGGGTAGGAAGTGACCAATATTACTGTTGGAATTGTTTTTTGGAATTTAATTTTCACAAGGGCAGGCTTAACTTATATGAAGTCGCCGAAGATGGTAGCTTACAAGCAATAGAGGAAACTTTAATATGGTAATAGTTATATTAAAAGGGGCGATATTTTATGAGAAAAACGATAGGACCGATGCTCATAGGAGCTATTTTAGGCTCACTAGTTACTCATTATTATAATAAAGGCAATAATAATCTGATGGGCAAGTCTAAAAACCTTCCCCTAAAGTTCAAAAGGCCATTGAATTTTATGCATAATTTCGGGGAAGATTTAGTGAAATAGGTAGGATTTACTAAGTATGAACAGTAGTTTTAAAAGCATTTTGAGATATCTAATATTTATGGTGGTTTTGCTAGCCACCATTTATTTTTTGTTTATGATTAGGGAGGTTTTGGCTACTTTTGTCTTAGGGGCTTTTTTAGCCTATATATTTTTTCGTCCCGTTTCAATGCTGGAAAATTTGGGCATACCTAGGATTTGGTCTATAATAATTTTATATATTATTTTAGCTTTTATAATAGCAATTTTGTTAGCTTTGACTATTCCTGGGGTAGTTAAAGAATTTACGGAATTAGGTGCTCTAATTCCTGAATATGCTGAAGAGGTTGGGGATTTAACTAGCAAGATTGATGATATGGATATGCCCGATAAATTAAATGTGATAGTGAAGGACAATGTGAGTAAAATAGAACTTTTTATTTATGCTAGTTTGCAAAAGTTCTTCGATATTTTATACAATTTATTAGGCAAGGTCTTGGCCTTGGTCTTTTCCCCTATTTTGGCTTTTTATATTATTCTTGATTGGGAAAAAATCAAGTCTAATTTTTTAAACCTTTTTGCTCCCCGTACTAGGAGGGAATTAATCAATCTTTTTAATGAATTAGATACGGTATTAATTGAGTTTTTAAAAGGGTATTTGTTAGTTGCAACCATTGTGGGGGTATTAACAGGTTTAACGGCTTTGTTTTTAGGAGTTAAGTTTCCACTGATATTAGGTGTATTATCTGGGGTTACTAATTTAATTCCCTTTTTTGGGGGGTTTTTAGGTGGTATTCCTGCAGTTGCCGTAGCTTTTTCGGAATCAACTAGGTTGGCGATTTATATGGCTTTAGGTATTTTCCTAGTACAACAAATCGAAAGTAATCTTATTACTCCAAATGTTATTGGGCATAAATTAGGTTTACACCCCTTAGTAATTGTTTTTGCTCTTTTAGCAGGTGGTAAGTTGCTAGGTATATGGGGCATGATAATTGCGGTGCCACTAGTAGCTACTGCTAAAGTATTGTTATGGTTTTTGTATTTAAAATTAGTTGAACCTTAATATTTGCGGGGTCATTATTGACATAGCTAAGTTTATAAAAGAAAATAGATTAAATGAACTTAAGCTAAAAGAGGGAGGCAATTTTTTGTGTTATCTAGTAGTAGTATAAGGGAAACATTTTTGAATTATTTTGCGAAAAATGGGCATACGATTGTGGCTAGTTCTTCACTAGTGCCTATTAATGATCCTACCTTGTTATTTACTAATGCAGGGATGAATCAATTTAAAGATGTGTTTTTAGGCATAGATAAACCTAATTATATAAGGGCAACTACTTCTCAAAAGTGTGTTAGGGCTGGGGGCAAGCATAATGACTTGGATACTGTTGGCAGGACTCCTAGACACCATACTTTTTTTGAAATGTTGGGTAATTTCTCCTTTGGCGACTATTTTAAGGCGGATGCGATTAAGTATGCTTGGGAGTTTTTAACGGAGGAGATTAAATTACCTGCTGATAGGCTATGGATTACGGTCTATCTTGATGATGATGAAGCCTTTGATTTATGGCAAGAAAT
>JAAYRQ010000018.1 GCA_012518685.1 Syntrophomonadaceae bacterium | reverse complement strand
TCAAAATTAATGGTAAAATTAAAATCACGGGGATTAGCCTTCATATAATTACAAATACGATCCCTTAACTTAAGATTATTAATCGTCACCTTTAGGGTTTGTCCATCAAGATAATCCCTCAAAGTCCTTTCCAAAACATCAATATCCTCATAAATCAGAGCAGGGGCTTTCGCATTATCATACCTATTCAATATTTCTTGCCAAGCAGACAACAAATCATTAAGTTCCTCTATAATCTCATCATCATCAGCCTCTAAGCAAGCAGTCCTTAAGATAACACCCATATCTTCTGGCTTAACCCCCATTATAAGATTTCTTAAATCTTCGCGTCGTTCGTCAATCGTAATTTTACGGGAAATAGAAATATCCTTTTGGGTAGGAAGTAAGACTAAAAAACGGCCAGGTAGGGTAATCTCACCCGTAACCCTAGCCCCCTTTTCCGAAAAAGCCTCCTTTTTAACCTGTACCATAATTTCTTGACCACTTTTCATCAAATCCAGAACATTAATGCCCTTTTTCCCATTAGCCACCACAATATCTCCAGCATATAAAAAAGCATTCTTATTCAGACCAATATCCACAAAAACACAAGACAAACCAGGTAAGACATCCTTTACCTTACCCCGATAAATATTGCCTACATTTTCATCTTCATTAGCCCAAAATACTTCCGCTAATCTGCCATCTTCTACTACGGCTACCCGCGATTCCCAAGGGTATATTTCTGCTATAATTTCCCTATTCAAACTAACTCACCTTTTCCAAAGGAGAATAAAAATCCTCACCAAGTCGAATATAATTACCTTTACGATAAACATCTATAATCTCATAGTCAATACCAAAATTGCTAAATAAAGCTAATAATTCATCATACCTAACATTAATAGGTTGATTAGTAGCTACCCATAATTTTAACACATCCACATCCTCTATATGTTCAATCTCAATCTTAAATATTCCTGGTCGCAAATCCTTTTCGATATCTTTTTTCTTTCCTCTGCTTTTAACTATTAAGGAGCTACTGCGTAAAATATCCTCCCTAAGCTTAGCTAAGTTATAACCTTTTTTAAATACAAAAGCATAACTAGCCCCATTAATAATCCGCATTAAAGCAGCTGGTGCCTTAGGTAAAAAAAGAGCCTTATTAATAAACACTTCAGAAGGTAAGACTTCATTAAGACGCTTAATAAAATCTGGAGCACTTAAAAAATCACTCAGTTCTATATCAAAATATTCCTTCTCGCCCCATACCCCCACAGGTAAAACCGTACCTAAAGAAAACTTAATATGAGGGTTAAAGCCTTGACTCAAAGCATAAGGAATACTAGCCCTTCTAAAACTGCGGGCCATCATCCTATTCATATCCAAATTAGATAAAAAACGCAGATCAGGTCCTACGCTATATTCAGCCCTAATAAACATATTAATTAACCTTCCTCATATCTATATCCAGGCCAAAACTAGGACAAACCCCACAGTTACTACAGTCATCATTAGAGCAATCCAGTGTAGTAATACCCTTTTTCGCCTTTTCATCCTCCCTAATTAGAAAGCTTTTTAAAATACCCGTATCTATAAAATCCCAAGGCAAGACTTCCTCATAAGACCTAGCCCTAGTAGTATAAAAATCAAAATCAATACCACATTCGACCATCGCTTCCGACCATAAATCAGGCCTAAAAAACTCCGACCAACTATCGAACTTACAACCCTTTTGCCAAGCAAGGAAAATCACTTTAGCCAACCTGCGGTCCCCCCTAGCAAATAAACCCTCCAAAAGACTCGTCTTACTATCATGAAAACTAAGCCTAGTTTTCTTAGATTTTTCCCTCAGTAGAAAATCCTGCTTAGCTTCCAATTCCTCACTAGAAACCTGAGCTCGCCATTGAAAAGGGGTATGAGCCTTAGGCACAAAACTAGACAAACTAGGTCTAACATCAACCGAGCGAGAACTGTGCTGTCTGCCTATAAACCTAACCTTTTCCACCATCTCCAAAATACCCTTTAAATCCTCTTCAGTTTCCTCAGGTAAACCAATCATAAAATA
>JAAYRQ010000174.1 GCA_012518685.1 Syntrophomonadaceae bacterium | reverse complement strand
GAGTATGGCTCTACAATTTCAAGCGGTATGGGATAATATGGAGGATAGTCAATCCCATATAATTAGGCAGTCTAAAATTAGTGCTTATAATGCAGGCAATATTGTCATGTATGATGCCTTAGAAACTGTAGATAAGTTTTCTGAAAAAATGGAAGCCGAAAATACTACTATTCGTATTACTTCTAATTATCCTTTGAGTGATGAAAATCTAACCGATGATTGGGAAAACAAGGTAATGCAAAATTTTCTGACCAATTCTTCTTTAACAGAAGGCTCAGAGATTATGAAAAAAGGGTCTTCTTCTCATTTGCGTTATGCTATGCCGATTAGGGGCGATAATTATTGTATGTCTTGTCATGTGGAGGCTACTAATGATATTTTCGGGGTCTTTAGTATAGAAACTTCCTTAGATAAGATTGTGTCCCAATCTAGGGTGATGACTTTTGCGGTTTTGATAATTGGCTTATTTATAATAATTTTCTTAGGCTTTGTAATGTTCCTTATTTCTAATAAGGTAATTAATGTACCCTTAGAAGGGATTAATAAACAGCTAATAGAAATGAATTCTGGTGAAGGGGATTTAACTTATAGATTAGCCATTAATTCGGAAGATTTGATAGCTAGAATTGCTTATCAATTTAACAAGTTCATAGAATATTTACAAGTTATGTTTACCCAGATTAATAAATCATCTATGGAAATGGAAAAGGTAGCGGGTAATATCTCTACTAGCATAGTTGATACTAGACAAATTCTATCTAGAAATACAGAGCAAATTAAGTCTTTGACCGATATATCGGCTACGGTAGCTAATAATTTAAACAGTATCCAAAGGGGCTCGGAAGAAGTTGCCCATAGTGCTACTAGTATATCGGCTTTAACAGCGGAATGTTTCTATGAGGTGGAAAGTGTAGTTAAGGAAGCAGAAGAATCTGGCAAGGGTATGGAAGAAGTCGTAGTTTCTGTGGTTGATGTGCATGATAAAGTTAAGGCTTTGCAAGATGTTTTTGATTTACTTAACCAATCTATAGACCAAATATCTAGTTTTGTAGTGCAAATTAATGGTATTGCTTCTCAAACTAACTTATTAGCTCTGAATGCTTCTATTGAAGCCTCACATGCAGGCGAGCTAGGTAAAGGATTTGCAGTAGTGGCTGAGGAGGTTAGGCAGCTAGCTGAACATTCGGCAGTGTCTGCGGAAGAAATAGCGGCGGTTATTAATGAAATTAGCGATAAGACTAAAACCGCTAATGCTTATCTTAATCAGTCTGCAACAGCTTCTATTAGTAGTAGGGGACAAGTAGAAAAGGTTCAAGATATGTTAATTTCAATTATTAAGAGTATTGACCAAGTATCTTTAAACATTCAAGGTATTAGTGCAGCTTCGGAAGAACAAACTGCACTAAGCGAGGAAATAACTGCAGCAATTACTGAAGCTACAAAATATAGTAATGAAACCGCTGCAGCGGCTGATGACTTTTCTAATTCTGTTCAAGAGCAACTTATATCAGTACAAGGCATAGAAGAGGAGGTTAAGGAATTAGAAGATGTAGCAGCTCTAACTTTAGAAATGGTTAATAAGTTTAGAATATAAGTTATTATTGAAAGGATGCTATCAGCAAGCTAGCATCCTTTTTGTCTTTTTATTCTTCTTCTGTATTGGGGGCTACTTTGTCGCTGCTTTCTAAATACATATGGAAAAAATATTCTGCTACTGCAACTATTATGGCATAGGCAGCTAAAGCTGTAATAGTTAGGACTGTACTAGGCCAAAAAAGGATGGTAATGTAAGCTAAAACTGCAGCAATTAAACCATTGGCAACAGCCGATACTACATTTCCGTAATTAGGCAATATAGCCAAATCCCCTATTAAGTAATTAGCAACTGCTCCGACTAATGCTATTAAGGCAACTATAGAAAAAAGTACACCATCAATTAAAGTAAAGGTTAAATAAGCGGCAATAAATGTGTAAATAAATTTGCCGATAAGGGAAATCCAAGTATTCAAGAGAATTCACCTCCTTTTTTATTCTTATTATGTCTATTTTTCCTTCAGCTATCCTAAAAAAATCAATTTTCACACAAAAGTTTATAAATGTTACTCTCCAAATATTAATTAAGCCGATTGCTTATTTTAAGTAAGGATAATTTCTTTCTATATTTAAGGGTATATTAATTTTATACTTATATAGAAAGGTGGATGATATCTCTATGCCAAGTAAAAGCCTAGCTAACGATTTAATTAATGAAAAATCGCCTTATTTACTCCAACATGCTTATAACCCAGTCAACTGGCTGGCGTGGAATGATGCAGCCTTAAGTAGGGCTAAACATGATGATAAACCTATATTTCTTTCTATAGGCTATTCTACCTGCCATTGGTGCCATGTGATGGAAAGGGAATCTTTTGAGGATGAGGAAGTAGCTCAGGTGTTAAATCGGGATTTTATCAGTATTAAAGTTGACCGAGAAGAAAGACCTGATATTGATAATATATATATGGAAGCCTGTCAGTTAATGACAGGACATGGGGGATGGCCCTTGACTATAGTAATGACACCCGAGGGAAAACCTTTTTTTGCCGCTACTTATTTACCCAAAACGAGTCAAGCTGGTAGGGTAGGTTTAATAGAAATATTAAATCGTATTGATGAATTATGGAAGAATGAAAGAGCAGAATTGTATGCTATTTCTGAGCAAGTGCTTAATCATATTTCTAGTAACTTAGATTTTACTCATGTTAGTGACATTGTGTTAGATGAGTCGATATTGCATAACAATTTTGCTGGCTTAGTCAATCGTTATGATAAAAGATATGGGGGATTTGCTTCTGCACCAAAATTCCCTACTCCCCATAACTTATATTTTCTATTAAGATATTACAGTTTTACTGGCAAGCAAGAAGCATTAGATATGGTGGAAAATACCTTACAGTCTATGTATAGAGGTGGGATATATGATCATGTTGGCTTTGGTTTTGCTAGATATTCTACCGATAATAAATGGCTAGTACCCCATTTTGAAAAGATGTTATATGATAATGCCCTTTTAGCCATAGCCTTTTTAGAAACTTATCAAATAACTAAAGATGATTTTTATGCCCAGACAGCCAGGGAAATATTCACTTATGTTTTACGGGATCTTACTTCTGATGAAGGGGGATTTTATTCTGCAGAAGATGCGGACTCTGAAGGAGTGGAGGGTAAATTCTTGGTATGGGATAAAACTGAAGTAATCTCCATATTAGGTGAGAAAGAAGGTGAGGAATTTTGCTCTACTTATGATATTACTGAAAAGGGCAATTTTGAGGGCAAAAATATACCTAATTTAATTAAGAGTGATATTAATAAAGGGGTAAGAAAGCGGCTAGAAGACGCCAGAGATAAACTTTTGCAGCAGCGTAGGTTAAGGGTACCACCACATAAGGATGATAAAGTTTTAACTGCTTGGAATGGTTTGATGATAGCTGCTTTTGCTTATGGT
>JAAYRQ010000173.1 GCA_012518685.1 Syntrophomonadaceae bacterium | reverse complement strand
TATTATTTCCGATTACTTTATTACTTTTCGTAGTAGGGGTTTTGTTTGCTTATTATGGGGTTTTACAGTTAATTCTTAATTTTTTAATATATATTGCTGGGGAAAATTTAGAAACTATGTTTAAAGTAGATCAGTATGTATCCTTTGTTATGGCTTTTGTCATTCCTTTTGGCTTGGTTTTTGAATTACCTGTAATCATATTCTTCTTAACTAAAATGGGGATTATTCAATACAAAACTCTGGCTAATAATAGAAAATATGCCTTATTAATTATCGTGATATTAGCAGCGGCCTTAACTCCAGGTCCTGACCCTATTTCTCAGTTAATGATGGCTACTCCTATGTATATTTTATATGAGATTAGTATCTGGGTGTCCAAGTATGCTAAACCTAGTGAAGAACGCAAAGAAGCCCAAAGGATAAAAAGGGAAGCCAAGCAAAAGAGAAAGGAAATGAGGAGACAGCGGAAGTTTCATGAATAGTCGGATTCCTTTACAATAAATATACTTTTTGCCATAATTAATTTTAATTAAATTATTATATAAATTTGTAAGAAAGGGAGGATAAGAATGTTTGGATTAATAGGTAATTTCGGACCTTGGGAACTAGGCTTAATTTTAGTTATAGTTTTAATCATTGTTGGACCAGGGAAGCTCCCTCAAGTAGGACAATCTCTAGGTAAAGCATTGCAAAATTTTAGAAAGGCTAAAGATGACGATATTGAAGAATTAGCCGAAAAGGAAAAAGAAGATGAATAGCTTTTAGATAATGGTGGGGGAATTAATGGATAAACACTTATATCCGATTTATATTGACATGGAGAATAAACCTTGTTTGGTAGTAGGTGGGGGTACAGTTGCAGAAAGAAAAGTAGATAGTCTTTTGGAACATAGAGCCCAAGTATTATTAGTTAGTCCACAAGTTACTAACTCCTTAGAAACTTATGCTAAAAATGGCCTTATAATCTGGGAAAACAGAATCTTTAAGACGAATGATTTAGACAATATATTTTTAGTATATATTGCTACTAATGATAATCTAGTTAATCAAGTAATTGCTGAAGAATGTAAGGCTAGAAAAATATTAGTAAATGCGGTTGACGATCCGCCTAACTGCGATTTTTATGTACCAGCCATTCTTAGACGAGGTTCTTTAGCTATGGCTATATCTACGGAGGGTAAAAGCCCGATGTTAGCAAGACATTTGCGACTTCAGTTGGAAAAACAGTTTACTGAAGCATATGGTGAATATGTTGATTTATTAGGGGAAAGTCGGGATTATATTAAAAATAATATTTCCGATATTGAGATTAGGCAAAAGATATTTTTAGAATTAGTTAACTCTGATATACTAGATTTATTAAAAATGGGGGAAAGGGAAAAGGCAAGGGGGAGAATAGAAGAATGTATATCCTTATGGCAGGATTAAGTTATAAAACTGCTCCCGTCGAAATTAGGGAACAGTACGCTATAACTGGGGAAAAACTTCTAGAGGCTTATAAGTATTTATTGGCAAACCCTGTTCTAGAAGGGGTAATTATACTAGATACCTGTAATCGCACTGAAATTTATGCTACCTCCCGCAATATTGAAGCTGGTAATAAGGCTTTAAATGATTTTTTTCTTAATTTCTTAAAATTGGATGCCGAAAAATTACAGAAACATACTTATCAACCATCTTGTTATGATACAATACGCCATTTATTTAATGTTGCTTCAGGCTTAGATTCCATGATTTTAGGGGAAACCCAAATAATTGGACAAGTCAAAGATGCCCTGCATAAGGCTATCGAACTAGGTTATTCTGATGGGGTATTAAATACTTTATTTCAGCGAGCAATTTATGTAGGGAAAAAGGTAAGAACAGAGACGGGTATAGATAGCCACCCTATCTCGGTAAGTTATGCAGCAGTTGAGTTAGCTAGGAATATTTTCGGCTCTTTAAATGATAAAACGGTCATGGTTATAGGGGCTGGAGAAATGAGTGAGCTGACTACCAAGTATCTGATGCAAAATGGGGTTAGCTCAGTTATTGTATCTAATCGTTCCTATGAAAAAGCGGTGAAAATGGCTGAGGAATTTAACGGACGGGCGGTTAAGTTTGACAAGTTAGCTACGGAACTTTTGACTACTGATATTGTAATTAGTTGTACAGCAGCTACTCATTATGTAATACGCCCTAGCAACAGT
>JAAYRQ010000172.1 GCA_012518685.1 Syntrophomonadaceae bacterium | reverse complement strand
GTTCCAAATTCACCGAAATAGGCTAAATCCTTCCTAACTTGGGCTGAACTAACACCTACCCCTAAGGCAATATCACCCGAGGAGATTGTCTCTACCCCTTCGGTTTTTAGTTGATATAAGTACCTAGAATAAATTGATAGTCGCATAACTGTAGCTTCAGGTATTTTATAAATCTTCAAAACCCTCACTCCTTTACTCTAGTTAGACTATTAATTCCATTTTAACATTATGTGAAAGTTTTCGCTATCATTTAATAGGTAAATATGAAAATATTATATAAACAAGGTAACAAGTTTATAAAATAACATCGCCACAATAGCTGAAGAAGGAATGGTAATAAACCAAGCTATGACTATCTGTTGAGCAATACTCCATCTTACCCCTTTAAGCCGTTTAGCAGCCCCTACTCCCATAATCGAGGAAGAAACAACATGAGTTGTACTAACGGGGGCTCCCATTAAAGTGGCACTATATATAGTAATAGAGGCTGTAAAGTCAGCTGCAAAGCCATTAATAGGTTCAATCCTGAAAATCTTACCGCCCATAGTACGAATAATTCTCCAGCCTCCTATAGCTGTACCAGCTGCCATAGCTAAGGCACAAGCAATCTTAACCCATAAGGGAACCGAAAAAGTATTAATAAAGCCAGCTCCTAATAAAACCATAGTAATAATACCCATCGACTTTTGGGCATCATTTGAACCATGGGCAAATGATGCCATCGAGGCTGAGATAATTTGAAGTTTACGAAATTTATTATTGGTATTAGCAGGTGAAGCATTTTTAAAAACCCAAAATAATAAGGTCATAATAATACTTCCAGCTACAAGTCCCACAATAGGTGCAATAATTAAACCTGCAAATATTTTAATAAACCCTTGCCAATTAATAGCCATAAAGCCAAAGGCCGCTACAGCCCCACCGCTTAATCCACCAATCAAAGCATGAGAAGAACTGCTAGGAATTCCAAAATACCAAGTAAATAAGTTCCAAAATATAGCTCCCACTAGGGCGGCGATAATAAGTAAAGGGGTAATAAGTTCAGGTAAGACAATATTAGTTCCGATAGTTGCTGCTACCGCAGTGCCACTCAAGGCACCTACAAAATTCAGTATAGCTGCTATAGCTACTGCCTGACGGGGAGTCAGGGCTTTAGTGGAAACAGAAGTTGCAATAGCATTAGCTGTGTCGTGAAAGCCATTAATATAATCAAAGGTTAGAGCTAAGAGTACGACTAATAATAAAATCGGGATACTAAACATATTTTACGGCAATCCCTTTTATCAAATTACTAACATTTTCACAATAATCCAAGGTCGTTTCCAGATGTTCATATATTTCCTTCCATTTAATTATGGCTATTACATCTGTAGTGTTTTCAAAAAGAAGGGCTATCCCCGCTCTATAAAGATAGTCCCCTTCATGTTCAAAATCCCTAATTACATCACAAGATCTAATAATCTCATCATTTTTAGTTCTTATATGGGGAAGCTTAAAAACTGCTTCCCTAATTTCATTACAAGCTAATTCTAAAACATTAACCAGCTTTATTATATGGATATCCTCAGTTTTACCCGCCTTATAAATTACGATTTTCTCCATAGTCCCTGAAATATGGTCTAATACACTATTTAATCCCCTAGCTAATCTTAATATATCCTCCCTATCAAATGGGGTAATAAACGAACTGTTAATCTGTGACATAACAGTGCGTAATACTGCATCGCCCTGTTCTTCTATAGTAATAAGCTGTTGCAAATAATCATTAGCCATTTCTTGTTTTTCAAAATAGTTTTTTAAGATTTTAGATGCATCACAAAGGGCAAAGGCCAAATTATTAAAATAAGCAAAGAATTTTTCCTCACGCGGTTTTAGCCTAAATAACACCCAGTATTCCTCCTAATAAACTTCCGTGACTAGCCTTAATCTAACTATAATTATAACAAATTAAAAAGTTGCCCTATGTTAAGAATGTGTTAAGAAAGCTTTAAGTAGCCGTAAACAATCGCCTAGCTTGGTCTATAATATAAAAAGAACCACATATTAACAGATAATTTTTTCCATTTAATTGGCTTAAAGCATATTTAACCGCTAGCTTAATATCCTCTTCGCAGGTTACTAAAATATCAGGATATAATTCTTCCCATACAGGTAATAACCTATCCCAATTATAACCCCGTCTGCCTTCTGGCCTAGTAATAATACACTTACTAGTATTTTGCCCCAAATATTTTAATATACTATAAGCATCCTTATCATCTACTATGCCACATACCATAACTCTAGATTTATCTGGCAGTAATTTAAGCAGAGCATTACTTACGGCCCTAGCCCCTTCTTCATTGTGACATACATCTAAAACTACTAAGGGATTCTGGCTTACCACTTCTAAGCGTCCGGGCATCTTGGTAGAACCCAAGCCATTTCTAATATTATCTAGACTAACTTTATAACCTTGCTTAATCAACAAATTAATAACTGTCAAAGCAGTAGCCAAATTATCCAGCTGATAAGTGCCCAATAAAGTAAAAAGGGTGTTTTCTAAAATATCTTCTCCCCAGTTTATATCTAAATTATAGCCTGATAAATCTTCATCCCGAACTTCTAAGATATCCTTATTAGCCATATAAATAGGGGCATCATTTTGCAAGGCAATTTTCTCGATAACTTCTAGGGCCTCTTTAGGAATATCCCCTACCACTATAGGTATTTGCCTTTTTATGATACCTGCTTTATTGTAAGCAATTTCAGCTAAATTGTTCCCTAAAAAACTTGTATGATCCAGACCAATACTAGTTATAACGCTAACCTCGGGAATAACTACATTAGTGGAGTCATAGATACCCCCCATACCTACTTCCAAAAGTACAATGTCAACCTCCTTATCCTCAAACCATCTAAAAGCAATCGCAGTTAATACTTCAAATTCCGTCGGTCTAGCAGCATCATCCCTAAACTCTTGGCTAATTAGGTCCTCTATTTTATCCAGATAGCTTTTAAGCTCAGTAGATGAAATAGTTGCACCATTAATAGTAAACCGTTCCCGATATGAATGAATATGGGGAGAAGTAAATCTCCCCACCCTATATCCTGCCTTTTGCAAAATATTAGCAATTATATAAGAAGTCGAACCCTTGCCATTAGTACCTGCAACATGTACACATTTAAGGTTAGCTTCGGGATTACCCAAAGAAATTAAGAGCTTCCCTATCCTTTCTAAGCCAGGCTTACTACCTAAAGCAGTTAAATTATATAAATGTTCTTCCACTAATTTTTCAAAATTAATATCCGTTTTTCTATACCGTCCTTCTTTAATTGTGCATCTTCCGCTTTACCCCTTTCCTTGGCAATTACTTCGGGAGGAGCCTTAGCAGTAAGCTTCTCATTATTAAGTTTATTCATGGCTTTAAGATAATGATTT
>JAAYRQ010000017.1 GCA_012518685.1 Syntrophomonadaceae bacterium | reverse complement strand
GCGGTGCAAGAATTATAATAACATCGCTTACGACAAAAGTCAACACATTATTTTTATATTTTTATCATATTTATAGCTTTTAAAAAAAGCATATCATATAATTAAGCATACATTTTAATTTTATTATTTATAGTATTAAATATGGGGAGGATAAATCGATTTGTCTGGGAATGTAGGATTAGCATTCTTGCTAACTTTAATAGCTGGATTGTCAACAGGAATAGGAAGTGCTATAGCCTTTTTTGCTAAAAAGACTAATACTAAATTTTTATCTACTAGTTTAGGATTTTCGGCTGGGGTTATGATATATGTTTCATTAATTGAAATTTTTCCAGAAGCTCAGCAATATCTAGCTTTTTGCTATGGAGAGAAAACTGGCACCTTAATTACAATAATAAGCTTTTTCGCAGGTATGTTTTTTATTGGTATAATAGATTTTCTAGTTCCCAGCGATACTAACCCCCACGAATGTCACGAAACAAGTCCCTCATACCCTGACTGCCTTAATAACAATTCCGCTCTTATGCGTACGGGTCTTTTTACCGCTCTGGCTATTGCCATTCATAATTTTCCTGAGGGCATTGCTACCTTTGTGGCTGCTCTGCAGTCGCCAACCTTAGCCATTCCTATTGTAGTAGCCATAGCTATTCATAATATCCCAGAAGGTATTGCCGTTTCCACTCCCATATATTATGCAACTGGTGATCGTCGCAAGGCTTTTTTCTATTCTTTTGCCTCTGGACTTGCTGAACCGCTTGGGGCACTTATAGCCTACTTAATTCTAATGCCTTTTATTAATGACACTATCTTTGGCATAATATTTGCTGGGGTAGCTGGAATTATGGTTTTTATTTCCTTAGATGAACTACTTCCTACCGCAAGAGCTTACGGGGAACACCACTTAGCCATATATGGTTTGATGGCAGGTATGCTCGTCATGGCATTTAGTTTATGGTTATTTATATAATTTTTTAATAATTGCAAACACCACTTTTTCATTTATTAATTGTAATTAGGTACAAGGATTGCTATAATTTGAATGTTGCTTAAGTTTAAGATACTTTTACAAAGGATGATGATTAATGAATCATAAGCAAGTTAAGAACATAGCTATAATCGCCCATGTTGATCATGGGAAAACTACTTTGGTTGATAAAATACTAAAACAATACGGTAATTTTAGGGATAATCAGATTATACCTGATCGGGTATTAGATAGTAATGATTTAGAAAAAGAGCGGGGTATTACTATCTTGTCTAAAAACACTAGTGTCATATATCAAGATACTAAAATTAATATAGTTGACACCCCAGGTCATGCTGATTTTGGTGGCGAAGTAGAAAGAATTGTAAAAATGGTTGATGGGGTATTATTACTAGTAGATGCTTTTGAAGGCCCTATGCCTCAAACCCGTTTTGTTTTGAAAAAGGCCTTAGATGCTGGGCTTAAACCATTAGTGGTGATTAATAAAATTGACAGACCAGATGCGAGGGCAACCGAAGTAATAGATGAGGTTTTGGATTTATTTATTGAACTCGAAGCAGATGACAGCCAGCTAGATTTTCCTATTGTATATACCTCCGCAAAAGGGGGTTATGCCTTAGCAAATATTGATGATTCTCCTAAGAACTTAGAAGCACTACTAGATGCTATTTTAACTTATATTCCCTCACCTAGTGGCAGTATAGATAATGATGTGCAAATTATTGTTTCCTCATTAGATTATGATAATTATGTAGGTCGTATTGGTATTGGCAAAATATATGAAGGTCTTATTAAGAAAGGACAAGATGTAGTCTTGTGCAATCTAAATGGCAAAGAAGCTAAAGTGAAAATAACCAACCTTTATGTCTTTGCAGGCTTAACCAAACTAGAGGTAGATATGGCCTATTGTGGTGATATTATTGCCCTATCTGGTATTGAGGATATATATATTGGTGACACTATATGTTCACCAGATAATATTAAGCCAGTCCCCTTTGTAAACATTGACGAGCCTACTATTTCTATGAATTTTATAGTTAATGATAGCCCCATGGCTGGGCTAGAAGGCTCTTATATCACTAGCCGCCATTTGAAAGAGCGGCTTACTAGAGAATTATTATCAAATATCTCCTTAAAGGTAGAAGAGCTTAGTCCGGAATCCTTCAAGGTTTCTGGTCGTGGCGAATTACACCTATCTATATTAATAGAAACTATGCGTCGCGAGGGATATGAATTTGCCGTTACTAGACCAGAAGTTATTTTTAAAAAGGAACAGGATAGCTTACTTGAACCTATGGAAAGACTTTTTATAGAAGTACCTGCGGAATATGTAGGAGCCGTTATTGAAAACTGCGGCAGACGCAAGGGCGAGTTAATTAGTATGATTAATTCTAATGTTACCAAATTAGAATTCCTTATCCCTGCCCGTGGTTTAATAGGGTATAGAGCTGAGTTTCTTACTGAAACAAGGGGTAACGGTATTATGAATCATATATTTGCAGGTTATGCCAAATATAAAGGCGATATTAATGCCAGAAATAGGGGCTCTTTAGTGGCCTTTGAAACTGGCACTGCAGTAGCTTATGGTCTGCATGGAGCCCAAGAAAGAGGGGCTCTGTTCATCAGCCCTGCTACAGAGGTCTATGCAGGAATGATTGTCGGAGAAAATGCTAAGTCAGGCGATATTAATGTTAATGTATGTAAGAAAAAGCAGCTTACTAATACTCGGGCCTCTGGTTCAGATGATGCATTACGGCTAGTCCCCCCTATAATTATGTCTTTAGAAAATTGCTTAGAATTTATTGCTGATGATGAACTTTTGGAAGTAACACCTAAATCCTTACGGCTCAGGAAAGCCATT
>JAAYRQ010000171.1 GCA_012518685.1 Syntrophomonadaceae bacterium | reverse complement strand
CCAGCCGTAAAAGATTATCCGACTTATCAGCTAATAGATGGAGTTCATATACATAGAGTAGGTAGTCCAGCCAAAGAAGCAGATCATTTTAAAACTTGGATTTTCTCTTTTAATAGCGAGGCTATCCGTAAGGCAGTGCAGCTAAATTCAGAGATAGGAGGTTTTGATGTAATCCATGCCCACGATTGGCTAGTAGCTTATGCAGGTAGATCTGTTTCAAAAATATTTAACATTCCTTTAGTTTCCACTATTCATGCTACAGAACATGGCAGAAATATTGGGCTACATAATCGTATGCAACTTGAAATTAACGAAATCGAAAAAAATTTAAGCATTGAAGCGGACCAAATAATATGTTGTAGCGACTATATGGAAGAGGAAATTATGACTTTGTTTGAGGTGGAAAAAAGCAAGATTACTATTATACCAAATGGGGTTGATCCAGAATTATTTATAGACTTACCTGATAAATCTATTTTCGATATATCTTCTACAGATAAGGTCGTATTTTTTATTGGGCGTTTAGTGCCTGAAAAAGGAGTCTGGCAATTAATTAACGCTTTTCCCAAAGTACTAAGTGAGGTACCAGAAGCCAAGCTGTACATAGGAGGAAAAGGTCCTCAAGAAGAGGAACTCATTAAACTAGTAGAAGATTTAGGGATAGGTGAACAGGTATGTTTCACAGGGTTTATTAGGGAAAAAGAAAGAAATTATGTATATAATCGGGCTAAAGTCGCGGTTTTCCCTAGTTTTTACGAGCCTTTTGGCATTGTGGCATTAGAAGCAATGGCAACAGATACTCCTGTTATAGTGGGTAATGTAGGTGGTCTTGCAGAAATCGTAGATCATAATAATACGGGATTGAAAATTAACCCAGCTATTAAAGCAGATCTGGCTAATGCTATTATAAAAATTCTAACAAATGGTGAACTAGCTAAAAGACTGCAGAAAAATGCTAGTGAACTTGTAGAAAATGTATATAGCTGGGATGTAATAGCCCAAAATACTGCCAAAGTATATAAAAGGGCTATGAATAAGCAATTATTGGGGATTGTATAGCAATATATGCTAAATAGTAATAGAGGAAGTGGGTTTTGGTGGAGTCTAAATTAATGCTGGTGCTTCACAGCCATATACCGTATGTAAAACGCCAAGGAAGATGGCCTTTTGGTGAAGTATGGCTATTTGAAGCTATGGCAGAAACTTATATACCTTTTCTGAAAAATTGGCTAGATTTGAAACAATTAGGTTATAATGCCAAAGTTACTTTTAGTTTAAGTCCAGTTTTAATTGAACAACTTAATTCTAAATACATACAAAGGGAATTTATTAATTATTTAAAAGAACGGGAAACTCTGGCCTTAGATGATGAAAGGTATTTTAGAGGACATGGGGAAAAAGATTTGGCTAATTTAGCTGCCAATTATTATAATTTTTATCGTGATATCAGACGCGATTATATTACAGAATTTGATTTTAATATTACGGGGATATTAAAATCTCTACAAGAAGAAGGCAACATAGAAATAATTACAACTGCAGCTACTCACGCTTACCTACCCTTATTAGACAAGCCTAGTTTAGAATATCAAGTTATAACTGGAAAAAAAATATATGAAGAAGTTTTTGCAACCTCGCCTAGGGGTTTTTGGTTGCCAGAGTGTGGCTATTCCCAAGGTTTAGAAGACATCTTAGTAGAACATGGCTTTGCTTATTTTTATGTTGATAGCCATGCTATTGAAGGTGGCAAACCTATAGGGGTATTTAGTTCAGATATTGTTGATGATGAAATAATAATAGAAACATTTGCTTCTACAGGGCTTAGCACTTATCGGCCCTATAAAATTAAGGATAAGGATATTATGGTTTTTGGTAGGAATTCTATAGTAAGCCACCAAGTCTGGTCTGCAGAATTCGGCTATCCAGGTGATGAAGATTATCGAGAGTTCCACAAACATTTTGACCGTTCAGGCTTTAAGTATTGGAAAATAACTGATAGGAACATAGCTATGCATAAAAAGTCTATTTATGATCCTGACTTAGCCGATCTCAAGGTTAATATTCATGCTAAGCATTTTGTAGATAGTTTAAAGAATACAGCCAAAGAAGCTAAAAAATTAGGATTTAGCCGTCCACTAATTGTAGGATGCTATGATACTGAACTTTTTGGACATTGGTGGTGGGAAGGGGTAAAATGGCTTAATCAAGTAATCAAGGATGTAGCAGAAAGTGACCAGCTTGATTTTGTATTGCCTTCTGAAATAACCAGTGCTAAACATGAAGCAGAGGTATTTGATTCTTCTTGGGGACTAGGTGGGAAACATTTTGTCTGGGAGAACAAGGAAACCGCTTGGATGTGGGATATAATAAAAAATACGGGTGGTGAATATGAAAAACTATCTACAGTACATCCTAAGTCTGACATAGAGCAGAGAGCCAAGGAAATGGCATTAAAGGAATTAATGTTAGTACAAAGTAGTGATTGGCTTTTTATGGTCACTAATAATTTGACTAAAGATTACGCAATGAAAAGGTTTTTTGAACATTATACTAAGTTTTTAAGAATAGCTGGTGCAATTCATGATGATTTATTAGATGAAGATTTTGTACAGTGGTTATTAGAAACAGAACACGAAGATGATATTTTTCTATAGATAGTATATATTTTGTGGAGGTGTAACATGAAAGGGCATATTGCCTTCTGTCCTCATTTTCATCAGCCCCATTTTCAGTTATATAAAACGAGGGAAGAAGCATATCGTAATTCATATTTACCATGGCTGGATTTATTAAAAAAAGCAGTTGATATAGACCAGTTTTATATTAATTTACATTTATCTGGACCTTTACTTTATTGGTTAAGGGATCAGAAACAATCTTATATAAAAGATTTTAAAAAGCTAGTAGAAACTAATAAAATAGGCTTAGTAGGTGGACTAGCTGATGAGCCTTTTGTCCAACTATCTTCCAGAAATGATGATTTTTTATATCAGTTAAAAAAATATGAGGAATTATTATATGAATTAACTGAAGTAAAAGCTAGTGGTTGGCAAGGAATTCATGTAGTAGAAAGGGAATGTGGGGAAATTACTTTAAAAGAATTGACTTATGCAGCTAATTTAATTAATTCTCCAGCGATTTTCTATTTGGATGCGGAAACTTTTTATGAATCTCATTTTAATTATCCTGGTTCTGACTATGATTATTGTTTAAAACATTTTGGCTTTGTTGATCCTGTAGCTAAAACTACGATTAGTCATATACCCCAGAAATATTTGCATTATGCATTCAGGGATGAATTAGCTGGTCAGGAGTTTTTTTCCGTACCAGTCCATAGCCAATTTCGCTATCAGCTATTAAAAAGGCAGTCTTTCACTACTGCAGATAAGGTGAGGATTAAGCCCCAACATTATTATTTTTATATCAAAGATGCCCTAGAGGAAGCAAGTAAGTTTTCTAAAGCTTTAGGGAGAAACATACCCCCTATTTTAGTAATATTTGAAGATGCCGAAAAACTAGGTCAATGGAGTAAAGATCCTACAGGTGATGTAGAATGGTTGCTAGAGTTTTTTGAGCTAGTGGCGGCTGATGATGATTTAGAATTTATCGGTTTAAAACAATACCTTGATAAGTGCGGTCCTATTGATACCTATCCTGTTAGTTTAAGCCATAGTTATCCTGAATGGGAAAACTGGACAGCCAAACGAGGTATTAGAGGGGTGACATTTGGTGATGAAAGATTACGCCGGGTTATTTGTAGATTAAGGGATTTAGAGGAATTACAAGAAAGCTATGAAAATGAAGTAATTAATAATTTTGGGCAGAATATAGCTAATATAGATACTGATATTAGGAACATTATCAAGCGTTCCATTTTAAGTTCCTCAGAACGATATGAATTAATAGAAAAAATGTTAAAAGACGAGCCTGAACAATTATTAATCTATGAGGTAGTAAATCGTATAAGAAATTTAGTTTATCAGGAAGATCCTAAATGGGCGAGCAGGCATCCTAGTTACGGTTCATCTCCTTATTATGATGTTATGGGACTGGCTTATTTGGAAATAGCTTATAAGGTATTACAATCATTAACTAAAGAGAAACCTCACTATCCTAAAGTAGTAGAAACTGATTGGGATTATGATGGAGTAGAGGAAATATTAATAGAAAATGATTATCAAACACTGGTCATAGATAGGAAAGGTGGCTGTATAAGTTATCATCATATACTATCACCTAACCTAGCTAATAAGGTTGGGGAAATGACGGATATAATTGTTAAGGATAGCCATATACCAGCTTATAATTCTATATTTCGCTATGCTTATCCATTAGTATTTACAGAAGCTGATAGTGATATGGCTCTTAAGTTTTATGATGAAGGCGGACGCAAGGAAATTAGCCGTAATTCATTAAGATGCCATCTGTTAGCAAAAGATATTAATGGATATAATGTAATAGGGGATTTTGCAAGCTCACTATTTGAAATAGAATTAGTAGAAGTAATAGGGAATAGGGTTACAGTTATATTAGCTTGCAATCAGCGTATTAATAATGATTCCGAAATTGTTTTAAGGAAAACTTTTGTAATGGAGGAATCTTATCTTAGCTGTGAATTTGAAGTGTTAGGGCAGGTTCCTAGCGGCTTAGACCTCTATATAGCCCCCCAAATAGTTACTTCAGCTGCAGCCTCTGATGAAGTAGATTTTAGACCGTCAGCTTTTATTGGCGTAAGTGGTAATAGTGACACTAATGTTAATATAGATGTGACTGATATATCTGTAATTAATGAAAATGGCATAGACTATAAGTCTAGTAGCTATCAATCTGTATTACCTAATAAAATTGACTATCTCTACCTAATTAATAGTGCTGATAATAGCAAGTTTTGGAATTTGGTTAGCTATAATCTTACTACTGATGATGAAGTAGTCAATCTAATAGTAGCCCCTGCGGTTAGGGAATATTACAAGGATTATGTTTTTGAAAATCAAAGTGATTTAGGTTACCATACTTCGGGAGTTTTAATCAAACCGATTATTAAAGTTACTGCAGGGCAGGCTAATCTTTTAGTTAATATAGGTTGGCAATTAGATACTGATAAAAATGAGAATAACTATAGTGGGCTATATTCTTTAATAGAAAAATAAGTTATAAGGGGAGTTATTATAATGATATTAAAAGAGTTTTTTGATTATTATTTTGCCAGAATAGATAAAGATGTATTAGAAATGTATAGTAATTTACTAGATAATTCAAAGGATTTGGCTACTGAATATGCCAAAATATTTTCCCAGAATGATGAAAAGGCTATCGAATTTTTGCTAAAATTCCATCGGGCGACTAGTAAACTCAGGGAAGAAAATGTAGGACAGGCCATACTTTTTAATGTTAGTGATAATGTTTGTTTCCCTTTTTTCGTAGAGTATGTATGGGATAGGACTAGTCCAGAAGAAAAGGCTAAACTATTAAAAGAAAGTAAGGCCGATGATTTAGTAGGGGTTGTTAAGGCTCTTAATGATAATGTAAATATACGCAACTGGTTTAGAAATGAGATAGGCAGTAATTTAAGTCAAGAGGATTTGTTTACTTTAAATGAAATTATTGCCCTACAAAATTTTTCTTCAGGTGGAGAATTTTCTTTTCTAGAATTTGTTTACCCCCGTATAAAAGATTTTAGTGGTAATGTATTAGATGCTGGTTGTGGGGCAGGATTTGCCACTTTAGTAATGAGCCAATATATGACCGTATATGCCATTGATGCCTGTAAGGCTAGACTGGAAAGGGCTATGGCCTTATCGGCTATGATGAAGAAGGGAGAAAAAGAAATATTCCCTCAAGTTATTCAGCTAATTGAAGATGAATTAGGCGGGATTGATGTGGTCTGTGAGTTTCCCACAGCTGCTTCTTTGTTATCTGGTAATTCTAAAGAAGTTAATTTTACAGAGGGCAGTATTGATGATTTACCTTATGAGGATAATTTTTTTGATGCGGTTAATTGTTTAGATGTTTTAGAACACACTTATAGTCCAGTTAATATTATTAAGGAATTTAGTCGGGTATTAAAACCAGGTGGACAGGTTTTTGTAACTGCTCCTACTAGATATGGGGAAGTAGAACAAAGGATATATGAAAATATTGATGGTACTTTATTTCCTGCTATGTTACATATGCACCATTTTGCTCCAGAATCCCTTAATGAGCTATTTGTTGCAGCAGGCTTTAAGAATGTAGAAATGACACCTTTTGACTATATGAAATGGGATGATTTTATTGAGATTGCTGAACGCTCACCTGCACAGGAATTAGCAACTGAACTTAGAAGCAATCCTTTTGATGCAGTGGCCTTACAGCTGTTTGCGGTTTATGAAAAAATATAACTTTTGATTAGCTAGGGGTTTATCCTATTATGGCTTATGGATAAACCTCTTTTTTATCTAAATACTACTAGGGAGGTCTTGAGGTGGGGCTAATAAGAAAATTCATGCTACATCGGATATTTCTAATAATTGTAGCTTTAATATTACAATTATTAGTTTTAATCGGTGTAATCTTGAGCCTTAACGATTATTTTACCTTTTTTTATGTGGCTAGTATTCTAATTAGTGTGGGTGTGGTATTATGGATTATTAATAGTAATAGTAATCCCGCTTATAAGATTGTTTGGATTGTGCCGATTTTAATCTTCCCTATTTTTGGTGGACTTTTCTACATATTTTTCGGGGGTAATTATTTAAGTAAAAGAACTAAAAAAAGAATGAAATATATCGAGGATAAAACTAAAGAAATATTGTTATCTAGCTCAGAAATTATTGGAGAGATAGCCACCCAAAACTTAGATGCGGCTAATCAAGCCAGATATATTCAAGATTATTCTTTTTGCCCTCCTTATAAAAATACTAGGGCCTTATACTTACCTACAGGGGAAATTAAATTTGCCAAGTTAAAAGAAGAATTAAGAAATGCTAAAGACTTCATTTTTTTAGAGTATTTCATTATTGAAGAAGGTTTAATGTGGAGTGAAATTTTAGAAATATTAAAGGAAAAAGCGGATCAAGGTTTAGATGTTAGGGTTATATATGATGATATAGGTTGTCTGGTAAAACTACCCTATAAGTATGATGAAAGATTAGAAAAGATGGGGATTAAGTGCTCTGTTTTTAATCCCTTAACACCTGTACTTTCTCCGCGTTTAAATAATAGAGATCATAGGAAAATAGCGATTATTGATGGTCATACGGGTTTTACAGGTGGAATCAACCTAGCTGATGAATATATTAATGAAATTGTTAGGTTCGGTCATTGGAATGATACTGCCATAATGATTAAGGGTGAGGCTGTGCAGAGCCTAACGGCTATGTTTTTATCTATGTGGGATTATATCAGGGGTATTGATGAAGATTTTAGCCTATATGCTGGTGAACCACCTATATATGATGGAAGTCTTACGGATGGCTATGTGCAGCCCTTTGCGGATAGTCCTT
>JAAYRQ010000170.1 GCA_012518685.1 Syntrophomonadaceae bacterium | reverse complement strand
GCAGGAAAACATATAAGATAATAGAAGGTCTTATATATTGAAATAAGGTGAAATTCCCTCTTAGTATTATAGGTCAACTACCTAATAATATAATCTCAGCTAACTTATTTTATATAAATTTAGTCTGGGAAAGGAGTAAGATAAAAAAAGAGTATGTTAAAAATTTTATTACTATTAAATACTTAAAGGAGAGTAAACTTATATGGAGAAAAGTAATCTTAAATTAGTTTATTTAGCAGCTCTAACTTATGCAACTATAATAGGTCTTTCTTTTATGTTTGTTAAAATTGCTTTAAGAAGTGCCAATCCTTTGGATATATTGGCTTTTCGTTTTTCGGCTTCTTTTTTAGCAGTTATCATAGCTATATTATTTGGTTGGGCAAAACTTAATTATAGTGGAGACAGATTAAAAAAGATCTTGCCTTTAGCTGTTTTATACCCATTGTTGTTTTTCGCTTTCCAGACTTTTGGTTTGCAATATGCTGATTCTTCAGAAGCGGGAATAATTCAAGCATCGGCTCCCATTTTTACCTTAATTTTAGCTACTTATATTTTGCAAGAAAGAAGCAATATATGGCAGAAGTTTTCGATATTACTAACTGTTTTTGGGGTAGTTTATATAATAATAATGAAGGGTGCCTTTTTTAACATCACTAGTATCAGTGATTTTAAAGGAATTATATTTATTTTATTATCGGCTTTGGCTTTTTCGGGGTATAGTGTAATGGTCAGACCTTTAACGAAAGAATTTTCAAGTATTGAATTAGCTTTTATGATGGTTATTATTAGTTTTATAGGTTTTAATCTAATAGCTATAGGACAACACTTGTGGGCAGGTACTATTAGCACTTTCTTTAGCCCTCTGGTTAATATGGAATTTCTTATAGCTATTCTTTATTTGGGTGTCCTTTCTTCCTTAATTACGGCGGTTTTAACTAATTATGTTTTAGCCAATTTAGAAGCTTCTAAAATGGTAGTCTTTGCTAACTTAGGAACTGTAATTACTATTATTGCTGGGGTAGTATTTTTAAAAGAACAAATTTTTTATTATCACATAATAGGCTGTATTCTTATTATTGGCGGGGTATTAGGTACTAACTTCTTAGGTGATAAGGGTTAGTTATATAAAATAGCCTAAGATTATATTATTACTTGGCATCTCTTTAATAAAATTTATAAAAAGGGATGCCTTTTTATGTAAAATATATTTAATTATAAGTAATGTAAGATTAAAAAAATTACATCGTATCTTATTAAGGATATATTTTATGGGTATTGGGGAGTGAAAAACATTAATTATGCTATAGACATTACAGAGCTTCGTAAAGTGTATAGGGTGGGGCAGGAAAAGGTTATAGCCTTAGACAATGTCACACTTAGTATGGAAAAAGCTGAAACCACTTGTATTTTGGGGGTGTCTGGTTCTGGTAAATCAACTTTACTTAATATGATGGCAGGTTTAGAGAAACCCACTAGAGGGAGTATTAAAATATATGGTAAAAGAATAGAACAGATGGATGAACGGCAGTTAGCCAAATTCAGGCAACTTAATGTAGGATTTGTCTTTCAATCATATAATTTATTACCAGCATTAACCGCTCTTGAAAATGTTAGCTTACCCCTTACTTTTCGGGGGATATCCAAAAGTAAAAGAGATAAAATGGCTATAGAGATGTTAGAAGCAGTCGGCTTAAAAAACCATATAAAACATAAGCCTACCCAAATGAGTGGTGGTCAACAGCAAAGGGTAGGGATAGCTAGAGCATTTGTTAGTAAGGCTAAGGTAGTGTTTGCTGATGAGCCTACAGGTAATCTTGATTCCGCTACTACCAAAGAGGTAATGGAATTGATTACTAAGATATCTAAGGATAATCAACAAAACCTTATAATAGTGACTCACGATATAGGTGTAGCTAGCTATGCTGATCGTATTATTCATCTTTTAGATGGTAATATAGAAAAAATAGAAAATAATTTGGGAAGTGGGGTATATTAATTGAGCCGTAAGTATTTGTCCTTATTTTTATGTTTAATCTTAATTTTCTCCTTACTTACTACAAGTATTGTAGAAGCTGGTGATTGGGGGGACGGACCTAGGGAAAACCCTAGAATTATTATTGCGAGAGATAGCTGGATGCCAGAATATAAGGCAGGGGAAACTGTTAATTTGTCTATTCCTATAGAAAATGTAAGTAGCACTTCTGCAACTAATGTAAGAGTATCTATTGCTCCAGCTGATAGTGAAAACTTCCCTTTTGAAATGGATAAAATGACTTTTACTAAGTATGCTTATTCTTTAAGTGGTAGGAGTGTTTTCAGTTATAAGGTTAAAATACCTAGTAATACGAAGCCAGGTACATATCCAATTAATGTTAGCTTAACTTATGAAGGTGATGGTGATGGAACCATAGG
>JAAYRQ010000169.1 GCA_012518685.1 Syntrophomonadaceae bacterium | reverse complement strand
TTCTATTATTCTTATTCCACTCTGGATGGCTGGTGCAGACTGCTTTAATGTCTTTTTTGGGGTAAGATGAATCAGTTATGCCAAACCATATGCCAGGGTCACTAACTCCACTGTTACCAATGTTTAATTTATATCCTGCAACTTCTACTATGTCCCGCTTACTCCCGTCACTACTTCTACCTAAATCCACTACCTTTACCCCTACTTCTTCAATAGGCTTCTCAGGTTCCTCTACTGGTTCTTCTTCTACTGGCTCAGTAGGCCTAATGCCTTTAATTTTAGCTACTATTGCTGATACATCTGGCCTTTCGCCTTGATATACGATTACTAACTGACTATCTGCATCCCAATCCACGGTAAACCCTAAGCCTTCAGCTACATACCTCGCAGGTAACATGGTTCTGCTGTTAGTTATCATGGGTGCTACATCTATTTCCTCACTTACTCCGTTTACGGTAATAGCACTTTTACCGATAGTTAGGTCTAATTTGTTACTGCCTTTTAAGGTAGCGGTTCTGGTATTATTGTTCCAGTTGATATTGCTATCAGATACACCCAAGGCATTACCTAAAAACCTAACTGGTACAAAAGTACGGTCTAGGTAAATTATAGGGGCAGTGTCCATTTGAACGGTGTTTACTACTTCACTGCCTATAGTTTGAGTGTAGTAATTAGTGTCGTTAATTTTGAATACTATAAGTTTGTCACTGGTAACTATTTCCGTAGTTACATTAGCCGTTACGGGGTTAAAGGGTAAAACAAATATAAATCCTAGAAATATAATCATGGCCAATATTCTTTTTTGCATAGAGCAAACCTCCTCTTTTTCTTTAAAATTTTAGTTAATAGGGCTGTCAGGTTGGTGTATAGATTTCATACTCCCGTCCAGTAACCTCACAAAAACTACCAAGGTTTAAGTTTATTTTAGCCTTTTTCTTAGTTTCTGGGTATAATTTTCCAGCTAAAATAGATTCTATAATGTATTGGGGACTAGATTCTAATAGCCCTATGGGGTTTTTAATGCTTTTGTTTTTTTGCGATAAATATTTAGCAACGGTATGTACGGTGGATATATCAAGCATCACTAAATACTCTAAAGACTTTCTAGCTTTTTTGATATTCAAGCCATATTCTTTAAAGACTTGGATCACTTCTTCTGGATTGGTTTTATTTTCAATAAAAAATTCTATAATTTCTTCTTCTTCTTTTTCAACAACAGGATTAGGAATTTTAATTATTTTGTCCTCTGTACTATCTAAGTTATATTTACTTACTTGTTGTTGTTTATTAGGTTTGTTATATATAGGTTTGTTTGTGGCGGATTTTCCACCAACTAGTTGGCGGGTTTTCCGCTTACTAGTTGGCGGGTTTTCCACCATCTGAATATTTGGGGCTTTGTCGGCATTATCTAAATATAAATCCTGTAAAAATGGGGGGTTTTCATATATTTTAATATAGCGTTTGGCAGGTAATCCTTTTCGAGTAGTTTTTATCAAACCATAGTTAGATAACTTTTTTAAATATCTAAACTGTTGGTCTTTTGATAAACCAATTCTAGATTTTACTTGTTCAACTGTTAAAAAGAACATTCCTTCATCGTCCAACTTTCCACATCTTTCCCAAAAGCGATACTGATCTATTAGTTCGCAGTATAGAATTGCTTCAGCTGGACCAATAGCAACGCACAACTTCCTAGATACTGGTATGTAATTATTTCCCCCTACTAAATCAATTAACGCCATATAATTCCCCTCTTTCTAAGTCAGATAGTGCTGCTTAGGGAAGGTTTATACCTGCCCTAAGTTTTTGGCCAATTTCAATCCTTCTAATATTCCCTTATAAAAAAAGAAAGTAGCTATTATATTTTGTTCCCTACCTATTAGATGGATAAGTTCTTCGGAAAAATCATAATTATCATTATCAAGTAAC
>JAAYRQ010000168.1 GCA_012518685.1 Syntrophomonadaceae bacterium | reverse complement strand
GACGTGAAACGTGAGACGGGAAATGTGAGATGTGAAACGGGAGACGGGAAATGTGAGATGTGAAACGGGAAACGGGGAACGGGAGACGGGAAATGTGAGATGTGAAACGGGAGACGGGAGACGGGAAATGTGAGATGTGAAACGGGAGACGGGAAATGTGAGATGTGAAACGGGAGACGGGGAAATCGGTATTAAGAGAACACAAGACCCTTCACTTTCGCTCAGGAGGATACAAGGCAAGGCAATAGAATGGCGATAAACTACCAAAGAAGGTAATTATAATGATTAACAACCATACAACAAAAAAGGATGGCTCATTGCTAAAAATATTGGAAGGCACTTTATATGTTCTTTATGTAATAGGGGGCTTTTATTTAGCCTTTTTAATTAGATTTGGTTTGACCCCATCCCGGGAAAATACAACACCATTTATTGATAGCATACCTTACATAATATTAGTTGCCATTTTAATATTTTATTTTTATAATATTGTATCAACATTAAGAATGTCGATTTTTGAAAATGTTATAATAATTGCTATTTCTCTAGCTTTGATTGATATTATTTCAATTGCGATAGTATTTTTTAATCGTGGCTTTGCTTTTCCAAGAAGTATTTTTCTATTAGGTTTTTTAATGCAATTTATTTTAATTTTCATCACAAAACTAGTTATACTCGAAATACTTAAAACAAAGGATACGAAGAAGGATATTCTAGTTATTGCTTCAATCGTAGAAGCAGAACAAATTGCTAAAGGGCTACTATTAGATAAATATAATCCTGATAAGGTCAAATATATTAGTGACATAGCTAATAAGGATACCTATGAATTAATAAATTTTGTTGACAAAATTTATATAGGAAATAGTGTAAGTAATGAAAACAAGTTAAGTATCTTAAACTATTGTGTCGAAAAGAAAAAATCTATCTATCTAGTTCCTAGTTTATTTGAAATCTCTTTAGTAGGCTATAAAATTAGCCAAGTTGGCGACTTACTAACCTTTAAAATAGATCAACTAGGGCTAACTTTTGAACAAAGAATTGCAAAAAGGATAATAGACATACTCGGTTCGCTCGTAGGCTTAATATTACTATTTCCTATCCTCATTGTTGTTTCCATAATAATTAAGCTATACGATGGAGGACCTATATTTTTTAAACAAGAAAGAATTACTAAAAATAATAAAACTTTTATCATTTATAAATTTCGCACAATGATAGTAAATGCTGAGGCTCATACAGGTCCAATATTAGCAACGGAGAAAGATCCCCGCATTACCCCCTTGGGAAGAATTTTAAGAGCGTCAAGGATAGATGAGTTTCCACAATTAATTAATGTATTTATTGGGGATATGAGCTTGGTTGGGCCTAGACCTGAAAGACCCTTTTTCGTAGAACAATACAATCAGGAAATTGAAGGGTTTAAGTATAGAACTTTTACCAAAGCGGGTATAACAGGCTTAGCCCAAATTCTAGGCAACTATACAACCGACCCTAAAATTAAAGCCCAATACGATTTATTATATATAAAAAATTATTCATTATTACTAGATATTAAAATCATACTTAACACCATAAAAATAATGTTTTTAAAAGATAGCTCAAAAGGTATTGCTAGAGAACAGGAACTAGATGAAATAATAATCAACCTAAATCTAGAAGCTTACGAGGAAATGGGGGCTACAAGGCTAGAACATCAATAAACCTAACTATAAGTTCTAGGGAAAATCGCATTCTTCCACTTGTCCTATTATGGAAGACCTTTGCTTTACCAAAGGTCTTTTTATTTTTACAATAGGTGTTTTTGATATTATGTAGAAAGTTATTGTAATTGTGATTATAATTGGGATATATAAATTTATATTAAAAATGTTCTTTGGATTTTGCCTACTATAGTAGGGGGGCATTTATTGAATTATAAAAATAAAAACATAGTAAAAAGAATAACCTTTATAGTGCTTGTAATAACAATATATTTAATTATGTTAAATCTTGTATTAAAAAAACAGGCTGAAGGATTTAACATAATTAGTGGAATAATAACCATACCGTTCCCGAAATTGACGAATTTATTTGTCCCGAAGACATGAAAAATGAATTAGCAGAATCGAAAGAATCGCAGTTTTACCCCTTAATTGCCGATACCGATAAGGAAGATGCCCTTTTTGCGGGAAATTCTACAGGGATAAACAGCTTAACAGAAGAAGCTGATAGAATTGAACTATTAAGGGAATATTTAAGAACTGATATTAATAATAAGATTGGCTCTAAAAATAATGCAAATTTTGAAGATTTAAATAAAGATATTGAATATACAAATTTAATAGAAGGCGTAAATCAAGTACAGGTATCTAGCTTTAAGGATTATATATACATAATTAAATTAAGGGAAGAGGCATATAACATCGGGAAGACAAGGGAATTATGCCTTCTCCTAGCTAGAGATAACCACGAATTAGGCAGGTTATACCATAAAAGGAACATCAAACAGGAAGCCTTTAATTGTTATTGTAAAGCAATTGAGTACTACAACGAAAGTTATTCCCTTATGGAATGTAATGTTAATTACAATCATTCGGGTCAGGATATAGCATATTATATAGGTCAGGTTTATCATTCTTTAGGTGATATTCAACATTTAGAAACTAGCATGCGTCAGAAATCATATTTTATAGCTTTGGCTTTCTATGAAATTAGTTGTGGACGAAAAAAAGATGATATGTACTCATATTATTATAGTGGTATGATTAATCATAAGTTAGCTATTATTAATAATGATGATAATCAATATGTCAATTTATTATATGCAGAAAAATATTATACAAAGGCATTAGATTTTCCCCTAAAGAATATTACTGAGAAAAACCTATATATTTATTTAGATCAGATTTACACAGAATTAATTTCTTTTAACAAAAGGTATGGAAGTAAAGAACCTATGTTAACAGATAATGAATATCAAGAAAAACATAAGTTAATGACTCAAAGTGTTAAAGACTTAGAAAAAAAGCAAATTCATATTAACGAAGGTTAAACATAATTTAAAAAGCTTATAAATAGCTTATCTAATGTTGGATTTGCAAAGATTTATTGAATAACAATATTTGGAGTTACTACTGCAGGCAATGTGATAATAGGTAAAAACACTTGGCTAGGCATAGGAAGTATAGTTAGCAATAACATTGCCATCGGACAAAATGCAATCGTAGGTGCTGGGGCTGTGGTTATAAATGATGTACCCCCAAATGTTACCGCTGTTGGAGTGCCAGCAAGAGTGATAAAAAACCGTTAGACTAGGCTTACTCTAGTAGCCACCAAGTCAGCAGTAGCACCCGAATTCATTCGGGGAGGGACTTATTTTTATGCAAAAGGATACTATTGCCGAAAATTAGTTTTTATAAAAAATCAGTAACCTTAATAGTGGAGCGTTAGCGGAACATCGGGAGTGCCCCAGGGTATGTCTATTAAAAAATTCGTGTAAAAACAAAAAGGAGTCACCCATGAAAAAAGTTCTATTCACAGCCACAGTAGAAAATCACCTGTACTCATTCCATACCCCTTACCTCAAATGGTTTAAGGAACAAGGTTATCAAGTACATACTGCTTCTAAAGAAGAGGGGCGGGAACTGCCTGTTGATAAAAAACATGATATATCTTTTGCCAGAAGTCCTTTTAAATTAGATAACTTAAAAGCATATCGGGAATTAAAAACCTTAATAAATAATGAAGATTATGATATTATCCATTGTCATACCCCTATGGGTGGTGCATTAACTAGGCTGGCAGCCCGTAAGGCTAGAAAAAAAGGAACTAGGCTAATCTATACCGCCCACGGATTTCATTTTTTTAAGGGTGCCCCCCTTATAAATTGGCTATTATATTATCCGGTGGAAAAATACCTAGCCAGATATACCGACATACTAATTACCATCAATAATGAAGACTATGAAAACGCCATAAAAAAAAGGTTTAAAGCTAAGAAAATAGAATTGGTAGATGGGGTAGGAGTCAATCTGAAAAGGTTTAAACCGCAAACGATTGAAGAAAAAAACCGCCTAAGGAATGAATACGGGTATAAGGAAGAAGACTTTATTCTTATATATGCTGGAGAACTGAATTATAATAAAAATCAAAGCTTGCTTTTTAAGGTAATCGCCCTGTTAAATGAAGAAATACCAGAGATTATGCTTCTCCTGGCTGGCACAGGCGACTTATTAGAAGACTACCAAAGCGAAGTAACCGAGCTAGGGATTAACAAACATGTAGAGTTCCTAGGCTATCGAAATGATGTTCCTAGTCTAATGTTATTATCTGATATAGCGGTATCAGCAGCTAGACAAGAAGGTTTACCAGTAAATGTAATGGAAGCCATGGCAACAGGACTGCCTTTAGTAGTAACTGATTGCAGAGGTAATCGTGACCTAGTAGCAGATGGTGTAAATGGCTATATTATAGAGATGGATGACGCTGATGGCTTTGCTGCCGCTATAAGCAAGCTGCACGATGCAGCCGACTTAAGAAAAACTATGGCAGAACACAGCTTACAACTAATAGAGAAATATTCGATAGAGAGAGTAATGGAAGAGATGGAACGGGTTTATGCCATAAAAGGAGTATAAATGAGACAGAGGCTATACCTATACTTAACCGTACAGCAGCTAGTATTTATAATTTATTTTACCTTAACGACAGTGATCTTCTTTCTCGCCTTGAATTATGGTAATGAGGGGGTAACAGTACAGTTATTCGGCGGTGGTGATGATGGACTAACTTATTGGGCACAGGCTCAGAATGTTGCCAAAGGGCATAGTGCTGTAATAACCTCGATTTATACTGTAATTATAGGCAACTTAATTAAGATAACAGGTATCGAGAATGTTTACTTAATAAGGATCTTTAACTATCTAGGCTTTATTTTGTTAGTAATACTAGCCACACACTTAATAAGTCTGATTTTCAGATTGGAAGAAAAAAGGATAGATCCTAGGGTAATATTGAATGCTAAAATAATTATTTTACTTAGTTTTTTATTCTATGCCAGTTTACAAATGAACCTTAATTTGTCCATATATCGCGATATATGGATATACATGTTATACCTATTAGCTACTATCCTAACTATTAGGATAATATTTTACCGCAAAAGAAAGTTATTATATATATTATTATTAATCCCTGTCTTGTGGTTATTAGGGGGATTTAGGCGATATGCTTTATTAGCATTTATGTTATCAATAATAATCTATTTCACTTATAAAAAGATTATCAGGTTAAAAAGTCCAATCTTAGTTGGGGTCGCTTTGTTATTAATTTTTGGCATATATTACACTTATTTCATGGATTATATAGTACCAGTAGTAAACATGTCACTAAGATCAGTTCTAAATTATAGATTAAGCTCATTAACAATATACTCTGGCGGTAGTCAGATGTGGATTAATTTAGAACAAAGTAACTATATAATGTTTTTAATAAATTATATTCATAGCTATGTAGGAAACTTCATCGGACCACTACCTTGGCATATTAGCAGTAAGGCTACTATGTTAG
>JAAYRQ010000167.1 GCA_012518685.1 Syntrophomonadaceae bacterium | reverse complement strand
TCTTGCAAAATAGTTCTGGGACTTTGGGCATAGCCAATCATACCACCATAAGATATACAAGCACTATGGTTATCTACGCGATTCCAGTTGTGGCTTAGGGGTAATATAGAAAAGACTACATCTTTGTCGGAAAACTCGGTACCTCCCCAGTAACCTACTTGACTAACCGCAAGGGTAGCACTAAGAATATTCTTATGGGTTAAGGGGCAGCCTTTTTGAGTACCAGTAGTACCAGAGGTATATAAGATGCTAGCTAAGTCATCATGCCGTAATGATTGCCACCTTTCTTTATAAGCTCCTGGATTTTCTAACTTGTATTGTTGACCGAGCTCCCATAGCTGTTGCATATTCATAATATTAGCATCTTCGCTTACATAGGTGCTGTTCAAGACCACGACATATTTTAGAGATGGTATTCTATCCCAGGTCTGTAATATCTTTTCTAATAATTCTTCATTTTCAACGCAGATTACTTTTACTTCTGAAAAAGCCGAAGTGTAAATAATTGTTTCCTTAGAATCCGTAGGGTAAATAGTACATACTGCACATCCTGCCGCCCGTCCACCGTAATCAACCCAATCCCAAAGGGGGTTAGTAGCTGACATAATGCTTATACATTCACCTTTTTCTAAACCTAAGGCCATAAATCCTTGACCAAACTTCTCCACCCGTTCAGCAAATTCTTGGTAAGTCAAGGTCAGGTATAGCCCACCACTTTTATATTTTTGGGCAGGACGATGCCCAAAATATTTAACAGTATTATAAAACATATGAACTGTACTGGGGGTATCCCGCATAAATTTTTCTAATAGGGGATTGGGGGGACCTTGATAAACATAAGTTTCTGGTGCTTTAAGAGCCATCATACATTCCTCCTAAATGGTTAATTCAAAGTTCTAAATTAGGAAATCCAATCTTTTTCAAGACAATCCTCCTCTCTAATCGCAATTTTCCTATAATTGAATATATTCGATATTTACTGCCTATTTCCTTTTCCTTTTAGTCTAATTTTGGCGAAATGTCCAATAAAAAACAGGGGTATTTTTCTAACACCCCTATATGAATTAATCAATTCTATCAATTTATATAATCTTATCTAGGCTAGTAGGCCTCCATCGACAATTATATTTGTACCTGTAATATATGAGGCTGCATCTGAGGCTAAGAAAACCACAGTCCCACACATTTCTTCGGGTTCTGCGACCCGATGCATAGGAATTTGTGGTAGGAGGTATTTTTCCATCAGTTCTTCATTTTCTACCATTACCGAAGTGAATTTAGTGGCGGTAAGTCCAGGTAGTAGGGCATTAACCCTGATATTATTAGGGGCTAATTCTTTGGCAAAGGCCTTAGTCATCGCAATTACCCCTGCTTTTGTAATGGAATATATGCCTTGCATGGCTGGCGGGCTTATGCCATTGACCGAGGCTACATTAATGATGGAGCCGCCAGTGTTTTTCATCATTAATTTGCCAGCATATTGGCTCATTAGTAGGGTGCCAGTTAGATTGACTTCTATTACTTTATCCCAAGCGTCTATGGGTGCATCAATAATTGCACCATAGTAAGAGTTCATACCTGCATTATTAACTAGAATATCTAACTTGCCATAAGTTGCTTCAATATAGTCGAATA
>JAAYRQ010000166.1 GCA_012518685.1 Syntrophomonadaceae bacterium | reverse complement strand
ACGCTTTTTAGATTTAGCCTACTGGGGAATAGGTCAGCATCATCAAAAGATTCTACTTTCATCCAAGGTGCATCAATTTGAAATACTAAATCTTCTTTTTCACTGTAGATTTTCACTGGTACATCCATAGAGAAGTTGTCAGCGAATATATTGTTACCAAAATCAATATCTCCATAAGGACTTAGAATATCTATGCTAGTTCCTGCCCAAGTATCGAAAATAGCTAAAACTTCTTCAAATGATTTCTTAGTAGTGATTTTATCCCTGTGATTAATAGCTTCGTTATAGAATGATTTCTCTAGCTCAGGTGAAGGAATAAAATCGTCAGTATATGTTTCCCAAATACTGTAGTTTGAAAAAGCTGCTTCTAGCTTTTGGTAAACATTTTTTTCTGCAGGCCGCTTAGTTTCTGTTAATTCTAATTCGATATTACTAGAATAATTGTCTATCTTTCCAGTGGGGAACCAATTAGCTACATTAGCACTATAGGCATTCTTTGTCTTAGCCTCTAATCCTTCATAACTTTCAGTATTATCGGTTAAATCTAGCTCGATATTAGGTGAAAGTATATCTATATTTTGCGTCGGGAACCAAGTAACATTTGCATTTTGTTCATACTTGTTCATATTATAACCTCCTTTAAATGTAAACCGAGTTGTCGAAAAATTCACAATAGTTTTGACTTTCGTTTGACCTTTATCTATCTCTATTATAAACATGGTATTAGGATAATATACAATGCTAAAAACAGGCATATTCATTCACAAATTAAGAATAGGTCGCTATTGCTTATCAATGTGATGTATTTCACTAAGTTGCATAAATCTTAGTATATTATGAATTTTTTTGGGCAAAAATGATTTAAAGAGGTGAGTATATCAATGAATAAAGAGGTTAAAAAGGTTTTAAGTATAGGAGTTTTGTTTTTGGCTTTTAGTGCAGGTTTTATGATGGCATATTTCTACAATAATTTTGCTAATAGGGATATATCCCAAAAACCTGTAATAGATATTAAGGAAAAAAGAGATATAATCGATGAAAACACTCCTATTATATATGAAGAAAAGTATAAGAAGTGCGGGCATTTAATTATTAGAGAATTTGACGAAAGGCAAAATATCGAAGGCAAATCTGTGGAACAGATTAAGCTAATATATACTGAAGCCAATGACTACAATATTTCTTTAGTGAATGATTCCCTAATCATCCATAGGGTTATCGATGATTGGTGCGAAGAGGATAAAAATAAGTGTAGAATGAAGGAATTTCAAGGGAGGATAGCCATCTATAAAGGCCCAGATACTAAAAATGATGTGTTATTACGAGTTACTGATATATATATGGATTCTTTACCTATGGAATTGCAAACTAGAATAGAAGCTGGCGAATGGGAATTTCAAGATATTGATACTTTAAATGATGCCCTAGAAAATTTGGATGAATATTTATAGACTTTTGTGAAATTACTTTAGTGATAGCCTCGAATTTATGCGGGGCTATTTTTTGATTTTAATATTTTGGGGAATTTGACCTATTAGTAGATTATTTCTAGCACTATGGAAGTTTTTCAAGTAATATTAGATATAAATATTGTTTAAGGTGGCTAAAATCTTTATGATTGTCTTAGGAATTGATCCAGGTACTGCTACTACTGGCTATGGGCTAGTGGAGAATAAGGCAGGTCGTAATTCAATTATTGCTTATGGAACTATTGATACTAGGGCTAATATGGATATGGCTTTAAGATTAAGTAAAATTAATCGGGATTTGGATGATTTAATTATAAAATATAATCCAGATGTAGTAGCTGTAGAAGCTCTATATTACCAAAAAAATGCCAAAACCGTTATTACTGTAGCCCAAAGTAGGGGTGTAATATTAATGACGGCGGCTAATCGGGCTGTAGAAGTTGCTGAATATACACCTTTACAAGTGAAGCAGTCGGTAGTAGGTTTCGGCCGAGCTGAAAAAGCCCAAGTACAGTTTATGGTACAAAAACTGCTTAACTTAAAGGATATTCCTAAACCTGACGATGCGGCAGATGCTCTAGCTGTAGCTATATGCCATCTTCATTCTTATAAGATTAATAGTATTTATAAAGGTGGTTATTAAGTGATTGCTTACTTAAAAGGGGTATTAGCTGAGATAGACTTGGATTATATTGTTTTAGAGCTTAATAATATTGGCTATCAAGTTTTTGTTAATAATCGGGCTTTTAATTCCTTACCTAACTTAGGTGAAAGCTTCTTGATATATACTTATTTACAGATTACGGATAATGAATATAAACTGTATGGCTTTATTAATAAGGAAGAATTAAAATTATTTGAAAAGCTTATAACCGTATCTGGTATCGGTCCTAAAGTAGCTATTAATGTTTTATCTGCTTTAGAACCGAGTATTTTTTGTAATGCGATTATTAGCCAAGATGAAAAAACTTTGACTACCATTCCTGGGATAGGTAAGAAAACTGCGGCTCGTTTGATTTTTGAATTAAAAGACAAGTTAGCTGATTTACCCATAGAAACCAAAAAAACGAATGAGCCTAATACGGCTGATTTAGTGGAAGCTATGGAAGTCTTAGGCTATACTGGGCAAGAAGTTATGCCATTTATTAGTAGCCTGCTTGAACGGGGGGCATTAGGGCAAGATACTAGTTTTAATATAAAACTGCTTTTAAAAGAGATTAATGATAATAAGTTATAAGTTAAGCGGGAGGTTATATTTTGTCAGAAGATAGACTCTTATCTCCTAATAGTTTTGCCGAAGAGGATTTTTTGGATCAATCTATTAGACCTTTATTTTTACAAGACTATATAGGGCAAGATAAGGTAAAAGAAAATATTAGTATTTTTATTAAATCTGCTAAGGAAAGAAGTGAAGTATTAGATCATGTCCTATTAAGTGGTCCACCTGGATTGGGTAAAACTACTTTGGCTACTATCATTGCTAATGAAACTGGACATCCGATAAGAAAAACTTCGGGACCAGCTATTGAAAGACCAGGTGACTTGGCTGCTATTATTACGAACCTAGAACCTGGTGAGGTTTTCTTTATAGATGAAATTCATCGTCTTAATAGGGTGGTAGAAGAAGTATTATATCCTGCTTTAGAAGATTTTGCTATTGATATTGTGATTGGCAAAGGACCAGCGGCTAGAACCCTAAGAATTGATTTACCTCCTTTTACCTTAATAGGTGCTACTACTAGACCTGGCTTATTAACTTCACCTTTGCGGGATAGATTTGGTATAATGTGTAGGTTAGATTATTATACAGTTGAGGATTTAACCGATATTGTTATAAGGTCGGCTCGTATTTTGAATATAGATATTGCTGCTAAGGGAGCTGGGGAAATTGCCAAAAGGTCTAGGGGCACCCCCCGTATAGCTAACCGCTTGCTTAAAAGGGTTAGAGATTATGCTATAGTTAAGGGTGATGGGATGATTGACCTGGATATTGCTAATCTAGCACTAGATATGTTAGAAATAGATGATTTGGGTTTAGATAATGTAGATAGAATGATTATGGATGCTATTATAACTAAGTTTAATGGTGGCCCAGTCGGCTTAGAAACTTTGGCGGCTACTGTTTCGGAGGAAAGGGATACTATTACTGATGTTTATGAACCCTTTTTATTAAAACTTGGTTTTATTCAAAAAACCCCTAGGGGAAGAGTCGCCACTAAAAGGGCTTATGAGCATATGGGATACCCTATGGCTAACCTAGATAATCCTAGCTTGTTTAATGATGACTAATACATAATAATAGTATAGTTGGTGAAAATAATGGCAAAAGTATTGCTCCATATATGTTGTGGCCCTTGTGCCACTTATCCTCTACAATGGCTAAAAGCCAGAAATTATGAAGTTATGGGTTATTTTTATAATCCCAATATTCATCCTTATAATGAATATATGCAAAGACTTGCTGGTGTGCAGGATTTAGCTAATGCTTATAGCTTAAAAGTTATATATGAGGAAAAATATAATATAGTAGATTATTTTCAAGCGATTGCTTATCGGGAACATTTAAGATGCAGATTTTGTTATCAGATAAGATTGGAAGAGACAGCCCATATTGCTAAAAGAGGAAAGTTTGACTTTTTTACTTCTACTTTGTTAGTAAGTAAATATCAAAAACATAGCTGGATAAAAGAGGTGGGCGAGACGGTGGCTGCTAAATATAATATACCTTTTTTATATGAAGATTTTAGGCTAGGATATAAGGATACGGTAAAGATTTCTAAAGAATTAGGCTTATACCGCCAAGCGTATTGTGGATGTTTGTATAGTGAGCTGGAAAGATATGCTCCTAAAGAGTTAATAAACGCAACCATTCCAAGGGTATAAGTGCAGTAGGGGCGGATATTTATGGGTAATATAGCTAAACTTTTTATTGGTATGGGGCTTTTTTTACTAGGGATAGGCCTAGTTTTTTTATTTATGTCTAAGGTCGAGGGCTGGTGTGCTTTTAAGCTACCTGGCGATATTTATATTAGAAGGGATAATTTCACTCTTTTCTTCCCTTTGACTAGTTTGTTAGTTATTAGTCTTATTTTAACTTTATTATTTAATTTTTTTAGGAGATAATTAATGCTTAAAGATGTTGGGGATTTATATGATTTGACTAATTATGATTTTGAATTACCTCAAGAGTTAATAGCTAGTTATCCAGTGAGCCCACGCGATAGTTCAAGATTATTAGTTGTAAATAAAGAAAATGGACAAGTCGAGGATAGGGTATTTACCGATATTATTAGTTTTCTTAGTAAAGGAGATACTCTAGTTCTTAACGAGACTAAGGTCATGCCTGCTAGATTATTAGGTTATAAGCATACGGGGGCTAAGGTAGAGCTATTATTACTTAAAAAAGAGAATCTATATTGGGAAACTATTGTCAGACCTGCTAAAAGGCTTAAAAAGGGGGCTATAGTTAAGTTTGACCATAGTAGTATTTACTTAGAGATTATTAAGGAACTGGATATAGCTGGAGGCAGGCTAGTAAAGTTTCACAATTTGTCTGATGAAGATAATTTTATAAACCAGATAGGGCAAATGCCCTTACCCCCTTATATTAATAGGGAGGCTGATATATCTGATAAAACTAGCTATCAGACAGTCTATGCTAAAGAATTAGGTTCGGCGGCTGCTCCTACTGCAGGCTTACATTTTACTAATGATTTATTAACAGATATTATAGCCAAAGGGGTTAATGTAGTAACAGTGGTTTTGCATGTAGGATTAGGAACTTTTAGACCTGTTAATGTTCCAGATATTCGGGGACATACTATGCATAAGGAGAGCTATTATTTGGCTGCAGATGTGGCTGATATTTTGAATGAAACTAGGTTAAGGGGTAATAAGATTATAGCTGTAGGTACTACAGTGGTTAGAACCCTAGAAACTATTTTTAATAATTATAATAAGTTTGTAGCTACTAGTGGTGAAACTGATATATTTATATATCCAGGTTATCAATTTAAGGCGGTTGATAGTTTAATTACTAATTTTCATCTGCCCCTTTCGTCTTTGCTTATGTTAGTAGCAGCCTTTGCAGGGCATACCCATACTATGAATGCTTATAGGCATGCAATTAATGATAAATATCGTTTTTTTAGTTATGGTGATGCCATGTTTTTGAAATAAGATGGAGGAAGTTATGTTAGAGTTTAATATTTTCAAAACTGATGCTAATTCTTATGCGAGGTCTGGGGAAGTAAAGACGGCTCATTCTACTATTCCTACCCCCGTATTTATGCCTGTAGGAACTCAGGCTACGGTTAAAACTTTAACACCTGAGGATTTGGATGAGATAGGTATTAAAATTATTTTGGCCAATACTTACCATCTTTATTTAAGACCTGGGGAGGATTTAATAGCTGAAGCTGGTGGCCTACATAATTTTATGGGCTGGGATAAAAGCATATTGACTGATAGTGGTGGTTTCCAAGTTTTTAGTTTAAGCAAGTTAAGGAGCATAACTGATGAGGGGGTTTATTTTAATTCTCATATTGATGGTAGTAAACATTTTTTAACTCCCGAAAAGGTCATGGATATAGAGCAAGCATTAGCTGCTGATATTGCTATGTGTTTTGATGAATGTTCACCTTTTCCTTGCTCTT
>JAAYRQ010000165.1 GCA_012518685.1 Syntrophomonadaceae bacterium | reverse complement strand
TGTCATTCTGAGTGTTAGCGAAGAATCTTAAAACGGACATAAGGTGGAAAGATCCTTCACTTCGTTCAGGATGACATAGGGCGAGGGTTCAGGATGACATAGGGCGGGGGGCTGAGGGTTTAGGATGTCACATTAGGAGGTGTTTTTGTGGATATAGCGGCTTTGGCTATGGTCATGAGTCAGACCCAAGTAAGACAAGATGCTAGTATAGCAGTTTTGAAGATGGCTATTGAGGGACCTAAGGAGCAAATGGCTGATGTTATGGCGGCTTTGCAAGCGATGGAGGCTTCAGTTAGCCCACATGTGGGTGGAAATATTGATCTTTGGGTTTAGTTGCCAAGCAAGCTCTTTAAAATAGAGGTAAAGTAAAGGGGACTTTTAGCCGATATATATTAATGAGTACAAGGAGGTACGATTTTTTACAGGGAGGTGCTTTTTTAATGGAAATAAGAGGAGCGGTAAATAATATTCCTGCACTTTATAATAATAGTAAGCAGGATGTGGGTCAGCCTAAAGACGGCGGGGTCAAGCCTGAGGCTAAGGATGAATATATTAAGTCTGAAGCTGTGGCTAGTAAGGCTACTTATGATAAGCCTAAAGTTGACCAAGCTACTATAACGAAGCTGCAAGAGGAAAGTGATCGGGCTTATAATCATTTGAAACAAATTGTAGCCCAGCTTCTGGAAAGGCAAGGCTTTACTTTTAGGGATATTGCTAGGGTAGAGGTTGATGAACAGGCTAGGTTGGAAGCTAGTGCCTTGATTGGGGATGGCGGCGACTTAAGTCCTGAGAAGGTTAGCGACCGTATTGTTGAATTTGCTAAGGCTTTATCTGGTGGCGACAAGGAAAAGATTGGTTTATTAAGGGAGGCTATTGAGAAGGGTTTTGCAGAGGCTGAGCGTATCCTAGGTGGGGAGCTGCCTGAGATTTCTCAAAGGACTTATGACTTAGTAATGGAAAAACTGGACAACTGGGCAGAAGAAGAATAAGGAACTAAGCTTGCGGGGTAGAGATACCCCGCTTATTTTTTTATCTTAAGATTATGGGTTATAATATCCTTATTATTAAGTATTAATATCACAAGATGCTAACTTAAAATTAGAAGGGGGTAGTAGTTCAGTGGAAAAGTATTTATCGGCAACTAATTTTTTGGATAGTGACCAAGCTGATATTCGCCGTTTGGTAGAGGATTTAGTTGAACCTGATGATTCTGTGAGCCTTAAGGCGAAGAAGTTTTTTTATTTTGTCCGTGATAATATTCATTATGACATGTATGCTGTTTCTAATAAGGGTGAGGATTATATGGCTTCTACTATTTTGCATAATGCTAGGGGTTATTGTGTGCAAAAGGCTCTTATTCTGGCGGCTTTAGGCAGGGCGGCAGGTATTCCGAGTAGGCTGGTTTTGGTAGCTATTAGGAATCATAAATCACCCTCCGATGCTTTGGAAGTAATGAAAACTGATATATTTTTCCCCCACATGTATAATCAGTTTTTCATTAATGATAAATGGGTAAGTGTTGCGGCCACTTTTGATAAGAGTATTTGTGAGCGGATTAATGTAGCAGCAGTTGAGTTTGACGGGATTAATGATGCTATTTTACCCGCTTTTGACAATGAAGGTAATCTTTATATTGAATATATTGATGAATTTGGCGAATATGAAGATTTCCCTTTCCAGTTTATTTTGGCTAATATCTCTAATTATTATGAAGATTATACTTCTTGGTTTGATTTGGCAAAGAGAAGGTAGGTTTGGTGATTTATTTTAATAAGTAATTTTTTCACTTAAGACCAGCAGGACTTTTATCGATAATAATTATAAGTAATTTGGTACAAGGATGTACAGGTTTTTACAAGGAGGTATTACTTATGATTATTACTAATTCTAATGTCGAGATGGTGTCTAGTCGGCAATATTCGGAGACATCTAAGACTGAGGAACGCTTAAACTTTTGGCAGGGGGAGCGACCTAACAATGAGGGTGGGGCGGCTTTACAGGTGAATGCCTTGGCTCTGCCGCTAGATTCTTTAGCAATTTCCCCTGAGGCTACAGCTATTAAGAAACAGGAGAGTATATGGGAAATCCCTGAACATGAAGAAATTAAGCTACGGGCTTTAATTGCGATGTTGGAGGCTCTAACTGGTAAAAAGATTAGTTTTAAGTTTCCTGTGATTAAGGATGAGAAGGGGCAAGAAGCTCTGGATAAAGTAAGAAATGAGAACACTCCTAACAGTATGCCTAGGGCTGGATGGGGTTTGGAGTATGATTTTTCTCATACTTATTTTGAAAGTGAATCTGTGAGTTTTGAGTCAAATGGTAGGGTCATGACTGCTGATGGTCGGGAAATAAATTTTGGTATCAGTATGAACATGAGTCGTTCATTTTATTCCCATGAGGAATTTAGTTTACGCTTAGGTGCTGCTGCTAACCCTATTGATCCATTAGTAATTAATTTTAATACTAATATGGCTAGTTTGACTCAGGATAAGGTTGCCTTTGATTTGGATAATGATGGGCAATTAGATATGATTTCTTTTGTTAATTCGGGAAGTGGCTTTTTAGCCCTTGATCTAAATGAGGATGGTCTTATTAATAATGGTAGTGAGCTTTTCGGTCCGACAACTGGGAATGGTTTTCGTGAGTTAGCGGAATATGATATGGATGGGAATAACTGGATTGATGAAAATGATCCTATTTTTAATAAGCTAAGGATATGGACTAAGGATGAAAATGGTCAAGATGTTTTGTTTGCCTTGGGCGAAGTTGGTATCGGGGCTATTTTCTTAGGTAGCGCTGATACGGCTTTTACTTTTAAGGATGCTAATAATACGGCTCAGGGCCAGTTACAGAGTACGGGGGTATTTTTAAAGGAGAATGGTTCGGCTGGCATTATTCAGCAGATTGATTTGTTTGCGTAAGCCCACAGGGTTCAAATTATAAGTAATAAGGGAGAGGCTTTTCGGGGCTAGTCTGTCTTAGTATATTTTTTGCTTTTAGGGGAACTGTTAATAAAAGACTAATTTTATTAACAGTTTTTTTATTTTTAAGGAGGTTTTTCTATGAAGTTAGATTTTACTAATAAGGTGGTTTTAATTACTGGTGGTGCTGGTGGTTTTGGGGTTGATGCGGCGAGAAGTTTTGCCAGCAAGGGTGCTAAGATTGCTTTGGTGGATTTATCTCAAGAGGCCCTGGATAATGTAGCTAAGGAACTTAGTTTACCTGCTGATGATCTGTTGTTAGTCGCTGCTGATGTTGCTAAGGAAGATAATATTGTATCTTATGTTAATAAGACTAAGGAGAAATTTGGTAGGATTGATATTTTCTTTAATAATGCGGGTATTGAGGGGGTAGTTAGTAAGTTAGCTGATTATCCTTCGGATGTATTTAATAAGGTTATTGATATTAATGTTAAGGGTGCTTATCTGGGTATGAAGTATGTTCTACAGGTTATGAGGGAGCAAAATTCGGGTAATATTATTAATGTTTCTTCTGTGGCTGGATTGGCTGGTATGCCCGATCTTTCGGCTTATGTTACTAGTAAATTTGCTATTATTGGGATGACTAGGTCGGCGGCGGTAGAAAATGCTCCTTTAGGCATTAGGGTTAATGCTATATGTCCTGCTATGGTTAATACTCGTATGATGCGTAGCGTAGAGGAGGGCATGGCTGGGGAAAATGCTGCTCAGGCTAAGGCGGCCTTTGAACAAACGATTCCTTTAGGCCGCTATGGTGAAGTCGAGGAAATCTCAAGTTTGGTAATGTTTTTGGCTTCTGAGGAGGCAGCTTTTATTACGGGGGTATTTTTACCTATTGATGGTGGTTTTACAGCCTAAAGCATAAAATAATTATGCTCTTATTATGGCGATAGTCTCCATAGTGTCATTCTGAGTGTTAGCGAAGAATCTTAAAAAGAACTTAGGGGGAGGAGAACTTTCATCAAACAGAGAACCGTCAGACTGTTTTTCCTGCGTTTGCCCCTCTTTTGTCCTAATTTAAAAAGGGATTAAAGTTATTTGTTTCTTTTTTCGATAATATAAATAACTTTATTAGCAAGGAGGCTATAAATATGAGGGTAGAAGGGCAAAGGATGCCGACCGACTTTCTCCCTATGAAAAGTGGGGGAGATAAACCAAGTGTAGACAATGAAAAGAAGCCAGAAGTAAAGGTTAGCTTAAAGGAATTAAAAAAGGATACTTCTCAATCCAAAGAAGTTTTACAAGAGGCAGTAAAAACTGCTAATGAAGCCATTAAGATTATTAATTATCACTTGCAGTTTACTTTGCATAAGGATAGTGGTCGCTATGCGGTTAAGGTGATTGATACTGCTACTGAAGAAGTAATTAGAGAAATTCCGCCCGAAAGTGTTTTGGAATTTTCGGCTAATATTAGGAAAATGCTTAATGAGGCTATAGGTGTATTGGTAGATGAAAAAGTATAAGTTACACTAATCGTTATTCCATTAGGGGAGGAGAGATATTCCATGAGTATAGGTGCCCAAGCTTATAATCAGTATAAAAAAACGACCGTAGAAACTGTATCACCTGGCAAGTTATTGATTATGCTTTATGATGGGTTACTGAAAAATATCAATATGGCTAAAAATGCTATTGATAGTAATGATTTTAACTTAGCCCATAATAATATAATTAAAGCTGAGGATATTGTAGTAGAATTTATGTCAACCTTGGATATGAGTTATGAGATTTCTAAAAATCTTTATAGTCTATATGATTTTATGATGAACCGCTTAATCGAGGCTAACTTAGCTAAGGATAAGGCTATTTTGGAGGAGGTAGAATCCTTAGTTGAAGACTTGCGAGATACTTGGCAAGAAGCTTTGAAAGTGGCTAGTAATTCGGCTAATCCTACCACGACTAATCTTAGCTTAAGGGGCTAGTGGTTATGGATTTTAATATTTTGGATTTGTATATAGAGTTAGATCTTTTAACTTCAGAAATGTTAGAAACCCTTAAAATCAATGATGATGAAGGTGAATGGATTAATAAAATTACTGGTTTACTTGATAAACGCCAAGTGTTGATGGATAATATCAGTAATGGGGATTCATCCTTGAAAAGTACTCTTGATAATGCTAAGATAGAACAACTTATTAAACGAATTTATGAAAATAATAAGCTTATTACGGAACAGTTTTCTGAACAAATGTTAACTATGCAGGAGAAAATAGGGCAAGTTAAGCAAAACAAACTGGCTCAAGATGCTTACTTGGGTATTGATGAACCATCTGATGCTTGGTTTTTTGATAGTAAGAAGTAGTTGTCATTAATTTTGGGGATATGGGGAAGGCCAAATGTCAAAAGATATTTTACTTAATATAATAGAAAATTATAAAGAACAATATAAGCTTTATGAACAAATGCTCAACTTAGCTAAGGAACAGACTAGTCTCCTAGATGCCGATAAGTTAGGCTTAGAGTTACATGATATCCTACAAGATAGGGCAGCTATAATGTCTAGGATTACTACCTTTATCCAGAGTAATAAGTTGCAACAGGAGGACCTCAAGCTTAATCTTAATCTAGAATCGTTTAATATTAAGCAATTAGAAAACAATGAAAACCTGGAAGATGTTCCAGTATTAAAGGATTTATTGGCCTTAATAGGCGATATTTTAATTAAAATTAATGATAGTGATAAGGTTAATGAGTCTATTATTAGGGTAAATCTTAGAAAAAGACTAAGCAGCGATAATCCCACTAAGGTTACTGATATATACAAAGATAGCATGGATAAATATAATCCTAGTGCTGACAATTAATTTAATATTTTATTAAAAAGATAGCAATATTAGTTTTGTTTTTACACTTTATTGCTATTTTGTTTTAAGGAGTATATAATAAGCATACTGGTTTTTTGGTAATTAATTAGCTAAATTATCAGTTAATCTATTTACAAAGTGAGGGATTTTTCTAAATGTTTGAAGACAAAACATTAGTATGCCAAGATTGTGGTCAGGATTTTGTGTTTACTATAGGTGAACAGGAATTCTATGCGGAGAAAGGGTTTGAGAATGAACCTAAACGGTGTAAAGACTGTAGAACCAGTCGTAGAAATAACCGTAATGAGGGTTCTAGGGCACCACGACAAATGTTTGACACTATATGTGCTGAATGTGGGGCTGAAACTCAAGTTCCGTTTAAACCAGTAGAAGGCAGGCCTGTATTTTGCTTAGATTGTTTCCAACAACAAAAAGAAGCAAGTTATTAATATGAATATTATACCGGGCTAACTAGCCCGGTTTTTGTATTTATTAGTTTAAATAAGCTGTTTTTACATATTTTCTCTACTATAAATAAATACTATAGCTAGTTAATAAGTTATTACTATTGGCTAAAAGGATTTTATCTAGTTTAGGGAGAATATATTATATAGGCAACGGGAAAGGAGTGGTCACATGAAGTTAGACATTAGAGGGAAGAATATTGAAGTTACCAATGCTTTGAAGGATTATACCACTAAACGGCTTTCCAAGTTGGAAAAATACTTAGATGAAGTGAAGGAAGCCCAAGTCGCTCTATCTGTTGAAGGTAATGTGCATAAGGTAGAAGTTACTATTCCTCTTAATGGTGTGATTTTAAGGGGAGAAGAAGCTACCGATGATATGTACACCTCCATCGATATGGTGGAGGAGAAGTTAGAAAAACAGTTGGAAAAGCATAAAACTAAACTTTATAGGCATCATCGAGGTGTAGGCTTTAAGCAAGCAGTCAAGGACAAGATTGAACAAGAATTAAAAGATGATGCTGCACCTGAACCTTTTAAAATAGTTAGAACCAAAAGATTTGCCCTGAAACCTATGGATGAGGAAGAAGCTATTATGCAGATGAATTTATTAGGTCATAATTTTTTTGTTTTCTTTCATGCTGAGTCTGAGGAAGTAAATGTAGTATATAAGCGTAAAGATGGTAATTATGGGTTAATTGAACCTAATTTTGATTAGTTGAAGATAGTAAGGGTAAAGTGTTAAAATAATATATTGTGATAGTTAATAAAATGAGGAATCTTATGGTTCCTCATTTTTAATAGTTTAGCTTAGTTGAGGAAAGAGGTAGATTTCTAAAATGATTAAAGGTCTAATGCAACGCTTGTTAGATGATAATGAAAAGGAAATTAAAAAGTTAAGCAAAAATGTGAATATTATTAATGCTTTAGAACCTGAATTTGTTAAGTTAAAGGATGAAGATTTTCCGAAAAAGACGGAGGAGTTCCGAGAGCGTTTAAAAAAAAGAGAAACCTTAGACGATATTCTGCCAGAGGCTTTTGCTTTAGTTAGGGAAGCTGCTAAAAGGACTCTAGGTATGCGTCATTTTGATGTGCAACTTATCGGGGGCATGGTCTTACATTCGGGGCGTATTGCGGAAATGAAAACTGGAGAAGGTAAAACCTTAGTAGCTACCCTGCCAGCTTATTTGAATGCTTTGGAGGGTAAGGGTACCCATATCGTTACGGTTAATGATTATTTGGCGAGCCGTGATGCTGCTTGGATGGGGCCTGTTTATGAGATGTGCGGTTTATCGGTAGGCTTAATTGTGCATGGCTTAAGTTATGAGGAAAGACGAGCAGCTTATTTATGTGACATTGCTTATGCTACTAATAATGAATTAGGTTTTGATTATTTAAGGGATAATATGGTAGTAGCTGTGGAAAATATGGTTCAGCGTCCTTTGAATTATGCCATTATTGACGAGGTTGATTCGATTTTGGTGGATGAGGCGAGAACTCCTTTAATTATTTCAGGTGAAGGTGATAAACCTACAACTTTGTATTATCAAATTGCTAAGTTTATCCCCCGTTTGGTTAATGAGGAGGATTATGCTATTGATGAGAAAGCCCATTTGGTTACCTTGACTGAGGATGGGGTTAAGAAGGTGGAAAATCATTTTGCCATAGATAATTTGTCGGAGGAAATGGAGATTGCCCACCATGTTAATCAGGGTTTAAAGGCTCATTGTTTAATGCATAAGGATAAGGATTATGTGGTTAAGGATGGGCAGGTTATTATAGTAGATGAGTTTACGGGGCGGCTTATGTTTGGCAGACGCTATAGTGACGGCTTACATCAGGCTATCGAGGCTAAGGAAGGGGTTAAGATTGAGAAGGAATCTCAGACCCTTGCCACTATCACTTTTCAGAATTATTTTCGGATGTATAAGAAGCTATCAGGTATGACGGGTACTGCGAAAACTGAAGAGGAAGAATTCAGAAAAATATATGGTATGGATGTATTAGTTATTCCTACTCATAAGCCTATGGTCAGACACGACCGTTCGGATGTTATTTATCGTAGTGAGGAAGGGAAGTTTAATGCCGTTATTAATGATATTGAGGAAAGGCATAAAAAAGGGCAACCTGTTTTAGTGGGTACGATTGCTATTGAAACTTCGGAACTGCTAAGTTCTCTTTTGAAGAAAAGAGGTATTAAACATCAAGTCTTAAATGCTAAGTACCATGATAAGGAAGCGGAAATTATCGCTAATGCTGGTCAATTGGGAGCGGTTACTATTGCTACTAATATGGCAGGTAGGGGTACTGATATTGTCTTGGGTGATGGGGTACAGGATTTAGGTGGCTTATATGTTTTGGGTACGGAGCGTCACGAGTCTAGGCGTATAGATAACCAGCTTCGGGGTCGTTCTGGTCGGCAAGGTGACTTAGGAGAGTCTAAGTTTTATGTTTCCTTGGAAGATGATTTGATGCGACTTTTCGGTTCAAGCAATATTGAAGGGCTTATGGATAGATTAGGTATGGATGATGATATGCCGATTGAAAATAAGATGATTTCAAGGGGTATTGAAAATGCTCAGAAAAAGGTAGAAGCGAAGAACTTCAGTATTCGGAAAAATGTTTTGGAATATGATGATGTCATTAATCAGCAACGGGAAGTAATGTATGGAGAAAGACGCAAAGTTTTATATGGTGAAGAATTAAAAGAGACTATTTTTAGTATGATGGATGATGTAATTACGAATGTGATTGAATCTTATGCTGGTGAAACTAAGTTTTCCGAGGAATGGGATTTACCTGGTCTATTAAACTATGTGGAGCAAAATATTATTCCTGGGGTTGATTTTTCGCTGGAAGATTTAAAGGGTATGACTAAGCGTGAAATGAAGGAGTTTTTATTAGAAAAAACAGAAAATTTATATGAAAAAAGGGAATTTGAGCTAGGTCATGATATTATGAGGGATATCGAAAAGACTATTATGCTTAGAATTATTGATGAAAAATGGATGGATCATATTGATGCAATGGATCAGTTAAGGAATGGTATTTCCTTACGGGCTTTTGCTCAAAGGGACCCTTTGATTGAATATAAATTTGAGGCTTTTGATGCTTTTCAGGATATGGTCTATAACATTAAGGAGGATGTAGTTCGCTATATTCTAAGAGTTAGGGTAGTAGAGCGTCCTGAAGAAAGAAAAATGGTGGCTAATTATGGTGGGGAAGATGAGCCTAAAAAGCCTGTTAAGGTAGGGAAGAAAGTTGGCCGTAATGAACTTTGTCCCTGTGGTAGTGGGAAAAAGTATAAGAAGTGTTGTGGTAGAGCAGTAAGTTAATGGGGGAGGATAAACATGTTAGATGATCCGCTAAGTATATGTGCTAATATAATTACTCGTCTTAATGAGATGAGGGTTTCTCTTTGACATAGAAGGTAAAGAAAAAGAAGTCTTGCTTCTGGAGGATATTATTGCCGAATCTAGTTTTTGGGATGATAATCAAAAGGCCCAAAGCATTTTAAAAAAACTGAGCACTTTAAAAGATGAAATAGCTAATTTTGATAATTTATATAAAAATATTACTTATGTCGGGGAAATATTAGAGATGTCATCTGCCGAAGGTGAAGATGAACTGTATAGGGAAACCGTATATGAGTTAAAGAAGCTTAATAAACAGTATCTGGATTATGAATTGTTAGTCTTGTTTTCTGATCCTTACGATCTTAATAATGCGATTGTATCTTTGCACTCGGGAGCTGGAGGTACGGAAGCCCAAGACTGGGTGGAAATACTTTTCCGAATGTATTCTAGATGGGCTGAAAGTTCTAACTATGCGGTGGAAATTTTGGATTTTTTAGCTGGAGATGAAGCGGGCATTAAGGGTATTACTTTTTTAGTTTCGGGTAGTTTTGCCTATGGTAAGTTAAAATGTGAAGATGGTGTTCATCGCTTAATTCGCATTTCTCCTTTTGATGCTTCGGGAAGAAGGCATACCTCTTTTGCTTCGGTGGCGGTTTTGCCTGAAATTATTGATAATGAGGATATTATAATTAAGCCTAATGATATTAAGATAGATACTTATCGTGCTAGTGGAGCGGGGGGACAACATGTTAATAAAACTGATTCAGCAGTTAGAATTACCCATTTAGCTACTAATACGGTAGTCCAATGCCAAAATCAGCGTTCCCAACATGCTAATAAGCTAGCGGCGATGAAGATTCTAACCGCTAAATTGCACAAACTAAGAGAAGCTGAGCAAGCTGATGAATTACTAAATATTAAGGGTGATTATAAGGAAATAGCGTGG
>JAAYRQ010000164.1 GCA_012518685.1 Syntrophomonadaceae bacterium | reverse complement strand
TAACCCTATTAATATCTACAATATCCACTCCGATATACATTAAGCACTCCTTTATTTAAAAAACCAATAAATAAAACAAGCCCTGAACTAGTATATTCAGGGCTAAGATAAGCATTATTAAGCATTAGCTGCAGTTACAAGTTCCGCTTTTTCATCCTCACTAAGGATTTTATCCATATCCAATAAAATTAATAACCTATCATCTATCTTACCTACACCTGTAAGATATTGAGCAGTTATACCCCCGATTACTGCTGGGGGTGGTTCAATGTTTTCCCCTTGCAAGCGAAGAACTTCAGTAACTTCATCTACAATAATACCTATAGTTTGCCCTTCAACTTCTACAATCACACTGCGAGTATCTCCTGTCAAATCAGACTTACCCATTTCAAAACGCTTTTTAAGATCAATTATAGGGATTATTTTCCCTCTTAAATTGATAATACCTTCTACAAAATCTGGAGTTTGAGGCATCTTAGTAGGTGTAGCCATGGAAATAATCTCTTGCACTTTAGTAATAGGTACACCATATTCACAAGTCTGATCAGCTTGTTTTAAAATAAACACTACTAGTTGAACTTCTTCAGCCATAAATATCCCTCCTTGTTAGTCTTACCCATTAAATTATAATATTCAGCATATTTGTACTAATTCCTTTTTTTCCTGCCCAAATCGCAAGATCACTTAATTATAATAAGTTTGTATCCTTAACAATAAATAGTATAATTAAATCCTACACTATTATGCAAGAAAGGAAAAGGTATCTAAAAAATAATTTAGGAGGGAATTAATAAGTGTTAGAAAAATTATTGGTAGAAGGTATGAGTTGTAAACATTGTAAACAAAGCATAGAAAACGCATTACAAGAATTGCCAGGAGTAAATAAAGTAGTAGCATATCATGAAGATGGCTTTGTAGATGTAGATTTTAATGAAAAAGAAATTGAAGTAAAAAGAATAATAGATGAAATAGAAGACTTGGGATTTGATGTTAGAAACAATTAACCACTAACTTCGCAGGTATTAAGGAGTTCAGCAAGCTGTATCTTAGTAAAAGGCTTACTAAGATAATGACTACAACCTGCTTCTATACATTTGTTAAAATCACTAGTCATAGCATAGGCTGTTAAGGCAATAATGGGAATATTTTTATACTTGTTATTTTGCCTAATTATTCTAGTAGTTTTATAACCATCTAAGATAGGCATTTGCATATCCATTAGAATAATATCGGGCTCACAATAATTAAGTATTTTCAAACATTCTTCGCCATTAGCAGCCTCTATAATTTTATAGCCCATCTGTTCTAACATTAGCCCAATTAATCTGCGGCTAATGGCAACATCTTCCACTAATAAGACATTTATTTCATTTACCTTTGCTTTAGTATTATAAGAAAGGCTAGTTTCGTTTGTACCCTCTTGTGCAATAGCTAAATTTAGCGAAAAAGAAAAAATAGATCCCTGCTCAGCATTAGGTTCATACCATAAGTTGCCCCCTAAGGCTTCTACCAATCTTTTGCTTATAGCTAAACCCAGACCGACTCCCTTAAAATTATCAGAGCCATTAATTTGCATAAAGGGATTGAAAATATCTCTTACTTGCTGGGGATTAATACCACTACCTGTATCATAAACCGATAACTTAACAGTAACTAAATTAGGGTTATAATTATCAATATTTTGCAGGCTTATGTGTATTCTAATGTAGCCTTTTTGGGTATATTTAATAGCGTTAGTAACTAAATTAGTCAATAATTGTTTAATTTTAACTTCATCCCCAACTAGGTTAGCTGGGACATTGTCATCAATATCTATGGAACAGAATAGATTCTTCTTATTTATAATCGGTTTCATAGTATTAACCGTTTTTTCTGCTAACTGTCGGATATTAAAAGGGCTAAGAGCAATTTCTATTTGCCTTGCTTCAATTTTAGATAAGTCTAATACCCTATCAACTATCCCCATTAACTGTTTAGCACAATATTCAATAGTTTGAATATATTCTTGTTCATCTTCGCCTAAATCAGCCTTGGTTAACAATTCACAAAATCCTAAAATACCTACTAAGGGGGTTCTTACTTCATGGCTTAGACTGGCTAAAAATTCGCTTTTTGCTAGACTAGCTTTTTTGGCTTTTAACTTCGCTTCTATAAGTTCAGTAATATCACTTAGTTTGATTACCACATAATGGTTTTTAGTAGATTTAAGGGTAACCTTATTAAAAATAACGCTATAGGTTCTAAGACCTCTAGCAGTATTAAGCTCTTTTATTAATTCTTGTTGCTCTAATTCTAAGTTGTATAAAATATTAAACAATTCTGGCCAGTCCAAAACAGAAAATATGGAATTACCTATGATATCATTAAAATTATGCCCGAATATGCCACAAGCACCATAATTCCAATAATAGATGTTATGTTTATAGTCTAAGATAATTATGCAATCCTTTGCATTAGTTAGTATGTCCGCAACTAATAATTTTTTTTCGGTACTAGCTAACCTATTTAACATTATTATCCCCCACGATGTTTACCATGAATTTTGTAATTAAATTTAATATTCGCTCAATTCAGCTTAGCATTATTTGGATAAAAATTCAAACACAAAATTAATACAAAATCAGCTATTTTCTATAAGGATAAAATGGAAATAGATATAGCAAAATATATTAATAAACCTGTGGCATCAGCTAAAGATGATATTAAAGGATTACTAGCCACAGCTGGGTCTAATTTTAGTTTAGTTAAAATAAAGGGCAGACTAAAACCAATAAAGTTAGCTACTAAAACTATAGCAGTCATAGTTAAGCCAATTACTAGGGCAATTTCAAAACCGCCTCTGAAAAACCCTAAAATTAGTCCAGCAACTCCCATAGTAATTCCTAATAATATACCCACAAATATTTCCTTTAAAAAGGTTTTCCACCATTGGTTTAGTTCTACATCTTCTGTCGCAAGTGCCCTTACCATTAAGGTAGCAGATTGGGTACCAGTGTTTCCGCCTGTCCCAATTAAAAGGGGGATAAAGAATGTTAAAGCAATAGCAGATGCTAAGACTTCCTCATAAGAGGCTAATATTTTAATAGTCAATAAGTTAAATATAACTAAGGCGATTAACCATACTATCCTTTTTTTGTATAATTCCATAATGCCTGTTTCCTTATAACTTGTCCTAACAGGAATAACCGCAGCAGCCTTATGAAAATCCTCAGTTACTTCTTCTTCAGCGACATCCATGACATCATCAAAGGTAACGACCCCTATTAAAACACCATCAGAATCAACCACTGGAAGTGCCCAAACATCATATCTTTGCATCATTTTAACTGCTTCTTCTCGGTCATCATAGGCAAATAGTTTCGTGTAAGTATAGTCCATTAGTGATTCAATTTTTTGTTCGGCTTTAGCTAAAACTAGTTTTTGTAATCTTATTTCATCTAATAACTTCCATTCCTCATCAACAATATAAATAATACTTACGGTCTCACTATTACGCCCCTTTACCCTTATATGCTCAATAGCTTCAGCTACTGTCCAGTTAGGTCTTATCGCCACATAATCTGGTGTCATCAAGCGTCCTACGCTTTTTTCAGGATAACCTAATAATTGTCGCACTGATTTCAAATCCTCAGGGCTTAATAGGTTTAATAATTTTTGTGTCATACGCCCAGGCAATTCTTCAAATAAGTAAGTTCTGTCATCAGGCCTTAAGTTAGACAATAAATTACGCGTTTCTTCATCATTTAGTGCTTTTAGCAATTCATTCTGGTCTTCCCGTAATAAATAAGCAAAAACCTCTGATGATAATGGGCGAGGCAATAATCGAAATAATACCACCCGATTAGGTTTTTCAAGCTCCATTAATAAATCGGCTAAATCAGGTACGGGTAATATATTAACCCTAGTTCTTAATTCTGATAATTTATTCTCTAAAATAAGTTGACTAACATCATATTTCGTAATATCTCTCAAGATTAGCCCCTCCTTTCCTAAATAGTATAAATAAAACTCCCTTACTATACTCTACTAAAAATTAAGTAAAATCAAGAATAACCTTATTCAAAAAGAAAAAATAATTTAACCCAGATAGATAAAAGATAAGGAAAATTATAATTTAACCAGATAGGAAAACTTGACTTTAAGTGGATTTATAACATACCTAGGCTACTATAAGTTGCTTCGTCAACAATACCCGAAGCTTCTAATAAGTGCCAAGCTTGATAGTATCTAATAGCTAATTCAGTCATTTTACCAAACCTGCCATCAGCTCTATCGAATTCATAGCCTAATTCTTTTAATCTACTTTGCACATAGACTACTTGCTGCCCCGAAGCCCCAGCCTTTAAGACTATGGGTTTAATATTTCCAGGAAACATTTTGCCCTTTTCTAATATTCTCACCCTTGTCCCTATAGGAATAGTAGGATACAGTTTCTCTACATCCCCATTAAACATCCTAATACAACCATGAGAAGCATAGGAGCCAATCGAACCAGGCTTATTAGTACCATGAATACCATAAATACCCCAAGGCACATTAAGCCCTAACCATCTAGTACCAAAACCACCACCCCAATTTAAAGATTTATGCACTATTTTCCATTCCCCTAATGGTGAAGGGGTAGAATTCTTCCCAACGGCAATTGGGTATTTGGCCACTTCCTCGCCATCTTGAAAGACGGTTAGAAGTAAGGTGGTAATTTCTATCTCTATTACTAGCTTACCAGTTAATAGCCTATCATCTTCCGCTATTATATAATTATTTGCTTCACTCGGTATTAAACTATACCATACATCTTCAGTTACAATTCCTGTAGGCTCTAGGTTAGAAGCAACTTGGAATAGTTTAACAGTATCTTGCGTATCATTCGTATAAACCCCCGTCGGTTTTAGTTCATAGCCTAATTCTTTTAGCCTAGCTTGTAGTAACCATACTGCTTCACCTTGTAAATTAGGGGAGGTAATATATAGACAAGGAAAGTTAGTGCCATCGACCTGACTAGACTCGTAATCTGATGCAGTAACTTGAGAAACAAAAAAAATAATAACCAAGAAAACAAATAATAGATAAGACCCTACACGATACATTATGCCAACCTCCGAATATTAAGCTTACCCCATTAATATTCAAATAATAAAAAAATAAAACCGAGTGAGACTCGGTAAATATATCCAGAACTATTCCTTTATAGACAGCCTTTAAACTTAAGATCTCGTCCGACATTATAATAAAAAAGGAAGGTAAGAACCTTCCTTTGACTAATCTATTATCAATTAACAATTCCCGTATTTTTCCCTGTGTACGAATTCGTTAATCTGCCTTCTAGGTGGAGCATTGCCTATTTTAGCTGGGTAACCGATAGGTATAACTTCGACACTTTTAACCCCAGAAGGTAAATCCAAATACTCATCTAATTTCTGATGGTCTATATAACCAACATGTACTGAGCCAAGCCCTAAGGCATGGGCAGCTAAACATAAATTTTGGCTAGCAATGCCCGCATCAAACATATACCAATCACCTTTGTTAGTAACTGCTTTATTATCCTTGTAACCTGCTAAGCCTATTTTAGCACATATAATAGCAACAATAGGAGCATTAGCTACTCCCTTGGCAGATGGATTATTAGGTGAAAGAAATTCCACTATTTTTTCCCGAGCATTTTTATCCTTTAAAATTATTATTTCCACAGCCTGAGTATTAGCCCAAGAAGGTGCCCATCTGACCGCTTCTAAAAGTTTCTCCAAAACTTCCTCCGGGATAGATTCTTCCGTAAATCTTCTTATGCTTCGTCTAGTCATAATACATTCTAAAGTATCCAAAAATCAAACCCCCTATAAATAAAACTCTACCTTAGATTATATCATATTCTTATCTAGATATTTCCCTGATTCCTCCATTACCTACCTCTATT
>JAAYRQ010000003.1 GCA_012518685.1 Syntrophomonadaceae bacterium | reverse complement strand
TGCTATATCGGCCGCGGTATCTAAAAGGACGGATTCGGCTCAGGGTTCAGCTATGGGGATATTAAATGGCTATGATAGCTTGGGACGAGCTATTGGTCCTTCTTTAGGTGGCTTTATGCTAGACCGCGGTCTTAATTTCGGATATTATACGGCTATAGTAATATGTTTCTTAGCCTTATTAATTTTAATTAAGGGAGCTAAAACGAATACTGTTAATATACCTAATGTTTAAAAAATAATATAGACAAACAATTAGTTTGGAAGGATTATTATGGATTATATTAAAGAAACCATTAACAAACTATAATTTATAGGGGGTGTTATACCAAAGTCTTTTTAATAGCTACATTTTTTTTAAATACAGCTAAAAATTTAAATATAGATACTGGGTTTTAAATGTAGCACGGTTTTATGGTAGTTCTTATTATTAAAACACCTAAGGTGTTAGTAGAATGGAAGGGGAAAAAAATGATTATTACTGATTTGTTGTCTAATAATGCCCGTTTATATGGAAAGGAAACCTGTCTAACTGAAATTAATTTAGAATTACAAAATAGCCATAATGTAATGTGGTTAGAGTATGAACTTATTGAAAATAATCCAGCAGGTGAATACCGTCGGGAAATGACTTGGCATGTCTTTGAGGAAAAAGCGAATCGCTTAGCTAATCTCTTATTAAAAAGGGGAATTAAAAAAGGGGATAAGGTAGCAATTCTTTTAATGAATTGTTTAGAATGGTTACCTATATATTTTGGAATTTTAAAAGCTGGTGCTATTGCAGTCCCATTAAACTTTCGCTATACAGCGGAAGAAATTAAATATTGCTTAGATTTATCGGATTCTGCCGCCTTAATTTTTGGACCTGAATTTATTGGTCGAGTAGAAAACATATATAATCAAATACCTCAAGTAAAAACACTACTTTTTGCAGGGGAGGATCGTCCATCTTTTGCCGAAAACTATGATCGACTTACGGCTAATTGTTCTTCTGAAGATCCTCAAGTCCAGATATCGGATGAAGATGATGCAGCCATATATTTTTCCTCTGGAACTACTGGATTTCCTAAAGCAATCTTGCATACCCATGCAAGTCTGATATCCGCTTGTTATACGGAAAATGCACATCATGGGCAGACCCGTGAAGATAACTTTTTATGTATTCCACCCCTTTATCATACTGGTGCTAAGATGCATTGGTTTGGTAGTCTTTTGGCAGGCAGTAAGGCGGTATTACTGAGAGGGATTAAACCCGAATGGATACTTAAAACAGTTTCTGAAGAGAAGATAAGTATTGTATGGTTATTGGTACCTTGGGCACAAGATATCTTAGATGCAATCGAAAATGGGGCAGTAAAACTAGAAGATTATGAGCTTAGCCAATGGAGGTTGATGCATATTGGTGCCCAACCTGTTCCACCTAGCTTAATTCATCGCTGGAAAAAATATTTCCCTAACCACCTTTATGATACCAACTATGGCTTAAGTGAATCGATAGGTCCTGGATGTGTCCATTTAGGTACTGAAAATATTCATAAAGTTGGTGCTATAGGCATACCTGGTCATAATTGGGAAGTTATGATAAGTGATGAAAAAGGATTGCCTGTTACCCAAGGGGAAGTAGGAGAGTTAGCTGTTAAGGGGCCTGGCTTGATGAAATGCTATTATAAAGACCCTCTAGCAACTGCAGCAGTATTAAAGAATGGTTGGTTATTCACTGGAGATATGGCGCAAATGGATGAGGATGGATTCATATATTTAGTTGATCGAAAAAAAGATGTCATCATTAGTGGCGGAGAAAACATTTATCCAGTACAGATTGAAGATTTTTTACGGGCACATGAGGCTATTAAGGATGTGGCTGTTATAGGATTACCTGATGACCGTCTAGGGGAGATAGCGGCTGCTGTTGTAGAATTAAAAGCAGGTAGTGAAAGTACCATAGAAGAAATCACAGAATTTTGTAGCCCTTTGCCAAGATATAAGAGACCACGCAAAATCATTTTTGATACTGTTCCTAGGAATCCAACGGGTAAAATTGAAAAACCCCGTTTAAGGGAAAAATATGGTGTCTTAGATTTAGTAGCCAGCCAAACCCAAAGTTAGAGTTAATAGCCCCTTAGTGGGGCTATTTTTTAACTATTTTAGGAAAGTATTTTGCTTAGTATATAGATTCTTGTTAATGAAGATGGCCTTATCCTAAATATCGGTAAATATTGAAATTGGACTATAAATATGATAAATGTTAGTATATAAATCGTAATAGAAAGGGAGGCTAGTATTATATGGAACTACCGAACTGTCCTACTTGTAATTCAGCATACACATATCAAGATGGGGATAATTATATTTGTCCTGAATGTGCTTATGAATGGATAAGCAAAGCCGATAAGGAGACAATAAATAATGAAACAATTATGGATTCTAATAATAATGTCTTAAACGATGGTGATGATGTAATAGTAATTAAGGATTTAAAAGTGAAGGGCAGCTCAGCACCTGTTAAAAAAGGTACTAAGGTAAAAAATATTAAATTAATACACAATCCTAGTGATGGACATGATATAGATTGTAAAATAGATGGCTTTGGTGCTATAAGGTTAAAATCTGAATATGTAAAAAAAGCCTAAGACATTATGTGAAAGGCTGTCTAATGTAATTATAATTTTATAATAAATATTCAAACCATCTTATAATATAGGAGGAAATCTTAATAAGATGGTTTTTTGCTGGATTAACAGGGATTTCGGGAATGTTTTTATTAACTATATAGTTATAATCTTTACCAACTAATAAACTTGTACCTATATAATCCTGCAATCCTTCTTCTAATTTTTGTACTGCTTCTATGCTATGGATTATCACCATTGATTCGGTGCTTAGGAAGGCACTTCTATGATCAAAGTTAAAGGAGCCTATACCTAATAAATTATTATCAACTACGAAAGCTTTGGTATGCAGAGAATCTTGTGACTGAAATTCTAATATATTAAAATTATAATCGACTAGTTTCTCGCGATGATTAAGATAGCCAGAATAAGCAGGTAAATTAGGGGTGCTAGCTAGGGAATTAGTTAGAATGAAAATATCCTTATTTGTAAAATCTTCTTTATGTAAGTATCCTTTAACCATGCTTTGGCTAGGAATAATGTATGGACTCTGAATGAAAACGGATTTTTGGGCAGATTTCATCAGTTGAGTTATTTGATACCAAAGTGTAGGTTTTTTAGAAAATCTTTGTATAGGGTTGTGGATAAAGGTTATTTTGTTAGTAGGAAAGGAAATCTCCATTAAATCTAGGGGCTTTTGTAAAATATCAGCATTGAGTTCCTTCGCTAGTGTAAAATTCTTTTTTAGTTCATTGCTTTTACCTTCTGCCATTTTGTGTCTAATCTTATAAACAATTTTATTAATAGGCTTGGAGTATTTATGATTCCAAATATAAT
>JAAYRQ010000163.1 GCA_012518685.1 Syntrophomonadaceae bacterium | reverse complement strand
TAAATCACTAGCTGTTGCTGTAAGGGTCAAACCACCAGGTGCATCATTATTCAATGATGCGATGATCTTCCGGGTTCCACCCTCTGCCGGTAAGATAGATGCATATCCAATTTCAATTGTCTCTTTCACTGTGTCGGTTGTTACGTCAAGCTTAGGCATAACGCCTGAGGTTTGGGTCTGCAGCCCCACAGTAAAAGTCGGGATCAGGGATTGGCTTGTTCCCATAATTTCTAACTGTGCCACTTCTTCAATGGTTATATGAATATCGTTAGACTCAGCTGAATTAAGGTCATCTCCTAATGCAAATGCAACCCCCGAAACCATTAAAACTGCAACTAAAGCAACCGCCAAAATCCATTTACTTTTTGCAAACATCTTTATTAACCCCCTAATAAATCATAATTAGACACTTCTAAATTGAATCTATCTTTGCCCTTTTCCCTGGACATGTCTATTAATAAAAGACATAAGTCCAAAACATTACTAAGTAGGCCCCTTTGTTCTGCCTTAGTGCAGTTATTAATATCACCTCCTTTCAAAATTAGAGGCCCCCTATAAGAATCTATATTTGATAACTAAACTGACATATTAGAGGGCGACTGTTCTACAAAAATCTACAATTGGTTTGTGAAAACCGTGTGATTCTTTGTTTATCCATCTTTTTGACTTTCTGGTTGAAGTCTAGAAAGAAAGAGAAAAAAAGTCGTCAATCTAAAGTAGGAATTAAAATAAAAAGGCCTCATACTTTCGTATGAGGTGCCAGTTGAATCCTATACTCCAATCTTTTTGATGTTATGCGTTTATATCACTTTAGCTTCTTAAAAGATTACTAATTAATTCTGCCCGACTGGTAACAGCATATTTAGAAAATATATTCCTCGCATGAGTTTTTACAGTGCTTTCACTGATGAATAAGGTTTTCGCAATCTCACGGTTAGATTTTCCTTCAAGGATACATTGCAAGACTTCAAGTTCTCTGGCTGTTAATGGATCAAGGGGTTTCATTTCGTCAAGGACAGCCTTCTTCCGAGTATCACTCATATTATCGTAGACTGCAAGGTAGGCATGGTTTTTTAGCACATAAACCAGCCGGCGATTAAGAAATGGCAATAACGCTAAGGTGATGCTTACGATAGCCAAGGCTATAACTGCAACTTCCGCACTTGGAAGCCGAATAGAAGTCATACCCATCCCTAAAATATCCCCCAGAAGAACACCTAAAACATTAGAGGAAAGTCCGATGCCAAATATCTTAGCCGGATTACCTGTATAATCAAGCATTTCCCCAAGAATACTCCACCAGAATAAATCAAAAATACCGCAGGCACCAAGCATAAGTGTATCTACCACAAGATAATCATAAGTAGTTCTCCCAAGAATCATGAAACTGATGAAAGCACCTATAATCATAGCCATGCCTATATAAAGAACCATTGATCGTTTAATCGTTTCAGGCAGATTTCGCATTAATATTAAGGCGATTATATAAGGAACAGCCCAATACCAACTTACCAAGCCTGTAAGATGCTGAAAAGCCGGGTTTATTACCTGATACATCAACCCGGAATTAACTGTAATAATCACAACAAACAAACAAAGCAATAGTAATGGACGAAAAATATCATTGTTAGAATTGCTTTCTATATCCTCTATAGAGTTTGAAGATTCACTACGAGAAGGCTGCAATAATAAAGTAAATATTATCCCAATCAGTAAACATAAAATAGAAAGAATAAGCCCACCCAAAGGCCACCAATTAACAGCGATTACATTAATAAAGATCATAATAATATTTGAGTAAATTAGAACGTCAGCACTTGACTTTATACGTTCATTTTTAGGAGTGTAGTCTTTCAAAAACCAGCCCCAGGATGCAACAGCACAACCACTTGCATAACCACCCACTAACAATCCTGCTACCCATAAGATGGTAGGTGCGAAAAAGAACGGGATAGTTACAATTGCACATAAACCCATTGCGGCTAGCATCACTTTCTTTGCTGAATCTGAAGATCTAATAAAAAACCCGCATGAAAACAAACCCACAAAATGTGCAACTATCCCCACCAGTATATATCGGGAGGTTTCTATCTGATGTAAGTTAAGTAAACTATAAAGTACCTGCCCTTCAAATTGAAAAGATAAAAGATAAGCAGATAGAAAAGAAAAAGCAAAGATAGACATATTACGATTATTCGGAAGTTTTAGGAGCACATTAGGTTCCATCGTTTACATATTGGCCAAAATTCTCATAATCAATAAGAGAATACAAGTTGCCAATTCCCTTCTCAGTCTTTAGGTTTATATCATATAATTATATCATGCCTAATAATAATCCTTCGAAATATTAGTTTTTATATCCAAATAGATCGAAATTTAGGATACTATCATTTTATAATCCAAAATATATATATGATAAAATACCTTTAAAGAATCTAATTGCCAGATATGACAGAGGGGAGATATAGAAATGACCTATTCGCCTAAACTATCATCTGCGTTTAACGATACATATCTTAGGAGCCGTCATATT
>JAAYRQ010000162.1 GCA_012518685.1 Syntrophomonadaceae bacterium | reverse complement strand
TTGTTGCATACTAAGTATGGTAATGAAGTCCCCTCTTTAATTAAAGAGTTGGCAGACCATGCGGTAGCATAGGAGGGTTAAAATGAGTGAAATTAAGGGTCAAGTATTAAAACATGGTGAACAAACTAGGATGATGCATTGGATTCATGCCCTAGCTTTTACAATCCTAGCTTTAACTGGCATAGCTTTTTATTTTAATTGGGCACTTTTAGCTAGTGTCTTTGGCGGCTTTGCTACTGCTTCTATTATTCATAGGTGGGCAGGGGTAGTATTCTTTGTAGGACCAGCACTATATATTTTATTAAATTTTGAAAGATTTGCGAAATTCATTGACACTATTTCCAATATTACTAAAGATGACTTTCAGTGGTTAAAGGTAATGGGCGGGTATATTCCCTTCCTTAAAGGAGAAATACCCCCCCAAGATAAATACAATGCAGGACAAAAGATTTTAGGCTGGCTAATCATCATAGGTTCAGCTTTAATCATCCTAACTGGTTTTCCTATGTGGTTATGGCGTTTTGATTTAGCACCAGCATTAATAAAGCTCTTATACAATATACATTTATGGGATGCCATTATTCTAATATTATTAGTGGGAGGGCATTTTTTTCTAGCAGCTATTCATCCCAAATCAAGAGTGGAATTTTCCTCTATGATGCTAGATGGCTATGTGGATGCAAATTTCTCCGCCCAACATAATGCAAAATGGTTCGCAAGTTTAAAAGAAGAAAATTAACTATAAGCTTAAATTTAAAGGGCTAGTTTTTTTACTAGCCCTTTTTTGTCTTATTCGATAAGCCTATTCAGTTCTTCAGTTACAAAGTCCTTATCAAGATAACCAACTTCCATAAGGGTTATATTCCCTTCCCTATCATACATTACACTTTTGGGCACATAGTTTACCTTATATCTTCTAGCTAAGTCGCGATTTTCTTCTTCATCTAAGTCTGCTTCTAAAAAGGTAATTTTACCTACATAGTCATTTTCTAGCTCATTAAAGACTCCTCTTAATTTAATACAAGCAGGACACCTCCTAGTGCCTAATACTAACCAGACTGGCTCACCATTAGCTAAGGAGGCTTCTAGTTTTTCTGTAATAGAAAGTTCTTCATCACTAGAGGCAATATCTCCTTCATTAGAGAGTTGGTCTTGTTTTTCTATTGCTTTTCCACTTTCTTCAGATGAGTTAGGCTTGTTGTTTGTCCATATTTTCACCCCTACAATTAAGACCAATATCATAATTATAGAGATAATAAGCACCCTATTTTTCTTCTGCATATTAGATACCCCCTTCATCATTTATAATAATCCTTATAATAACATAATTATTTGAATATTATATAATTAAGAATTTTATTTTTTTAGCAGGAAATTATTATTAATTTAGAGTATTATATATTATAAGTTATAGAAAGAATTATTTTTAAAAAGTATCATATGAGAATTGGAGCAGGTTAAGGATGAGTTACTCTACATACAATACCCTTGATATAAAAATATTAAAATCGGAAATTATGCTGGTTAATCTTAACCGACCAGACAAGCTTAATGCTGTTAATCAGGAAATGCTAACAGAATTAACTGATTTATGGGCAAGATTAAAACATGATTTTTCAATTAGGGTAGTAATTTTAAGGGGTTCAGGTGAAAAAGGTTTTTGCGGTGGTGTAGATGTTAAGGAAGCACTTACCGAAGAATTAATGCATGTACCTAGTTTCTACGAATATCAAAGCCTATTGGCCAACCTGCAATTAGCTATGAGAAATATACCTCAACCTATTATAAGCTTAGTACATGGAGCTGCCGCAGGTGCAGGATTCAGCTTTGCAATGGCAGCAGATATTAGAATTATATCACCTGATGCTAGATTTTCTGCATTTTATATTAATGTAGGCTTAGGTGGAGCAGATATGGGTTCCAGTTATTTTCTACCTAGGCTTATAGGGGCTGGAAGGGCTTATGAGTTTTTATTAACAGGCAGATTTATGTCAGCAGATGAAGCTATGTCATTAGGCTTTGCATCCCGATGTGTCGAAAGAGATAAGTTATTAGATACTGCTTTAGAGTTAGCAAACGAGATAGTTAGCAAAGACCCTATCGCTATTAGACTAACCAAAGAAGCCATCAACAAGAATCTTGATTGTGCCTCACTTGAAGCAGCATTAAGGATGGAAGATAGAAACCAAGTTTTAATGGTAATGCACAATATCGACAAAGGTAAAGATAGACCTTTTGCTTAAAATATACGACGAAATTTGTTTGTAAATTATTTCACACAATACCTATTTTATGTGGTAATATAGTTAATAACTGGCATACAAAGTATTTACCTTTGAAATGGGGGGGTGGTATTGGAAAGAAAGACTTATCGTTTCCAAAGGTTTATTTATTAATTAATAATTAAAAGGGAGTTGGAATTAATGAAAATTGATGGTAAAACTGCTATAATTACAGGTGGAGCTTCTGGTCTAGGCGAAGCTGCAGTTCTTAAACTTCACGCTGCAGGTGCTAATGTAGTAATCGCTGACTTAAACGAAGAAAATGGCAATGCCCTTGCTACAAAACTTGGCGACAAAGCTTTATTTGTAAAATGTAATGTTACTTCTACTGATGAAGTAAAAGCAACCGTTAATGCTGCTGTAGAAAAGTTTGGTGCACTTCATATCCTAGTAAACAATGCTGGAATGGGCAGTGCAGGAAGAACTATTGGCAGAGAAGGCCCATGGAATATTGATTGGTTCAAAATGGTTATGGATGTAAACTTAATTGGTGCTTTCGATATGCTAAGTAATTCTGCTTGGGCTATGGATAAAAACGAAGCTGTAGATGGCGAAAAAGGTGTTATCATTAATGTTGCTTCCGTAGCTGCATTTGACGGACAAATCGGACAAGCTGCATATTCTGCTTCCAAAGGCGGAGTCGCTGCTATGACCCTTCCTGTGGCAAGAGACCTTTCCAGACATCTAATCAGAGTAGTTACAATTGCACCAGGAACTTTCAATACCCCAATGTTAGCACAACTTCCACAAGCTGCCCGTGATTCCTTAGCAGCATCTATCCCTATGCCACAAAGACTTGGTGAGCCAGAAGAATTTGGTTTACTAGTTCAACATATTGTAGAAAATGGCTACCTCAATGCTGAAACTATTCGTCTTGATGGTGCTATTCGTATGGCTCCTAAATAGGATATATATATTTAGAGTTAAAAGACCTTCCTTTTTAGGAAGGTCTTTTTTATAGTCCACATTCTATTGCAATATCAGCTCCACTAGCAATTCGAGTTAAATTCTGTCTGCTACCTATGGCTACACTTCTTATATTTTGTTTCCCGCCGATAGTTTTAGGAGTCAGATTAAGCTTATTAAGATAATTAATAAAAGGCTCTCCAGTGTGACAAAAGTTTGCAAATATTTTCAAGTCGGATATCTTCACACCCGTACCTATTGCCAAATATTGAAATTCTTCGGGCAAGTATGTAAACCAGGAGTAGGTATTACTACATATTTGGTGTTCCCATTTAAAATCTGCCACCGAAATGCCCTCCATAATAATTAAGGCTACCTTCTTATGGCTAGCTAGTAAGTCCTTAGCTAGCTTGTTTATTTGCCCTATGTTCTTTATTGGCCTAGGTGCTATTACAGGTATTTCAGCATCTCTGGCATTTACCCTATAGATATTACTGCTATTTTCTTCTAGAAAGGCGTAACCTCGGCGGGCTACTAAAAAATAATCGGGCAGTAATTCGTTAGGCTCTTCTGACATAGCAGATATTCTTTCTTGGGGAATTATCATTTGTATTGACTTATCCTTTTCCAAAAGCTTAATTTCCTTATATGATGCATCATAAAGAGAAGCATACACCCCTCCTGGCCAATTATAACTAACCTTGCTTTCTAAATAAGCTAAATCTCTCTTTTCTTCTAAAGGATAAGTTCCCCCAGTTCCTACTATTATTGGTGTATAATCGGTTTCTTCCAAAAACCTCGCGATTTCGGAAAATAATGCCTCAATATGCTCTCCCCAAAATAAATTATCAGGGGAATTATATACAGCGGCATAATAGGGATTCGCATAACTTAAAAAAAGAAAATCAGGCTTATATAATTCATCAATTTTAAATGCCGTATTGGTAATCCATTCATAAGAGCCCATCTCAAGATTGCCAGGATATTTATCGTAATTGCATATTTCTTCCGCATTTTGTATTACCTGAGCCAGATCTTGTGCTTTGAATATTTTAGGATTAAAAAACACTTTTCCATTCATGGCTTCACTAGTAATAAATAAATTTTGATTTACTAAGTTGGCACCCATAAAAATTAATCCCCTCTCTAATAGCCTAGCTTACTTACCGCGTTTTTATCTGGAAGGCCCTAAATATTACATATTCTTACAAAAAACAAAAAAAGACACGCCTACCGTGCCTTTGATTTTAGAAAACTTTCCTCATAGTTAGTTAGTGGTCTTCTTTCCAATAAACGGGAGGCTAGGTAATTTCTCAACTAACCCATCGGTCTATAATTCGTGGAAATGTTCTTTAGAATAATAGACTCGAAGACAATATTTGGTTTTGTTTATTATATAACAATTTATCTCCTTTTGCTAGAAAATAATAAGATTGAGATAAGCCATAATGTGTATAAAACTGCTATTTGTTAATTACCATATTTCCTGCTAGGGCCTGCCACTTATCCTCAGATATCAGTCCCAATCGCCAGATAGCAATGCCCTTCAACCTGTACTTTTTTGCTAGTTCTATTTTACT
>JAAYRQ010000161.1 GCA_012518685.1 Syntrophomonadaceae bacterium | reverse complement strand
TAACTTCTTTGATTAAGTCCTGCATATTGTTAGGATTAACAGGATCGGGGTGATGATTAGGAAAGTTAGGGTCAGAATCACAATATAACTCAACAACTTCACAACCCAAGAGGCGGAAAATCTCAGGAGCAAATAATGAAGCAGTTCCATTACCGCAGTCTATTACCACCTTTTGCTTATTATTCCCCATAGTAATTTTTTCGCTTATCATTTGAGCATAAATAGGGAAGATATCAATATTTTCTATTCTATTAGATTCACCTGTGATGAAATCTTGCTCAATTACTAATCTATATAAATGTTGGATTTGCTCTCCATATATAGTTGAATCATCTAAAAACAATTTTAAGCCATTATATTCTTTTGGATTATGACTAGCTGTAATCATAATACCTGCTTTAATATCTAAGTGGTGTGCAGCAAAATAAAACAAGGGGGTAACCACCTCACCTAAACTGACTACATCACAGCCAGTAGCCTGGGCGGCTTTAATAGCAATATCGCGAAACAAGGGTGAGGAAGAACGGTTATCATGACCTAATAAAATCTTTTTATGTCCATTTTGGCGGGCATAAGAGCTGAAGGCCCTGCAAATATCATAAAATAACTGTTCAGTTATTTCCTCACCTACAACCCCCCTAATATCGTATTTACGAAAAATATGCTTAATAAAAACCTCCTCCTTAAAAAATTATATTAAATCATGACGATTTTGTTTTTCTAGTATTTCTACAATATGGCGAAAATCTTGACAGCGATTCCTGTCAGCGACGAAAATCACATCATCTGTCTCTACTACTAAAAGATTATCTAAGCCAAAAGTAACGATACTCTTATCTGCTTGCTTAATGACGCAATTATAACTTTCAATCGGTACTATATCCTGCCCATTACAAATGTTATTACTGTCATCTAAGGGGTATAACTCTTCTAAAGCATTCCAACTTCCTAAATCACACCAGCCAAAATCAGCGGGGACTACAGCAATATTTTGTGATTTTTCGGCAATAGCATAATCAAGGCTGATACTAGGAAAATTGGGATAAGAGTTAAGATAGCTAGTGTGACCTAGTATAATTTTTTCGTAAAGCTCGGGCAGGTATTTCTTAAACTCATCGAGCAAGGTCTTAGTCTTACTAATATAAATGCCAGAATTCCACATATGATTCCCTGTACTTATATAATTAGCAGCGGTCCTATAATCCGGTTTTTCGTAAAAGGAATTAACATGATAGACATCGGGGATTTCCCCTACTTCATAGCGGGTTTTCTCTATATAGCCATAGCCGGTTTCGGGGCGATTAGGGGAGATGCCAATAGTAGTTAGATGTCCTTTTTCGGCCGCTTGGGCAGCCTTATCAATACTGGCAATAAAGGCATTAACATCTAGTACATGGTGATCGGCAGGGAATACACCTATAACTTCATTAGGAAATTGTTCATAATATAAAGATAAAGCCAGTCCTACTGCTGGAGCAGTATTTTTTCCTTCTGGCTCACTAATAATATCTATATTATCAGTACCAAAGCTTTGATAAACTAAGTTCTCCACTAAGGGTAGTAAATCATCACTTGTAATTATGGCAATTCGCTTTGAGCCCGCTAAATGCAAGCGTTCAATGGTATGTTCTAACATAGATTGATTATTGACAAACTTACACAACTGTTTGGGATGATTTTTGCGGCTTTCGGGCCATAATCTTAAACCCTTGCCACCTGCTAAAATAATTGCAATCATAATATAACCTCCGTACTTAACTAACAATTATGTTATGCCAATATAGAAATAAATATGCGGAGATTAGGATAGAAAGACTATTTAGCGAAAGGTCCTTTTAATTCTTGGGGTTTAGGATTGAAAAACTGATGATAAGTATATTCAATCCTTCCATTGTATAATTTTCTTCTCTTATCACTTTTTCGTCCAAAAACTTTAGTAAACTGCGGGTGGGAAGTAATAATATAATAAGACCAAGTATCTAGGTGGCTAAAAGCCCCATTTTTTTAAGGAGCCTAATCTTCTGGAATTACTATTTGACTATCTAATAATTCATAAAGCCCTGGATATTCAGATGTGGAAAGATAGGAGATAGTCCTTTTATCACTTAGCATCGAATCTATATCTGCCACATAAATATAACCATCTGGCCATATCATAAAATTTCCGACCCAAGCTCGTTCATCGGAAAAAAGTATTATATTTACCATGTCATTAGCTTCTATTCTAGGAATTATAAATTCCTTATCCTCGGCTTTGCTTAACTGTCTGACTGTTATATCTTTAACCATTACCATTAGGTCGGAAATTTCTTCAGCATCGTTTAAGGTTACGCTTTTTATTTCTCCCGTGCTGCCTTTGCTCATTTCCACCTTTTTTATTTCATCTGCTATTATCAATTTTCCCATATTAGTTTCATTGTTGCCTGCTGAGCATCCATTGATAAATATACCCATCAAGAGAAACAGGATAATGAATTTTAATTTATGCAAAATATCTTCCCCAAATCAAGAAATCATTTATAATAATATACTTAAATATTTCGCTGTAATTATACTTTTTCCTTCCCTTTTTAAACTTGATAAGAGGAGTATTTTATGCAATTATTGGAGATCCATTCTATAATATATTCTGAGGTGGGGGGTCTTTCTAAGTTTATATAAAAGACTAAGGAATGTTTCATAAATAATCAACCGTACCCAAGCTGTACACCATTAGGGGGTGCTGACCCCCCCTAGTTCCTTATCACAAGGGAAAGCAGATATTTATTCTGAAGGTGAAGAATGCTTTGCAAAAGATCCTTTAAGCTGTTCTGGCTTAGGACCAAAAAATTGATGGTAGGTCGTTTCAATTCTTCCATTGTATAATTTTCTTCTTTTATCACTTTTCCGCCCGAATATCTTAGTAAAACCAGGCTGGGAAGTAAGAATATAATATGACCAAGTATCTAGGCGGCTAAAAGACTTAGCCATAGTCTTATATAAAGTTTCGACTTCCTTTTCTTCTAGCAACCTTTCACCATAAGGGGGATTACATATTAAGTAGCCATACTTATAGCGAGAATTAAGCTCCTTAACATCTTGCACTTGAAAATTAATTAATTTATTTACCCCAGCTTGTTTAGCATGATAACGAGCTAGGCTAATAGCTTCTTTATCTATATCATAAGCCCAAATACCCAAAGGCTGGGTATGCTCGATTACACTGTAGGCTTCATCCC
>JAAYRQ010000016.1 GCA_012518685.1 Syntrophomonadaceae bacterium | reverse complement strand
TGATGCTAAAGATATTGATTTAAACCAAAGGATAATTAAAATGGGTGCAGCGTGGAAAATGATAGGAATTGATAGGACTAGAAAAGGTTTATTTGTTTTACATTATTCCTGTTCTTTAGATTTTGTAACCAATTAATATATTGTCTTGCTTGAGGTGTTGTCATAGTAGCAAATTCAATATTAAATTGATTAGAGTATTCAAGGAACTTGTCTAACATCAACCTATACCAATCGACACTATTAAGAGTTAAATTTTTAGATTCACAATACATAAGGAAATTATTTATATATTCCTTATTAGTCATTTATACCACTCCTTATTATTATTTTAGTGGTATATGACATTTTAACTGGTTAGAATTATTACTGATTTTACCCGATTTTATAAATCACAATTAAGAGGTAAATAGAAAAGGGTTTAGAATTTGATTTCTTCTAAACCCCGATTTTTCGGTATTGGTGGAGCTAGAGGGACTCGAACCCTCGACCTCTTGAATGCCATTCAAGCGCGCTCCCAGTTGCGCCATAGCCCCACGACTGTATTGTCCACTTAGATAAGATAACGGTTATGCCGACACTAGCTACTTATCACTAGCGTAACTCCCTGGCGAGTTCAATGTAAGTACTATTTTCCACCATAGCAATAGCTCTCTGTAAAAACACATCTACTATTCCAGTTCACTGTTTAAAATATTTAATTAACCATAAAAATTATAAAATAAATGTAGTACAAAGTCAACTAAAAGCAGCTGGGCTATCCCCTTTCCTATATCAAAATTTTTCTCCATTTTTTAATAGGTTTATTTTTCAGGTAAAAGTGAAAGATATTAAGGAATTTATTATAAGGAGGGAATTAATTTGCAAATAGGCAAACAGACTATAACCTGTTCTGTTAAAAGTTGCAGATTTAATGACCAGAAGCATTATTGTCAACTGGCGGCTATTGAAGTTGCTCCAGTTCAACATGTTCATAACGGGGTAGCAGAAGACGAAAGTTTATGCTCTAGTTATGAAAAAGGTTAGCTTTATATAATCCCTTCTATAAGCAAATTCTTATAGACAAAAAGCAGGTAGTAATGCCTGCTTTTTATTTTCTTAAAATTAGAGGAAAGCTGTAATTTTTGGCGAATTTTGTTATGGGGTGATGGCTTATGGGTAATTATGATAAAAGGCTTATCCCTGTAATGATTGCCATTTTAATTGTAGCCTTTGCAGGGGGAAGCTGGTATGCCAAAGGTAGTCAAAAACATACGAATAATGAGGAGTTAATCTTACTTACAGAAAATGAGGAATTAAATAATATCGACATAGAGGAAGTAGCTAGCGAAATAGTGGTATTTGTTAATGGGGCAGTTGTAAACCCAGGTATATATAAGTTGCCTGAGGGTTCTAGGCTCTATGAGGCTATAGATAAAGCAGGTGGAATATTAGCTGAAGCTGATGCCAAAAATGCACCTATGGCTAGAATTATTGAAGATGAAGAAACTATATATATTCCTTTTGTAGGAGAGGAAACTGAATTATCTGCCATAAATATCGGGGCTAATACTTCTTCTACTTCTGGTAAGGTCAACATTAATAAGGCTAATGCTGCAGAATTGGGCACTTTAAATGGTATTGGTCCAGCATTATCGCAAAGGATTATAGATTATCGGGCTTCTAATGGGGCTTTTAAAGATATTAGCGAGATTAAAAATGTTAGCGGTATTGGAGAAAAAAAGTATGAAGCTATTAAAGATTATATCTCTGTGAAATAGTCTGGGTAATTGATATGGTAAGATCTTGGTTTTTGACCTTTGTAATACTGTTAAGTTCCTTAATTCTAGCTTATTATGATTTTCTAGTCTTGGGGATTATAATTGCTCTTAGTTTTCTTGTTTATTTTGTCATAACTTCTAAGCCTTTCTATGTAATTATTATGCCGATAATATTTCTAATGGGGCTAGGGTATTTTAATTACAGTTTTTCACCTCTGCCTACAGATTTGCCTATTTATAATAATTATAAGTTTAGTGGACAACTAGCTACCTACCCTATTTATGATGGTGTACGCACTAGTTTCCTTCTTAAAACTAAAGATGAAGCTAAAATAATAAAAAAGCTACAAGTATATGCTAATTTTGCAGTGCCTTTTAATAAGGGTGATTATGTAGAGATAAGTGGTAAGTTATCCCCACCTTCGTCAGCAGGCAATCCAGGCGAATTTAACTATCAAGATTATCTAGCCAAAGAGAAGATTTATTATATTTGCCATATAAAAGAGCCTACAGATATAAAATTACTAGCTAAAAACAGTAATTATATTTTTGAATTGACTAATGATTACCGTAATAAAATAGTAAGCTTATCGGAAACAGCCTTAGGCGAAGAAGGGGCTAGTATATTATTAGGGATGTTGCTCGGTAAGAAGGAAAATATCGCTGAAAATCAGTATGAGGATTTTCAAAGAACGGGGATAGTACATGTTTTTGCTGTTTCGGGTTTACATATCGGTTTTTTAATAGTTTTTTGCCATGGAATTACAGGCTTACTTGCCTTATCTTCACGCGGCAGGTTTTATGTAAGCCTGTCGGTGCTTCTGTTTTACGGAACTTTAGTGGGATGGCCTATTTCAGTTATTAGGGCTAGTATTATGGCGGGTTTAGGTATTTTTGCCCTGTATATCAGTAGGGAAAGGAGTCTATTAGATAGCTTAGGCCTAGCTGGGATAGTAATTATTCTCTTAGATTCCTATGCACCCTTTAAAATAGCCTTTCAGCTTTCTTTTGCTGCGACTTGGGGTCTAATATATCTTTATCCTTTGCTAAGACAAAGTATTGACAGGGAAGGAAAGCTAATTGATTACATATTAATTCCTTTGGCTGCCCAGATACCGACTATACCCTTTATTGCCTATTATTTTAATCTTTTTACCCCTATATCAGTTATTACTAACATTTTATTAGGCTATCTGATTGGTATTATTGTTATAGCTGGTTTTGCCTTGATTACAATAGCTATATTTTCCCCTGTTTTGTTTACTATATTGCTTATACCTATAGGTGCCCTAATTAAAATTGTCATAGGGGTTAATAATGTTTTAGTAAATCTTCCATTTGCCTATATTTATGTGGCTACTCCTCAGCCTTTTTTAATGGGACTATATTTTCTAGGTTTGTTATGTATAATTTTTTATTTTAAATTATTTAAAAATCCTTATTTAGCTTTTAGTGGTTTTTTATTAATGGCTATCTTTATTACTTTTATTTGTCTGCCAGCCAGTATATATAATCGTGGGCAGTTAGAAGTCATAGCCGTAGATGTAGGACAAGGTGACAGTATATTACTTAAAAGCCCTCGAGGTAAGTTCATCCTCATTGATGGGGGAGGTAGCGAATTTAGCGATGTGGGTAAAAGGAAGGTCTTGGCATATCTTCATCATCGAGGGATTAAGGAGCTATACTTAGCCATTAATAGTCACCCTGATACCGATCACTTACAAGGGATGGAAACCGTATTAGACTATATTCCTACTAGATATCTAGCTATTCCTTATACCCTGCAGGATGATGAACAATATCTTAACTTGAAAAATATTGCCGCTAAAAACAATATCCCTATTATGTCGCTTTATAAGGGTCACACCCTTAACATCGAGGGCGACTTTAGCTTAGAAGTAATATATCCAGCCAAAGATAATGACCTTAAAAGCAATGAAAATGATCAATCATTAGTATTATTAGGCAGGTATAAGGATTTTTCTATACTTCTAACAGGAGATATAGAAAAGATGGGGATAGAAAAAATGTTAGCCGATTATAGTCTAACCCCTGTCACCGTATTGAAAATTCCGCATCACGGTAGTAAAGGTTCTTTAGTTCCAACACTATATGAAGATACTAGACCTAGTTATGGCATAATATCAGCAGGGAAAAATAATGTATTCGGTCATCCTAGTGTAGAGCTATTAGAAGAATTAGCAAGAGTAGGTACTACACCCCTGCGTACTGATGAAGGCGGACTAATATATCTTATAACTGATGGACAAAAGCTCACCATAAAAAGACCTATGCAAAAATATTATTAGGCTAATCTTAGTGCAAAGTTAATTACAAAGGCAATCGCAATTACATATACTAGCCAGTGGACTTCCTTAGCCCTGCCAGTTAAAGGCTTAATGATAGCATAAGAAATAAAGCCAAAGGCAATACCTTGAGCAATATTATAGGTTAAAGGCATTAATATAATAGTCAAGAAAGCAGGTAGGGCATCTGAGAATTCGGTTAAATCAATCTCTTTTATCCCCTGTAACATTAGAGCCCCAATAGTAATCAAGGCTGGAGCTGTAGCATAAGCAGGAATTAAGGTAACTAAGGGGGTTAAAAATATAGTCAGAGCAAAAAGCACTGCAACGACTATTGCGGTTAAACCTGTTCTGCCCCCTTCGGCAATTCCAGTGGCATTTTCAACATAAGTCGTAACCGTACAAGTACCTACTAGGGCACTCCACATGGTACCTAAGGAATTAGCCATAAGAAAGCGGTTTAAGTTTAAGATATTACCTTCCTCGTCAACTAAACCTGCCCTTTTAGTTAATCCTATTAGGGTACCAATATTATCGAACATCTCTACAATGGTAAAACTAAATATAATGGAAACCAAACCGTATTTAACGGCTGCTACTATGTCTAACTGGGCAAAAGTAGGCTTAATACTTGGCAGGGTAAAGCTAACTATGTCTTGGGCAGATTTAGGGGATTCAAATATTCCTAAAAGCATACCTACTATAGTAGTGCCTAAAATTGCAATAAGTAAGCTGCCCCGAACATTCTTAGCCATTAAAGCTCCCGCTACAAAAACTCCTAAGAGGCTTAATATTACTGCTGGCTGGGTAATATCTCCTACAGCTACTAAAGTATCAGGATTAGCTACTACTACACCTGCTGCCCTAAGGCCAATAAAAGCTATAAACAAGCCAATCCCTACAGTTATAGAAACTTTTAAAACTTCGGGGATGGATTCTACTATATATTTTAATGCTCCCGTAATAGTTAGGATAAAAAATACTACTCCCGAAACAAAGACCGCACCTAAAGCGGTCTGCCAGTTTAATCCCATACCTAATACAACCGTATAAGTAAAAAAGGCCTGTAATCCTAGGCCTGGTGCGGATGCCATCGGTAGGTTAGCAATAAATCCTACCAAAAGTGTAGTACCTACCGTAGCTAAAATAGTTGCTAGAATAGCGGCTTCCTTAGGGATGCCAGCCTCACTTAAGACATTAGGATTGACTAAAATAATATAGGCTATAGTTACAAAGGTCGTTAGCCCTGCTACTATTTCAGTTCTGACATCAGTTCCCCTAGCGGTAAGCTGAAAGAATTTATCTATACGGGATAAGTCTGGCAAAATAAAACCCCCTAAAATTATGATTAGGAAAGAATATTCAAGAATAGGGTAATGGTTTCCTGCTTGAAATATTACTTTATAAAGTATAAGCTATCTTAAAACTAGCCATAGCTTAGAATATTGGAGGGTGCAGATGGATAATAGCACACAGCTTATAAATCAAGAGCCCCAGCTTTTTACTAAAGATTTTCTTTTAATAACCATTATTAGTTTATTTACATTTGTAGGTTTTCAGATGTTAATGCCTACCCTGCCTGTTTATGCAAAAATTTTGGGAGGAACTGATGCCCATGCTGGCTTAGTGATAGGGATTTTCACTTTTTCGGCAGTAATCATCCGCCCCCTTACAGGATATTATTTAGACATATATGGGCGGCAGGCGATTTTCTTTATGGGGATGATAATATTTGCCTTATGTGTTTTTTCTTATATGTGGGCACCCACCCTATTAATTCTACTTTTACTTAGATTCATACATGGTTTTGGCTGGGGGCTTACAAGTACAGCTTCTAGCACTATTGCAGCAGATCTTATTCCTAAACCTAGGATGGGAGAAGGTATGGGCTATTTTGGTCTAGCTGCTACCTTGTCTATGGCCTTAGCTCCTGCTTTGGGATTATTTATAATCAGTAAATACGATTTTAAGATATTATTTCTTTTTTCTACTAGTATGATTATAGTGGCATTCCTATTAGCCTTTTTTATAAATTATCAAAAAGTGATGACCCCACCTACTAAATTTAGGATTATCGAAAAAGATGCCTTAACACCTAGTATAGTCATATTTTTTGTTACTATGACCTATGGGGCAGTAGTATCATTTATAGCTATTTATGCTGGTGAACTAGGTATTAGTAATGTAGGACTGTTTTTTACTATATATGCTATTGCCTTAGCGGTATCTCGCCCCATTGCAGGACGCTTATCTGATAAAAGGGGTTTTGATATTGTAGTAGTGCCAGGCATAATTTTCATAGTAATAGCTATGTTTTTGCTATCCTTTGCTAATAATATGACCTATTTTCTAATAGCGGCTGTGGTTTATGGCATAGGTTTTGGCTCAGTACAACCTAGCCTGCAAGCCTTAGCCATTATGTCGTCCGCCCCAGAAAGAAGGGGTGGAGCTAATGCAACCTTTTTTACTGGTTTTGATTTAGGCATAGGCTTAGGTGCTATAATGTGGGGACTTATTGCAGGAAACATTGGCTATAGTCTAATGTATCTTGCTGCTGCTATCCCAGCTATATTAGGTTTAACATATTATTATATGAATAGAAATAAAGCTTCTGCCATCGGTGAATGAACCTAAATAAGGTAAAGGAAGCATTATTTTCTTAGTAGTTTTAGTCACATTTCGACTACCAGCTTCATATAGTATATAACGCTTATCAATGCTAGGGAGGTGGTAGTTTTGAGCATATTAGGGTGGGTTTTGGCTATAGCTGCCATTGTCAAGGGAAGTATCCTACTTTTCGGATATCTTAACAATCAGGTTTTCCCACAGCCTTTAGGGGAGAAAGAGGAAAAACTATATCTGAATTTATTAAAAACTGGTGATGAGGAAGCTAGGAATATACTGATAGAACATAATTTACGATTAGTTGCCCATGTTGTAAGAAAGTATGATAGTAGTGGTGAGGATATGGAAGATCTTATATCTATCGGTACTATCGGGCTTATTAAGGCTATCAAGACATATAAGGATGATAAAGGGGTAAGATTAGCCACCTATGCCTCTAGGTGTATTGAAAATGAAGTTTTGATGTATTTACGAAGTATCAAGAAGGTTAAAAATGAGGTATCTATATATGATCCCATAGGATACGATAAGGAAGGTAATGAAATATCTCTAATAGATGTATTGACTACAGATAATGAAATTGTTGAAATTATAGAGGCTAAATTACAAGAAGAAAAGGTACGGGAAAACCTAGATGTTTTAAGCCAGCAGGAACGACAAGTGATAGAAATGCGTTATGGCTTGTTCAATGGCTTAAAAGAAACCCAGAAAGAGATAGCTAAGAAACTTGGTATTTCGAGGTCTTATGTCTCTCGCATAGAGAAAAGAGCCCTAAAAAAACTTATTAATAGAATTACGGTATAATAAGCACTCAAGTTTTATGATTAGTAATCAAAGAAATTAACTTAAAAAGGAGACAAGTAGATGCGGCAAAGATTTCCACTAGTAATGATAATCTTCCTTTTAATATTTATGGCAGGTTGTGCTATAGGGGATAGTCTTATTAAGACTTCCCCCATTATTACTGATACCCTTACTGATTATAGGGAAGCTATTAGTGAGGGAGGACTTCTTGTACATTACATTGATGTAGGACAAGGTGATGCTACATTAATTCAGTTATTTACAGGGGAAAATATACTAATAGATGCAGGTGAAGTTGATAAGGGCTTAGTAGTGCAAGAATACTTGCTAGCCCAAGGTGTAGAAAAAATTGATTATCTGATAGTTACCCATCCCCATAGTGACCATATTGGCGGATTACCTGTTATAATAGATAACTTTGCTATCGGACAAATCTATATGCCGAAGGTAGTGCACAATACTACTACTTATGAGAATTTGCTCTTGAGTATTAAAAATAAGGGTTTAAAGGTTACGGCGGCGAAGGCAGGGATAAGACTACCAACTAGTGAGGCATTTGCAATTAGTTTTTTAGCCCCTAATGCTGATAAATATGAAAGTCTTAATAATTATAGTATTGTTACTAAGCTGGAATACCAGGAACATGTTTTCCTTTTCACTGGAGATGCGGAGCCAATTTCAGGAAGGGAAATAATTAATAATAATTACGATATTAGGGCCCAAGTTTTAGATATCGCACATCATGGAAGCACTAATAGTCTAAGTAGTAAGGAGTTCTTGCAGAGGGTAAATCCTGATATAGCAGTCATTTCAGTAGGCAGTGATAACAGCTATAACCATCCCCATGCTGAAATTTTGGAGATTTTGCAAGAAATGGGGGTAAATATTTTAAGGACTGATCAGGATGGAAACATTATAATTGTAAGTGATGGGGAAAAGTTTACTATTAATAAAAATATTGTCTTAAATAATGATAAAACTTTTACAGCCAAATATATTGGCAATAAGAATAGCAAGGTTTTCCACCTACCTACTTGTGGTAGCCTGCCTAGCGAGAAGAATAGGATTTATTTTACTTCTCGGGATGAAGCCTTAGCGAATGGCTATAAGCCTTGTGGTCAATGCCAACCATAGAAGGGTGGTTAAGTATGTTTATTATAGATAGGCTGGAAAATGATATCGTGGTAGTGGAATATGAAGGGCGCACCTATGCTTTGCCCCGCAAGATAATGCCTGCCTCGGCTAAAGAGGGGGATGTAATTAAATTCGATTTTCAGATAGATGGCGAGGCTACTAAAGCACGGCATAAAAGGGTTAAAAGTTTAGTTGACGATTTATTTACATGATTATTATTACTATTAAAGGGATACCGATAATAATAGCGAATAACATAAGTTGAATAATGTATAAGGAGTGAAGATGTTAAGTGAACTACCTAACGGAATATAAAGAAAAACTTGTATTACCTAAGGATGCGGCCCGATTAATCAATTCGGGTGATACGATTATGTATGCTAGTTTCCTAGGTCGCCCTGTAGATTTTGATGTAGAACTGGCTCTGCGTAAGGATGAATTAAAGGATGTAGTAATTATTAGTTGTGGTGGTGTCCAATCTTTTGAAAATCAAACTTCCACAGTTGACAAAAGCCATGAACATTTTGTATGTTCCAGTTGGTTTTTAGATGCTGCAGATAGGAAACTTCACGATAATTATACTATGTTTTACCACCCTATTCAGTTTAGTCAATTACAAGATATTATTAGTAATGACTTATTTGCCTTAGATGTGCATGTACAGCAGGTTAGCCCTATGAATAAGTATGGTTATTTTTCTTTTGGACCTGCTAATACTTATAGCTTGGAAAGCTCTTATAAGGCTAAAAAGGTAATCTTAGAAGTTAATGAAACAGTACCTTTTATCCCTGGGGGTTCGGAGGATTCGATTCATATTTCCCAAGTGGATTATATAATTGAGGGCTCTAACACACCTCTATATTCGATACCTGTTAATACTAACTATAGTGAAAAGGATAAAATTATGGCTAATTCTATTCTAGAAGAAATAGAAGATAGGGCTTGCCTGCAACTAGGTATAGGTTTACTGCCTAATACTTTAGGGATTTTATTGTGTGATTCCGGCTTAAAAGACTTAGGGGTACATACGGAAATGTACACCGACTCAATGACTAAAATGTTTGAAGTAGGAGTAGTTACTAATAAATACAAAACTATAGATCGGGGTAAAATTGCTTTTTCTTTTGCCTTAGGGACTAGGGAAAACTATGATTTTATGCATCTTAATCCCCTAATGGCTAGTCATTGTGGTAGATACACTAATAATCCTCGTATTATTGGTCTTAATGATAAGGTCGTAGCTATTAATAATATTTTGCAGATAGATTTATTTAGTCAAGTCTGCTCGGAAAGCTTTGGCACTAGACAAATATCAGGTACGGGTGGACAACTTGATTTTGTTACAGGTGCTATGCATTCCAATGGTGGCAAAAGCTTTTTATGTCTAAGCAGTACTTATGAAGATAAGGAAGGTCGCTTGCATTCTCGTATAGTACCTACTTTAAAAGAGGGTAGTATAGTTACAGCACCTAGGACGGCAGTAGAGTATATAGTTACGGAATATGGTAAGGTAAGGTTAAGAGGGGAATCAACTTGGAGAAGGGCAGAATTATTAATTAGTATAGCTCATCCAGATTTTCGAGATGATTTAGTTAAAATGGCTGAAGATATGAGAATATGGAGAAGAAGCAATAAACTATAAGATATTAATATAAAAATATAAAAACCGCTATCTTATTAGCGGTTTTATTATTCTAATGTAAGTAAATCTATAAGCGGAGTTCTGTATTTGATAGTCATCTATCTAGGATATTAGTTACCTAATACCTCCAGCAACCTAACCCGGGAACAGAAGCGGGCCACTATAAAGTTCCCCTATTCGGTCTTGCTCCAGATGGGGTTTGCCGAGCCATTTAGTCACCTAAATGCTGGTAAGCTCTTACCTTACCTTTCCACCCTTACCCAACCTTCTGAAGGCTAGGCGGTTTGTTTCTGTGGCACTTTCCTTAGGGTCACCCCCACTGGCCGTTAACCAGCATCCTCGCCCTGTGGAGCTCCGACTTTCCTCAAGCCTAAGCTTGCGACTATCTGATTTACTTACAATCATGAACTATTTACTATATAATACTATATATATAGATGTAAAGCTATGGTTAAGTTTTGCTATAATTTTATAGATAAATATTTTTATGGGGCAGGAAATAATAAAATTGTAGAGAATAATAATAATATAAATAAAATTAGTATAGGATTATATTTTTTTTCTAGGTAAAATGGTTTACAATTAAAAGTAGAATATATACAAACGAAACTGGAGGGAGGGAAAAAGTTGACTATTTTTGGGGCGTCTGAAGTTGGGGGATTAGAATCACTTTTAACTTTCTTAGGAGTTATTTTGGCCATATATATATTCTTGAAATTTTGCACATGGGCTAAAAGTTTTGAACTATCTAAACAGTTTAAAAAGGTATTCTTCATATTAACTGGAATCGGATTAATTGCTTTTAATGTATTTTATTCGATGGGGAATAAGGCTGCAAGCCAAGGTGATTGGAGTGTAGCTACTTTAGCCCTAATTAGTGCCTTAGTATGGACACTAATTTTTGCATTTACTTTAATGGCCGAAACGAAGGCCGAACCTGATGCGGAGTAAATAATTATACGAATAGACGGCTTATGCCGTCTATTTTCGTCTATAATAATATAAATATATTTAAAAGGGGTAAAAAAGTGGCTGAAACTTCTATATACAAGATACATCAATACCATAAAGATGAAGGATTTGTAGAAAAAGATGACCTAATTATTAATGAAGAAGAATTTAGGCTGATTATAGATGGAGAATATTATGCGTCGTATTGTGCTACTCCTTCTATGATAAAGGAATTAGTAATAGGGAATTTAGCTATTAATAATATAATTAAGCAAGCCTCAGATATAACTTTTACTAATATTTCGGCGGGGCTAGTTGAGGCGACTTTTAATAAGAAGGAAGTAATTGCAGAAGAAAAACTTAATAGAAAAGAAAGTACCGAAATCAAGGTTGCAGCCGATAATATTCTAGATTTAATGAATACCCATTTAGATAGTTCGCCTTTACACAAAAGTACAGGAGGCACTCATGTTATTAGTCTTGCAGATGAGACAGGCTTAATATATTCTTGCCAAGATATTGGTCGCCATAATGCTATCGACAAACTATATGGCTACCTACTGATTAACAATATAAGTGCTAGTGACAAGATTTTATTCAGTAGTGGTCGAATTACCAAGGAGATGTGCGAAAAGGCGATTAAAATAGGGACTAAGATTGTTGTGTCACGGGCTACAGTGAGTAATTTGGCGATTGACTTAGCTATAGAAAATAATATTACTTTAATAGGGTTTACTAGGGTTACTAGATTTAATTTATATTCACATCCCGAAAGAATTATATAATATAGGAGTTTCGTATCTATATGTCTGATAAAGCCGCACTTACAATTATAAATATTGAACAAAAGGAATATACCGTATGGGCATTTAAGGGGCAGACCTTATATGATGCCTTACTATTGCACCATATTGAGCAAGCAGGGTATTGTGGTGGTTTAGGCACTTGCGGTAAATGCAAGCTAATAGCTAAGGGTGAGTTAAATGAATTAACCCTAACTGAAAAAGAAAAACTACTACCCGAAGAACTTAAGCAGGGTATGAGGTTAGCCTGTCAAGCTATTATCGAAGGTTCTGTATCGGTTTATCTAGATAATTATAATTTTGATAGTGATTATATAATGCAATATGGAATTCCTAATAACCTTGAAGTAGGTGAAGTAAAAATCCATAACTTCTTCATATCTGGTCTTGATAAGAATTATCCCGTTCCTATCTATACTAGGATTAAGGAGGCTTTAGCAGCTTATGAAGTCGCACTAAGTCCCGAAAATATTAATGAACTTCTGTCTATAGATAGGGCTGGCAGACCTTCCTTAAAACTGTATTGTCCAGTATTCGATAATAAAACCATCAATTATGTGGGCAGAACCATGGAAGGTGTATATGGGGTAGCATTTGACATTGGTAGCACTAGCCTTTTTGCGGCTTTAGTTAATTTGATTGATGGTCAAGTTGTAGCAGTATCTTCCAAGCCTAATATGCAGAGAATCTATGGTGCTGATATAGTTTCTCGGCTAAGTTATGCCTTAGATGAGGAAAGCAAAGAAAACAGTTTACATCAGATTTTAATTAATAACTTAAATAGTATGATTGAAGAAATGACAAGTGCGTTAGAAGTAGCACCTCGCCAAGTATATGCTTATTCAGTTGTAGGTAATCCAGTAATGTTGCATTTTTTTACTCGAATCAGTGTGCAGGGTTTTGCCAACTATCCTTATTTGGCTGCTTTTAGGGAGGAGCTAAGTATTTTAGCCAAGGATATAGGCTTAAGCGGACACTCAGCGGCTGTGGTTAATGTATTGCCGCAAATAGGGGGATTTGTGGGGGCTGACACTACAGCGGCTCTGCTTAATTTGGCAGAGGTGAAATCTAGCTACTTGTTAATAGATATTGGTACAAACGGGGAAATCGTATTACACAAGGACGGGGAGATGTGGGCTACTTCTACAGCCGCTGGACCTGCTTTTGAAGGTGGACAAATAAGCTCAGGTATGCGGGCAAGTCCAGGTAGCATTGATAAGGTGTTTTTAGATGAAAATAAGGTATTTAACTTTAATATTATAGGGCAAGAAGAGCCAGTACGAGGCTTATGTGGTTCGGGCATAATTGATTTGGTAGCCTCCCTGTTTGAGGTTAATTATATAGATAAAAACGGTATTATACAGGAAAAAGAGGAAATGCAGTTTAAAATCTTGCATAATGGAGTAGAAAAGCAACTGGTAATATATGATGAAGAGGATATATTACCAGGACAACCTATCTTATTTACCCAAGAAGATATTAGACAGATTCAACTGGCTAAAAGTGCGATTAGGACAGGGATAGACCTATTATTAGAAAGGGCTAAGGTTACTTATGAGGAGCTAGATAATATATATTTGGCTGGAGCCTTTGGCAACTATCTTAATCCAGTAAGCTCGATTACCATTGGGTTGTTACCACCTATTGAGCCTAGTAAGGTAGTCAATATAGGTAATGCGGCAGGGAATGGGGCTATTTTGGCTTTAATCTCATCAGCTAATCGGGAATTAGCGAAGAATATTACGGAAAATATTAACTATGTAGAATTGGCTAATAACCCTGATTTTCAAGCCCGTTTCTTAGAAAACCTTAATTTCTAATTATTTAAGGAATAAAGGGGTGTGGAGCTTTTTTACAGAAGTTTAAGGTTAAATTAATTATTATTTTATTAGGAGGGAAATTATATGAAACTAGAAAACAAGGTAGCCATTGTTACGGGGGGCGGAACTGGAATAGGCAAACAAGCGGCTATAGATATGGCCTTAGAAGGTGCTAAGGTATTAGTATTAGGTAGAAGGGCAGAGCCCTTAGAAGAAACTGTAGCAGAAATAAGTAAGGCTGGCGGTACGGCCTTAGCTTTATCTACCGATGTAACTAAAGCGGAGGATATTATTAGGGCACGGGACTTAGTAAAGGATACTTGGGGCAGGTTGGACATATTAGTCAATAATGCTGGTTCGGGTATGAGAAAGCCTTTCTTAGAAACTACTGTAGAGGAATTCGATTATATATATGAAATCGACTTGAAAAGTGTCTTTGTGGTAACCCAGATTATGCTGCCATTGATGTTAGAAAATGAGGGGGGAAGCATTATTAATGTTTCTTCTATTCTAGGGGTGCTAGGCTCTAGGGATTCCTCAGCCTATTGTGCTATGAAGGGTGGAGTAGTTCAGCTTACTAGGGCATTGGCGGCGGAATTAGGCCCAGCTGTGAGGGTGAATTGCCTTTGCCCGTCGCATATTGTGACACCGATGATGCAGTTCGAGATTGACAGGCTGGAAGCGGCTGGGAAGATGGATAAACTTAATCGTCTTTTCCCCATGAAAAGAATAGGCTATCCAGAAGATATGTCAGGTAGTATAATATTCTTCGCTTCAGACGATTCCAAATGGCTTACTGGCAATATATTTATGATTGATGGTGGCCTATCCTGTTACTGCTAAATGTAAATGATATAAGTATCCCCTTAATTCGCTAAGCGAGTTGAGGGGATTTTTTTTCTTACTGCTAATTTATTTAGTATAATTATATAGGTTTAATTATTAAAAGTTCTTAGGGAGGTTAATAATGATATTAGATTATCATATTCATGTTGTAGCACATGGTGAATATCCATACACTGTAGAATGGCTGGAGAAATATATTAATCAGGCTAGATTATTAGGTATAGATGAAATAGGTTTTTCTGACCATGATGAATTTTTCCACAATATTGACTTAAATGTATTTGCTCATGTTAAAAAGCAAAACTTAGATTTACCTATTAAATTAGGTTTGGAAATGGATTATCAGCCTGATTTAGAAAAGGATATAAAAAATACTATTAATTTAGTGGATTTTGATTATATAATAGGTTCAGTTCATTATATTAATGGTTGGGCTTTTGACCATCCTGATTTTAAGCATAAGTTTCAAGGACAGGATATAGATATAATTTATCAAGAGTATTTTGATTTATTGAATAAGGCAGTAAAGTCTAATTTGTTTGATGTGGTTGGGCATATTGATTTAATAAAAAAGTGGGGGAATAGACCTATTAAAAATGATGTTCTGACTTACATTAAGCCTGTTTTAGAAAATATAAAGGATGCTAATCTGGTAGTGGAACTTAATAGTGCAGGACTTAGGAAAGAGGTTAGGGAAGTATATCCCCAATATGAGATTATAGAATTAATGAAGCGAATGGACATACCTATTACCTTAGGTTCGGATGCCCATCATCCTGAGGAGGTAGGTCTAGGCTTAGATAAGTTGGTTTTTTTAGCTAAAAAGGCTGGTTATAATGATATAGTTAGCTTTGATAAGCGGGAAAAGTTTTTTAGATCTTTTTAGTTTTTTATAAGGAGATACAGGATGATTAGTATTGCTATATTAGCTATTAGTTTGGGTGTAATTTTAATCGGTGCAGAAGTTTTCGTTAATGGGGTCGAGTGGCTAGGTTTTAAGCTTAATTTATCAGAAGGAGCTGTAGGTAGTGTCCTAGCAGCGGTTGGCACCGCCTTGCCTGAAACCATTATACCCATTATTGCCATAGTTTTTAGTCCTGGCACTTCGGGACATGAAATAGGTATAGGGGCTATTTTAGGGGCTCCTTTAATGTTAGCTAGTTTGGCCATGTTTGTTTCTGGAGTAGCTGTAATTGCTTTTAGACGCCGAAGGACTTATGGTGCTAAGGTAGTGGCTGATTATTCTACTATGAGCAGGGATTTAAGCTTTTTTATAATTATTTATGCTTTAGCTATTTTGGCTGGGGCTATTCCGCCACAATTTAGGGTAGGACAGCTAGTTATTGCGGTCTTTT
>JAAYRQ010000160.1 GCA_012518685.1 Syntrophomonadaceae bacterium | reverse complement strand
GTCATGCAATCTTGAGTTGACCATCTATAAGGCACATCAGTCACCTTAAATGTTTCATGGGCAAAATTGAGCAGGTTCTGATAATGAGTGTCTGTGTCTTGCCCTTGCCCACTTTTGTGGTGTTCTCCAGCCACTAAAACCAATTCCTTATCCTTTTCCAATGGCTGTGATCTTAGAGAACGAGTCGGTGTTTCGGCATTAATATAATAGCCCTCGGGAAAATCTCCATCTATAGTAATGCCTAAAATATAAGTTCTATCTTGATATATTTTAGAAAAGAAAAAACCACCCCCATCAAAAAAGGGATAATGTGTAGCTATAATAATTTTATCAGCTTTAACTCTATAGCCTTGACGACTTATTACCTCATTATCTAAAATCTGGATGGCTTCGGTATTTTCATATATATGGCTAGCATTTTTAATAATTAAATTAGATAATCCCCGTAAGAATTTAACTGGATGGTATTGAGCTTGTTCGGAAAATCTCATAGCTCCTTTTATAGTTATGGGGAGGTTAATAGCTTCTACAAAGTCAGCTTTTATCCCTAGGCTTCTGGCTGCTATGATTTCGTCTTCTATTTCTTTCAAGTATTTATCTTGGCTAGTATATAGATGAGCAGGCTGCCATATAAAATCACAGTCGATTTTGTTTTCTGCAGCTATTTTAGCTATGGTGTGAATAGCGGTATCATTAGCCTTAGCATACTGTCTAGCTAATTCTTCTCCTTGTTCTTTTATTAATTTGGCATAAATAAATGAATGTTGGCTAGTCAGTTTCGCAGTGGTATGTCCTGTAGTTCCATGCAGTATATGGTTAGCTTCGATTACTGCTACCTTAAGCCCAGCTTGACTCAGTAAGTAAGCAGAACTTATCCCTGCTATACCTCCGCCTATAACAGCTACATCCACAGTTATATTATCCTTTAATTCTGGGAAATTTGTTGGTTTACTAGATGTAATCCAATAAGAATTAGGCTTATCAGGAAAGTCTATTTTACAGCTCATATAATCACCTTTCTATAAAATTATTTCGTGATTATAGATTGTGTAAAAAATATAAAATTAATGCAAAACAAAAAACTAGACCCAATACTGAGCCTAGTTTTTACAATTATAGAAATTATTTAATTAGATTATGCCTTCCATAAGCCATGTAGGTTACAGTAAGCTCTAACCACCATATCATCAGTAGGCTCTAAAACAAAAGTAGCCTTTGGTGCATCCCCAGCTTTTAAATCTTGACGATATACCTTATTACCTATGATTACTTCTACCCACTCAATATAATGTTCCTCTACCATAGGATGTGGATCTCCACCTACTTTAACTAAAATACCATCATTAGTTTTTTCAACTACTGGTACATGTTTTTCATAATCTGCATCAACTGTGTTTTCTTCTAAAAGAACCATTGGTGCACCACAACATACTAATTCCCCTTTGCCAGTATGTAGCACTTCTACTATGTTGCCACACTTTTCGCATTTGTAAATTCCATTTTTAATAGTCATATAATCCCCCTTTCTTTTATTTATTACTATTCAAACACATTATAAGTATTTCCTCAACTTTTTTCCAATTATTTCAGTAAAGTCAGTTAACTATTAATTAAAGAGTAATAAAATATTTTTCTTAATCTTTAAATAGTTAATGATATACTTAATCTGTAATTGAATTTAACTTAAATTTAGGAGTGAAATAGTGAAATACTTATTAATATTAGCTGATGGCATGGCGGATTATCCGATTTTAGAACTTGATAATAAGACCCCTCTTGAGTTTGCTAATACCCCTTATATGGATAAATTAGCTGAAAATGCTCTAATTGGAAATGTTAAAACTATCCCCGATAACTTTCCACCTGGCAGCGATGTCGCTAACTTATCTGTAATGGGATTTGAACCTAGTATATACTATACTGGACGCTCACCACTGGAAGCTATCAGTATGGGAGTTAGGCTGTCAGATAGTGATTTGGCTATTCGTTGTAATCTAGTTACACTTTCAAATGCCGATAAATATAATAATAGGGTGATGTTAGATTATAGTGCTGGGGAAATTACTAATGAGGAAGCTGATATTTTGATAAATGATATACAAAATGAATTAGGCAAAAATATCTTTAATTTCTATGCTGGTATTAGTTATCGCAACCTAGCTGTATGGAGTGAGGGAGTTAATAATCAGTTAAGACTTACCCCACCTCATGATATTTTAGATAAGCAGATCACATCATATATACCTAATGGGGATAATAGTGATTTGCTTTTAGACTTGATGGTAAAAAGTAATGAAATATTAGAAAATCATCCTGTTAATATTAAAAGAAAAGCTGCAGGCAAAAACCCTGCTAATTCTATATGGCTATGGGGAGAAGGCCATAACCCTGCTTTGCCCAGTTTTAAGGAGAAGTATAATATTAACGGTTCTGTCGTAGCCGCTGTGGACCTAGTAAAAGGGATTGGCATAAGTGCTGGCTTGAAATCAATAACAGTTGCAGGAGCTACTGGAGCTATCGAAACTAATTTTGCAGGAAAGGCACAAGCTGCCCTAGATGAATTGCAAAATGGACAAGATTTTGTGTATTTACATATTGAATCACCTGATGAAGCTGGACATCAAGGTAATATGGCTAAAAAAATCTGGGCTATAGAGCAGATTGATAAGGAAGTGCTTGGGCTTATATATTCTAAGATAGATAATTTTGCTGAAATTAGAATATTATTACTACCCGACCACCCTACACCTATATCTGTAAGAACTCATACCGCGGACCCAGTGCCATTTATCTTATACGATAAAAATAACCTAGTTAATAATAAGTTAGGCTTATATAATGAAAAAACGGCAAGTGAGGGAATTTTCCTAGATAGTGGTTCTAGGTTAATGGACATGTTTATAGGGAAATAATGCCAGGGTCTAGGAATGCCCCCGATTTTAATCGGGGGGCTATTTGTTATTACCTATAAGTTGTTAAAATCTAAAAAATTCAATACTGTCGCTTGTAAGTCATCCTTTTGCGTAACTGTCCTATGTAGGATGGTTTTTTTATCTATGTCCTTAATACCTTTTGGAATAGCTATATTAACTTCCTTGGCTAATAGCTTTAATATAGCAAATTCATCTAAGCCCACTATTTTTTCTGGAATTATGGCCTTTGCTACACTTCCCCCGAATTTATAGGGACTAGCTGTAGAAGCAATAATGGTTACCGTATCATCCTTACTAGTATTATGATATTTTTCATATACATTTAAGGCTACTGCTGTATGGGTATCGAGCAGATATC
>JAAYRQ010000015.1 GCA_012518685.1 Syntrophomonadaceae bacterium | reverse complement strand
CTAGCATCTGTCCAGACTATTTTATCTGGTTCAGGAAACAAAGGAATTTGCTCATTTAATCTAGTAGCTAGGGTTGGCATCGCTGGAGTAAATAAAATAGTGGCTATGCGAATAACTTCCACCAAATTATACATTACCGTAGCTAGACGATCTTGCTTTTCTGCCTCCTTGGCTAGTAACCAAGGTTCAGTTTCATCTATATACTTATTAGCCCTAGACACCAATTTTAATACCTGAGCAATATAATTAGCAAAATCTAGTTTTTCTAGCCTTTCCGACGCTAATTCATAGACTGTTTTAGCTGTCTTAATTAAGTCATCATCCACTTCTGCCTTAGCTACAGGTTTAGGTATTTGCCCCGCAAAATACTTAATAATCATAGCTACAGTACGGCTTACTAAATTACCTAGGTCATTAGCCAAATCAGAATTAATGCGACTGACTAACATATCTATAGCATACTGCCCATCTTGCCCAAAGGACAATTCCTTTAATAAATAATAGCGTACCGCATCAACCCCGAATTTATCTACTAAAATAAGCGGGTCAACCACATTGCCCCTAGATTTTGACATCTTGCCACCTTCCAGCAAAATCCAACCATGGGCAAATACCTGCTTAGGCAAGGGAACCCCTGCCGCCATTAACATGGTAGGCCATATAATAGCATGGAACCTTAATATATCCTTAGCCATTAGATGAACATCAGCTGGCCAATACTTGTCATATAATTCTTGATTACTAGCATAGCCTATGCCACTCAAATAATTAATTAAGGCATCAAACCATACATAAACGACATGTTCCTCATTAAAAGGTACGGGAATTCCCCACTTAAAAGTTGTCCTAGATACACATAAATCATCTAAACCGCTTTTAATAAAACTAATTACCTCATTACGCCTAGAATTAGGCTGAATAAAATCGGGATTATCCTCAATATGCTGAAGCAGCTGATCCGCATACTTGCCCATCTTAAAAAAGTAACTAGCTTCCTTTAAGAGTTCCACTTCTCGCTGGCAATCAGGACACTTACCATCTGCTAACTGCCTTTCAGTAAAAAAAGTTTCACAGGGTAGGCAGTACCAGCCTTCATATTCAGATAAATATATATCCCCATTATCATAAACCTTTTGAAACAAAGCCTTAACTACTTCTTTATGCCTTGCTTCCGTTGTACGAATAAAATCCGTATGGGTAATTAAGAGCTTATCCCATAACAACTTAATATTATTAACAATCTTATCTATATAATCGATGGGCATCAGCCCATTAGCCTTTGCTACCTGTTCAATCTTTTGCCCATGTTCATCAGTACCAGTTAGAAAAAAGACCTCATAACCCTGCAGCCTTTTAAATCTAGCCATACAATCGGCAGCCACCGTACTATAAGCATGTCCGATATGTAGATTGTCACTAGGATAATAAATAGGGGTAGTAATATAAAAAGTGTTCTGTTCAGACAAAGCATGTCCCTCCTACCTAAAAATATCGTATCTAAACTTACCTTATTAATATTAAGCAAAAATTAACTCATTTACAACTTAACAATATAATTGGGCACCATTAATAATATGCCCTGCCTTTTCCTGTCATATCCTTGCTATACTTGCCATTATATCCACTATTTCTTTATTATTGTCAGAAATTAAGCTAATAAAAATTTATTCATTACCATACTATTACAAATTAACCTCATTAGGCAAATAATTGTCCATAAATGTTGAAAAAGGACTTGACTAATTCTGCCAATGTTGGTATATTTGACTTGTAATAAAATGATTGTCAAATTAAGGGAGGGTTGAAGGATATGTTAAAATCGACTGGTGTAGTAAGAAAAGTAGATGAACTAGGCCGCATAGTTATTCCCATTGAATTACGCCGTACTATGGGTATTGAGGAAAAAGACGCCTTAGAAATTTATGTCGATAATGAAAAGATAATTCTAAAAAAATATGAGCCAGCTTGTATTTTTTGTAGCAATGCCGAAGATGTAGTACATTACAAGGGAAAAAACCTTTGTAAGTCCTGTTTAACTGAACTGTCTAAACAGATCGGCTAATAGATTTAATCTTCATTTTGCACGAAGTAATTATATATTAAGGATTTTTTTACCGAATACTCTGAAGCCTTTATTTTAAAGGCTTCTTTTTTATCTACACCTGCCGCGATTAGCATTTTAACTTCCTCAATAATCTGGGCAAATTCCACTTCTTCTTTTTCTTCTGCTTTACCTATTAAAATACAGATTTCTCCTTTAGGCACTACTTCACTATAATATTCCAAAAGCTCTTTAACTGTGCCCCTTTTTATTTCTTCAAATTTTTTGGTTAATTCCCGTGCTACTACTATAGGACGGCTATCACCCAATTCATCATTAATGTCATTTAGGCTAGCTAACAAGCGGTGAGGGGCCTCATATATGATTACCGTATGTTCCATATTAGCAATACTAGCTAACACTGAGCGGCGTTTTTTCGTTTTCGTAGGCAAAAAACCCAAAAATAAAAAGCTACTAGTATCTAAGCCTGAAATAGCCAAAGCAGTAATCACCGCAGAAGGACCTGGAATTACTTCTATATCAATAGCTTGTAGAATGGCTTTTTTCACCAAAGCTTCTCCTGGATCAGATATGCCAGGCATACCTGCATCCGAGACATAGGCAATATTTTCACCTTTTAATATCTTTTCTATTATATAATCTTCGCGTTCTTGATGACTGTGTGCATGGTAGCTAATAAGGGGTTTTTTGATTTGATAATAATTAAGTAGTTTAACAGTATGTCTGGTATCTTCACAAGCAATAGTATCAACCTGATTTAAAGTATTTAAAAGCCTAATCGTAACATCTTCTAAGTTACCAATAGGTGTAGCACAAATATATAATTTACCCACTAATAACACAACCTTTAATTCTGATACCAAGCTTTTACTTCCTCACTATATTCACCATTAGATTTATAAATAATAAAGGGTGCTAAAACATCTAACTTGGCACTGCTATTTTTCCTTCCTTCTATTAAAACTAATTTAGCCCTACTATCGATATTAGAATGGATAAAACGAATACGACTCAGCTTAAGCTTATAAGTAGAAAATAAATTAATAATTTCCCCTAAGCTGTCAGCTTTATGGATTAAGGCTAAGGTGCCTGTATCATTTAATAGATAAGTTGCTTTTTCAATTATCGTTGCCAAAGAAACTGCTATTTCATGCCTAGCGATAGCTTCCTCTTCATTAAGGCTAAGTCTGCCTGTCCCCACTTTATAAAAAGGTGGGTTACATACTACTAAGTCAGCCTGTCCCCTAGGACAAGAATTTTCTATATGATTAATATCTTCCTTTACTATAGTTATTATATCCTCTAAATTATTAAGCTTAATGCTCCTTCTAGTCCGCCTAACCATAGAATCTTGGCATTCTACACCTACAATATTAAGATTAGCCTGCCGCGTAGTTAATAAAAGGGGTATAATTCCATTACCAGTGCCTAGATCGATAACCCTATGCACCTTGTTAAGTGTGCAAAAATGAGCTAATAAAAGAGCATCAACTGAAAACCTATAACCACTTTTAGGCTGAATTATCTTTAAGCCGCCTAAAATTAAATCATCTAGAGTTTCCTCAGCCGAAATTAGCAAATCTTCTTCCACCCTTACTCCTTTTCCAAAAAAGCTACACAAAAAAGGCATTCCCCATGCCTGATTTGCCCATAAGCCGCGTGACATATATGATAACCTTCATTGTAGATTTTACCCAAATTTTCATAGCTTTCCGCTTCCAAGGGTGCACTTGGTATAATCTCAACTATAGTACCATTATCTCCCGGTAAGCCTTTTTCTAATATAGTAACTCGCTCCTTAAGGTCACCTACCTCAAGAATCAAATCTCGAATTATCGTTTTCAGTTCTTGGATCGTTTTTTCCATTTAAGTTACCTCCAGAACAATTATCACATTCCTCAGACTCATACTTTAAGCAACACATTAAACGACCACATATACCTGAAATCTTAGTAGGATTAAGGGATAAATTCTGCTCCTTAGCCATACGGATAGAAACAGGTTCAAACTCGCCTAAAAAGCTGTTACAACATAAAATCCGCCCACAAGTAGCTATGCCTCCTAGCATTTTAGCCTCATCCCTAACCCCTATTTGCCTTAACTCAATACGAGTCCGAAAAATAGCAGCCAAATCCTTAACCAAATCCCGAAAATCTACGCGTCCCTCCGCCGTAAAGTAAAAAATTATCTTTCCCATGTCAAAAGTATATTCCACATCAATTAACCTCATAGGCAATTTATGTTCCTTGACCTTAGTCTTACATATCTCTAGAGCTTCTACTTCCTTTTCCTTATTATTAGAATAAGTAGCATCATCCTCCTTAGTAGCAGCTCGAATAACCTTTTTAAGCGGTAAAATCAATTCCTCATTACTAATTTCCCGATTAGCCATAGCCACCGAACCATATTCAATACCCCTTATAGTTTCTACTATAACTGCATCTCCTGCATTCAAGTCTAACTTATCACTGTCAAAATAATATATCTTACCAGCTGGTTTGAATCTCACCCCTACAACTAGTGCCAATCCTATGACCTCCTTAGTCCTAACTAATTAAAAGAATGCCATATCTCAATAGCTATATTATTACTAATTAATTTAGAATTTACATAGCGTTGATAATATCCTTTTAAATCATTAATATTTTTAATAGTATCTGGTAATTTATTAACATCCCTAATAGCCAAATCATTAGCCAAATCAATATTTTCTGGCATAATCACTAACTCTTTGGAGTTAGAAGTCCTATAAACTAAAATATCCCTTAACATTATTAAAAACATGATTATATAAATATCATAATCCTCATTAAGCTTAGCAGCTACTGCAAAAATTTGACTAATATCTAGGGTATTGAGCTTTACTAACATCCCCCTAGCAGTCTGCCATTTCGATAAAAAGTTCTGGTCTGCTAAAAATTTATGGGCTAAGGCCATATTTCCTTGGGCTAGTTTAGCCACCTCGTTTGCCAGTTTACTTTCTATGTCTAGGTCAATTAAATAATTAGCTAAAATATCCTCTCGAATAGGGAAAAACCTAACCATTTGGCATCTAGAAATAATCGTTTTAAGCAGACTCTCTTGATCGGCTACTAAAATAATTACGGCATAAGGAGGCGGTTCCTCCAAAGTTTTAAGCAGAGCATTAGCAGCTTCATCACCTAGCAAGTGGCTATCCCTAATGATTACGATTTTATGCTTAGCCCGATAAGGCTTGAAATTTAGCCATGGCTCCATCTCCTTAGCAATTTGCTCCCGAAGAATACGGGTCTTACCTTCCATAATTTCTATAAGCATTACATCAGGGTGAACACCTTCTTGCCAAAAAACATGGGCATCCTTATCAGAAATACCAATCACTTGCTTCGCAAAGGCCAAAGCCGTAGCCATCTTACCTGTCCCATTATGACCTAAAAATAAATAGGCATGGTTAATTCTATTATTATTTATACTGCTTTTTAATAAATCAATCGCAGTATCTTGACCTACAATCTTTGCAAAATAATCCACATCAGTTCACCACATTTATTTATTATGCCATCAAATCTAATAACATGCCTTTAATCTTATCCAACTGCTCCAGAACTTCTGTAGGAGCCGTTTTATTTTTAATAAAATCGTTAATAACTTCCTCTATTTCTTTATCAATGGTCTTAATAGTTAATAACATAGACCTGCCTCTTCTGCTTCGACCCCTTTGCTTATCTAATTCAAAGGCTTCTAATGAAGCCTCTTTTAGAAAATTCTTAACTAACATCTTATAAGTCATCAAATCATTAATATTAAGACTACGGCCCAATCTTTCATTAACCTTGTCAATTTCAGCTAAAATCTCCTGCATCTTATACTGTCTATTTATACCCTGCTTTTGGTTAAGCTCTTGGCCAAAACTAGAGCTCGTCCCCCTTCTTACTTCTGGAACTTCGGCTTTTTTAAGAGAAGTATAATTACTTAGACCTTTCTTATCCCTATCAATTTTCACCCTTTAACCCTCCATTTATAAAAAAGCCCTAACTAAATCAACCCCATTAGCAGCCACCACATCCCTAGGTAAACTGGCATCTAAGACCTTAATCCTTTCAGGCTCTAAGTGGGCTAATTCTAAATAACCTTCTCTTACCTTCTCCTGGAAAATGATGCCTTCCTTTTCCAGTCTATCTGGTTTTAACAATATTTTGCGTTCCTGCCCGATATTAGGATCTAGGTCTAAAAGTAAAGTAAGGTTCGGCTTTAAGCCATTAGAAGACAAGGCATTAAGCTGGTGTAGATATGCAATATCTAATCCTCTAGCATAGCCTTGATAAGCAATAGTTGAATCAATATACCTATCAGCAATAACAATAAATCCCGCTTGTAAGGCAGGGCGAATCACTTCCTCAACTAACTGGGTTCTAGCTGAGGCATATAACATGGCTTCGGTTTTAGGCAAAATCTTTTCATTCTTAACATCTAACAATAATTCCCTAATTTTTTCCGAAATATCGGTACCCCCAGGTTCCCTTACACATATAACTTTATCACTATTTAAGTAATCTACCAAATATTCTTTTAGGGTTGACTTACCAGCCCCGTCAATACCTTCAATACTTATAAAAAAACTCTTATTAATCACTAAATCGCCCCACTTAAGCATATTCTATAACATCAATATAATTTAGCCCTTCATCAGCTAAACCTTGGATACGCCAGTTATTAGCCTTAATAAAAAGTAAATAATCCAAGATATCCGCCGTAATTAATTCCCCAGGCAATAATACAGGAATACCTGGAGGATAAACCGTCACCATTTCACCTGCAATTAAGCCTACACTGTCTTTGAGCCTAAGAGTCTTTTTAGGACTGAAAAAGGCTTGCCTAGGCGAAATAAGCACCTTAGGTAAGGCTTTTATAAAAGGAGACTTAGGCTTAAGCTTATCAGTCATATATTTAACCGCAATTTCTTCTAAAGCATAATAAAACCTTTCCCAATCATCCCTAGTGTGTAAAATAGAAAACATCCCCAAAACCATAACCGTATTAGCCCATTCCACCTGAATCTTATAATCATCTAATAAAATATCAGCTACCTGATAACCATCTATACTTAGCTTATCCACTATAACTACTAACTTTAGAGGATCTAACTCTGAAAAATCAGACCTATTAATAAATTCTGCTGACAGGGTTCTTAGTCCTTTAATACTATTGATTTTTTGATTATATTCGGCAGATAAAATACGCGCCTCCTCGAGAAGCCCTTCCCCTTCGCTTTCCATTAAAGCCCTCGCTAAATCTATAGAGGCTAAAATGGGAAAAGAGGGACTAGTAGTCGTAATAAGACTTGCGGCAGTTCGCAACTTCTGCGTAAAAGTACAATTAAAACCTATATTAAGAACCGCCCCTTGATTAAGAACAGGTAAGGTCTTATGTAAGCCATTTACAACCGCATCAGCACCAGCCGATAAAGCGGGGGTAGGGTAAAGAGGATGGAAGGGAAAATGGCTACCATGAGCCTCATCAATTAATAAAGGCAAGCAATATGCTTGACAAAGTTCTGACATTTGCTTAACATCCGTAGTAATACCATAATAGTTAGGACTAGTTAAAAAGGCCCCTGATATATTAGGAGATGATTTAAGCTTTTCAGCTATTTCATTTGGCATCGCCCCTATAGGTATATCTAGCCCTTCCATAAATTCATCTTCCAGATATACAGGCCATAAGCCAGATAAAACTAAGCCTGTATAAAAAGAACGATGAGCACTGCGAGGAATTAATATTTTCCCCTTATCACTGGCTAAAGCTAAAAAAAGAGCGTTTATGCCAGAAGTAGCTCCATTTACTAAAAATATACTTTCCTTAGCATTATAGGCCTTAGCAAATAAATGTAAAGCTTCCTTAATCGCCCCTACAGGTAAATGTAAATCATCCATGCTAGGCACTTCAGTAAGATCAATCTTAGCTACCATTTGTAGTTCTTCGGCCAAAGAAGTTAATTTACCGATATGTCCTGGCATATGCAGCCTAAGATTATCTTCTAAAATATATTCAATAAGACTATCATAAAGGGGTGTTTCCATAAAAATATTCACCTTAAAGAAGTAATTTTAATTCGTTGGGCATAACTTCCAGAATAATGCTGCCCATCCCAGGGGTTTCCCCATCAAATTCTACTAGGAGTTCCTCAGGAGAAGATAATTCAACCTTTTTTCCCTTAAAAATAGAAATTGCTGGATGATTAATATGCTTACCTTGATAAATACCAGGGACATTTTGAATTATATCTAACTTGCTTAAATCATTGACAACAGTAATATCTAATAAGCCATCATTTAATAGGGCCTCAGGGGCTATTTTCATTCCACCCCCAAAATAACGACCATTACTTACTACCACCATAGTTGCCCTACCACTATAAAGCTCATTGTCATCTATTTTAACTGTAACTAGTTGGCTTTCATAAGTTAATAAAGAAATTAAAGCCGAAGTTAAGAAGGATAAAAATCCACCTAGAATTTTGCTTCTATTATTAACAGTATATACTGTTTGGCAACCTAAACCTACATCAGCTACATTAATTAAAAATCGGGATTCCCTATTGCCTGCAAAATTTGTATAAGTTCCTTTTACAATATCAATAGGGTATTCCTGATAATTAGTCATTATATTATATACATGAGGTAAGTCAGCGGAAATATTAAACATCCTAGCAAAATCACCACCAGTACCCATAGGTATATGAGATAGAAAGGATTCTGTATTTATTTTTCTGTATTCTTCATCATAAAATCCATTAAGGACTTCATTAAGAGTACCATCGCCGCCTACCGATACAATACGAGAATAACCATTATATAAAGCCTCCCTCGTAATATTAATAGCCTCCATAGGCTTAGCAGTAAACTTATAAGCAAAATCTAGGTCATTTTGTCTCAAATAATTTTCCAGCCTAAGCCAGTTTTTTTTCGTTTTTCCATGGGCTGAGGCAGGATTAACTACAAAAAAAGTATTATATGTATTATTCATTTTTCTCCCCATTATTACATATTTATTCTTATTCCTATAATATTGTATATTAAATCTGGGAAAAAAGGTATAGTTAGTCAAAGGTAAGATAAAAGTACTTGTATTAATTAAGAAAAAGCAGGCTGACAGTAAAAAAAAGTACCCGACAAGAAAAGAAATAAAAAAACTTGCCATTAAAGGCAAGTAAAAAAGGGCAAAATAAATCCTGGCAATTACCTACTCTCCCATCCTTAAAAAGACAGTACCATCGGCGCTGGAGGACTTAACT
>JAAYRQ010000159.1 GCA_012518685.1 Syntrophomonadaceae bacterium | reverse complement strand
CCCCTAGAAGTTGGTAGGGTTTTCCCTTCTGAATTCTTACATGTTTTAAATGATGATAATATAAAAAGAAGGGCTAGTTCTTTGGATTCTAATACTATTTTACATGAAGAAGGAGATATTTTTGTTATAACTGTCGATAATAATGTAGTTTATGAAATACCTCCCTTAACATTAGCTGAGAAAGGTTAGGATACTAATGAATTTAGCTATTAATTTAAGTAAGTCTTATACTAAAATAGGCTATCTATTAAACGGAAATTATATAGATATAGTAAGTGCTAGGGAAGTACCTACCGCTTTCACTTATAGCCCCACTAGCGATAATTTAATTTTTGGCAATAAAAATTATGACTATAATCTTATCAGACTATTATACGAAAACCCTTCTTTTAAGTTAGGCAGTTTCTCTTTAACTGAGATCTTTTTTCAATTCTTTTTATTTCTTGATAGAAAGTATCTGGCTCCAAATGGACTAGATTTTACCTCGGTTAGTTTATCAGTACCTAGCTATTTTAATCTTAAGGCTAGACAGATTATATATTCCGCAATAAACAAAGTATATCCGTCTGCCAAAATATACTTGATAGCCGAGCCAGCCGCAGCATTGATAGGCTACAAACTAATTAATGAAAATTCACCACTAAAGGGAGATATTCTAATTATTGATGTGGCAGAGAAGAGTTGGGATTTTTCTTTTGCGACCTTTTCCCCTAATATAAATACCCTGGTCATCGAAAAGCAATTATCTTGCGAACTTAATCAGGCTAAAGTAGAAAAATTAACTTCTTATTTTAATAATCAGCTAATAACTTCTGCCAAAAACCTAGGATTGTACGACTATACAGGCTGGAAATTAGATTATGTATTACTAGCTGGAGAAGAATTGCCAGATGGTGAAATATATAATTCATTAACCAACTTATTAGCCCCTCTACCTATTATTAAAGGAGCAAAAGCTAGTCTTAATACAGTTCAAGGTCTGGCAGTCTGGCCTAAGATGATTGATAATTTAAAGGTAAAAATAATTTACCCTTTTAACTTCTATATTCAAACTTATGTCCAGGAAACTAATGCTATAGAATATATACCCTTTGACACTAATAATCTCGAATTAGATATTACTAAATCATACAAAATATGTACCCTGCCCCTCTATTCACCTTATAACTTAGCTAATAAGCAGGCTTTAGCACTTTTTAAAATATATGAAATTGCCCTAGACCATAATAAAAATGAACTAGACATAAAAAATCTTAAAGGTCAGGAAATAAGATTAAGTACCGAAATACCCCCAGATTATGTAGAGCCTACTTTAGATGTAATATTAGATTTTGCTACTAACACACTCAGTTTAGACTATACAGCTACAATATATGAAGAAAAATCGCCTATAATCCCAGAAACTAACCTCGAACATAACCTCGATTGGCTTATTTTGTCTAAGTTTACCAACAACTTAGCCCTGCAGGATGATTTAGCTAACTTTTTAGAGGGAATTAATTTTGATTCATCTATACCATTAACTGACGAATTAGCATTGCTTAAATATAAGCTTTTAACCTTATTAAATTATATAGCCTAACCGCTTTTATTTACCTACTAGCTTAGATAACCAAGATTTATTTTTCCCTTCTTGTTCATTTTTCCATAAGGTTAAAAACTCATCAATCTTCCTTTCCCTTTCCATATTTCTTTTTTCCACTTTTTCCTCTAGTCTATTAATTCTTTCAGTTAATAATTTATTGTTATCTAGCATTTCTTCATTTTGTACTACTATTTGCTGAGCTAAGGCTAGCAATTCAGGTATATTAGTAGTTAATAAATTATCATTAACTGGGGCAACTCTGGTCTCCTCTACTTGTTCCACATTTTCCAAAGCCATTTTAATAGCTGTAGTATTAAGTCCTTTTTCCCTTAATTCCATTATTAACTTAAGAGTATCTAGGTCAGATTCGCTATACTGTCTATCCCCTCGTTCATCCCGCTTAATTTTTAGTTTCAAGCTGTTTTCTAAGTATCGCAGAGTATATTGCTCAATATCTAACATTTCCGATACTTCCCCTATTTTATAAAATCTTTCTCTCATTTTGTCACCTTTCCCTCCCTTACTTCATAACTTGTTATTAGGTAAATGATAAAGTCTAACTGCTCACTATCCCTTGTTTTAAAACTTCATAACTTCTTATTAACTCTACTTAGGAACTAAGATATTATTAAGTTAGGAGCAAGCTAATAGTGAACTTTATTATGAACCTAAACTTTCCCTTCCTTAATTTTTAGGCTCATTATTAATATATGAGCCAGCCGTCTTAATAGGACGGCTATTTTTTTGCCAAAATAATGCAAAATGGTAGGCTAATATTAATTAGCCTACCATTTTAATATATTAGTTAATTATTAAGTTAAGAATTAATAGTCAAAGGCCGCCACTGGTACATCTAGTACGGAGCTATCGCCAATCTTGACTAACTCAGCCGTAAACCATACATTAGGCACAACATTTTGTAAGTAATATTTAGCTGCTGCCACTTTTCCTGCATAAAAAGCATAATCAAAATGCTCTTCCCCTAATTCGTCGATTTTATTTTGAGCAACTAAAGCCTGGGATAAACTTAACATACCACAATACAGTTGTGCAGTAGCAGTTAAAATTCTTCTAGCATACAAAGGCATCATACCATATTGCTTATTGCCAAAATAACCACCTATGGTCATTTGAATTTCGCTGTAAGCATTAAGAGCCTTTTCTAAGTTGGCAAAATCATTTTCAAAACCTTTAGTATTTTGGTTAGCATCTATGAATTCTCTAATATCATTTAACCAAGCCGCAAAAATTTGCCCCTTACCAGCGGTCCACTTTCTACCAATTAAGTCCATAGATTGGATAAAGTTGGTACCTTCCCAAATAGAAAATATCTTAACATCCCTAGCAGCTTGAGCAACAGGATACTCTTCACAATAACCATAGCCACCATAAGCCTGAATCATTTCACCTATTACTGGCCAAGCTTCATCAGAGGCATAGGCTTTAACCAAGGGAGTTAATACTTCTATTCTATCCGCTGCTTTCTTTCTTTCCGCTTCATCAGGATCATTAGCCCTAACATCAAAATAAAAATAAGTTTGGAAGATCATAGCTCTGGTAGCTTCAACTGTCGATTTTGCTAATAATAACATTCTTTTCACATCTTCGTGATTAATGATAGTAACCCTATCACCTTTAGGATTAGTTAAAGGGCGACCTTGAATCCTTTCCTTACAATATTCGGCTGCATTAAAATAGGCATTACCCGTAACACTTAAAGCCGCATGTCCAGTTTCAGTCCTAGCTCCATTCATCATCTGGAACATCTGCTTCATTCCTTCGCCTTTACCATCATTTTCTAAAGGATTAACCCCTAATAAATAGCCCCTACAGTTATTGTTTTCACCAAAAGATAGAGCCACAGTTGCCGAGCCCTTCATTCCCATTTTATGCTCAATGCCCGCAGCTTCCACATCATTATCAACCAGAGAACCATCTTCATTAACCCAATATTTAGGCACTACGAATAAGGAAATTCCCCTCGTACCTTCACTAGCACCTTCAATACGAGCTAAATATAAGTGAATAATATTTTCACACATATCGTGGTCGCCACCAGTAATAAATATCTTAGAACCCTTAATATTAAAAATTCTAGGATCATCTGTAGGATAAGCCCTAGATAGAATATCACCTACATCAGAACCAGCAGTAGCTTCAGTCAAACACATAGTTCCAGACCATTCACCAGTAAACATTTTAGGTAAGAACATTTCCTTAACTTCATCAGTTCCAAAACTTTGAATTAGACCTGCTGCACCAGTGGTTAAAGCAATATAAGGTGCCCAAGCAGGATTAGAAGAAGCCATCATTTCCTGAACAGCAGCATAAACCACTTCAGGTAAGACCCCTTCGCCATTTTCATCAATATTGCTAGTCCCAAAACCAGCTTCTTGAATATAATGGAACATTTCTTTAAATGAAGCAGGTACATATACCTTGCCATCCTCAAAACGAGCTGGGGTTTCCTCCCCATCATCAGTGGTTGGGGCTATCATTTCTTTGGCAATTTTATAGACTGGATCTAAAATCATGTCTATATCGTCTTTGCTATAATAGTCCTTAAACCTTTCATAGGCAAAGACCTTTTCCGTAGGAAGCCACTCTTTTAAAATAAATTTAAAATCCCTTGTGTTATAAGCCCAATTAAATGCCATTAACAATTCCCTCCCAAAATTACTTAGTTTTATTAATACATTAATATATTTCTAAACAAATCTTGCAAATCCTTTCAAAAACGGAAGTTTAAATATTAAGAATTCCGAAATTGCGGCATTCTTTAGACAATTACTCTTCTTTTACGACTATACTTTATGGAAAATATCATAAAAAAGAGCCTATCTTTTATAGATAGGCTCGTACAGAAAACTTAGATTTATTAAATTAGCCGCCCATATTAGTAATCGAAGGCTTCTAAGGGAATATCTAGTGCTGACTTATCACCATCTTTGACAATACTAGCGACTAACATCACATTAGGTACTACATTTCTTAAATAATATTTGGCACTCATTATTTTGCCTACATAGAAATTATAATCATAATGACTAGGACTTATTTCCTCGCATTTTTGGACAGCTACTAGGGCTTGGTCTAATATACATCTCCCTGCATATAGCTGGGAAGTTGCCGTTAATATCCTTCTAGATAATAAAGGCATCATACCATACTGTTTATTGCCAAAATATTCACCAATAGCCATTTGAATAGTAGCGTAAGCATCTAAGGCCTTACCTAATATATCAAATTCCTTGTTCAAGCTGAGGTCTATGCCATTTTCCGCCTCACTGGTTGCGGCTACTTCATCTGCTACATCAGGCATTTTATGGGTTTCATAAAAATCCCGCATTTCTTGCACAAAATTAGCAAAGACTTGCCCTTTACCCATCGTCCATTTACGACCCACCAAATCCATAGATTGAATAAAGTTAGTACCCTCCCATATAGAATATATTTTAACATCCCGAGCTATTTGGGCTACAGGATATTCTTCACAGTAACCATATCCACCATAAGCTTGAATAGCTTCACCAATCAGCCACCAGGCTTCATCAGTAGGATAAGCTTTGCATAAAGGAGTAGTAACCTCTATTAATTCATTGGCTTTTTTTCTAGCCTCTGGATCAGGATCAAAACTACGGACATCAAAAGCATAATAAGTTTTATACATCATGGCCCTCATAGCTTCGATGTGGGCTTTACCCATTAACAGAGTCCTTTTAATATCTTCATGGTTGATAATGGTGACCCTATCACCTTTGGGATTAGTCATAGGGCGACCTTGAATTCTATCCTTACAATAATCCCTAGCATTATAAAAAGCATTCGCGATACAGGCTAGAGCCATAACACCTGTAGCCATTCTAGCTCCATTCATCATTTGAAACATTTGCTTCATGCCTTCGCCTTTGCCTTCATTTTCCAAAGGGTTAACCCCTAATAGATAACCCCGACAAGCATCATTTTCTCCAAAGCTTAGGGATGCCGTAATAGAGCCATATTGCCCCAACTTATGTTCAATACCTGTAGTTTGCACATCATTATCTTCCAAAGAGCCATCTTCATTTATCCAATACTT
>JAAYRQ010000158.1 GCA_012518685.1 Syntrophomonadaceae bacterium | reverse complement strand
TGGGGATGGAAGATAAAGGATAGCTATTAAAAAGGGAGTGATATACAATGTTTTGCCCAAAATGCGGACTTGAGCAAGCTGATGATAGTAACTTTTGTATTAGCTGTGGGGAAAATTTAGGCAACAAACTCGAAGTGCAGGACAAGGATACTTTAAATGGGCTTCGGGAAATAACGGTACCAAAACCGAAATTTCAAAACAAATTAGTATTAGGGCTTATTGCAGTTGTTATTTTAGTCTTGGTTGGGGGTTATGCCTTTGCAGCTTATATGCCACCATCACTGACCAAAGCTGCAAAGGCTATGGATAAGGTATCTAGCTATAAGCAAGAATTAACTATCAGTATGCCTTATAATTCCCAGTTTCATATGGCATCTGAAATTGATAATAGACAAAACCGCAGTTTTATCAAGGTAAGGGCTGGTTATGATAAAATTAACATTTATACTGAGCCTAGCCGAATTATTATTGGTCATTCAGATTATCCTAAGGAATATGCTGCTGTCAACTGGGAACAGGGGGTTGATGAAAATTCATTTAAAAATTACCTAACTTACATAGAGCAGGATGTTAATGATATTACTAGGATAATGAAAAATAAAATAATTAAACCTAAAATAAATCCCGATTTTAAAAAAGATACGATTAGAATGCCAAATGGTGATAATGTAAAGGTCAAACAATACAGTGCTAAACTTAGTGATTCTGATATAGCTGATATAATATATGATACGGCTAACCATTTATCAACGGATATTAAGTTTCGGGATAATATTTATTCAATAGTAAGTAAAACGATAGATTTTATAAATGATACTTATGGTGATGCCCTAGATGACTATGATAGAGACTCATTACAGGAGGCAAATAGTCAAATAATTGAGGCTATTGATGAATTTTGTGAATACTTTTCTGAGAATGCTTTATATGACGAAATTCATGATGAAATGGAGGGTTTTTCATTAGATTATAAGATTAGCTATGACTATAAAAATAGGCCAATCGAATTTTATCTTGATATTAAGGCCCCAGAAGGCAATATTAAAATTAAAAATTCCATATATGCTATTAATCAACCTATAGATATAGTTTTCCCAGATGAAATGGATATAGTAGAAAGGTTGGATTTGAGTGATTTAATGTGGATGTTTTAAATAGAATAGGGTAATTAAGGGATTAAATAGAAGTAGGTTTTTAGAAAGGGGAATAAGGATGGAGTGTAAAAATTGTGGTCAAGAGATGGAAGAAGGGGCTAGTTTTTGTGTCAAATGTGGGAATCCAGTAGGTCAAAATGATAATTTAGCTGAACCTCAATTAAAGGAATTTGATAGTGAAAAGGTTAAAAACTATTTTGATGATGTTATGAAGATTCTGTTTAATGTGTTTGCTGCACCTATCAATACAAATCAAGTAGTGGCTAAAAATCCTTTAAGGGAAGGTAGTTTTGTTTTAGCGGTATTACTGGCCATAATATATGGTTTAAGTAATCTATGGTTAGTGAAGATAGTTGTTGCTAAGGTATCGTATTATACTTTAGCCTTTTTTGGATATTATCCTGGTTTTTTAGGTGCTGATTATGCCCCACTGTTTGCATATTCTGTTTTATTTTATTTGCTTGTTTTAGCTGGCTTATTTGTAGGCGTTTACTTTGTTGGTAAAAGCATATTTAAGGGTGAGGGAACGGGCTATTCAGTATGGAATATAGTTGTAGTTGCTACTATACCTTATCTAGCAAGTAGGTTATTGGCAATTCTATTATCTTATATTACGATTTACTTAAGTATCATTGTTTTATTAGCTGGGTTAATAGTCTTTATATTGGCATTTTACAATGGTATTATAGCAAGTATAGATATTAATACTGATAATGGTGTTTATGCTACGGCTACTGCTATTACTATTTTGTATTTAATAATTATCTTGTTAATGGCTATAATTTTATAATAGTTTTTTAGGTTAATATAAAAAGGGACACAGCTTTTCATTGGGCTAGTGTCTTTTTTTATATTTACTCTTAAGATATAGGAAAGATATATTAGTTTGTTAACTTAGTAGTTGAGGAGGTGCAGATATGGCTTATAGGATTTTATTAGTTGAAGATGATGCTGAATTAAGGGAAATTATTACGGATTATTTTATGGACAAAAGCGAGGGAGCCTTTAATATAGAATCTGCTAAAACTGGTGATGAAGGACTAGATAAAATTGTAGAAAATGAATATGATTTAGTGCTTTTAGATGTGATGCTACCTGAAGTCGATGGTTTTACTATTTGTAAGGAACTTAGAAAGGACAGTGATGTTCCGATTATTTTTATTACGGCTAAACATAATGAACAAAATAGATTATACGGCTATAACTTAGGTTGTGATGATTATGTAAGTAAACCTTTTTCATTAGCTGAGCTGTATGCTAAAGTTATGGCTTTGATAAGGCGTAGTAAAGGGCTGATAAGGGATGAAGTTATGACTCTAGGGAAGATAAGGTTGGAGCCTTTTCGTTATACAGTTTATGTAGATGAGGTCGAAGTCACACTAAGACCTAAGGAATACGCGATATTGAAGATATTAATGGAAAACCATTATAAAGTTATGAGTAGAGAAATCCTATTAATACGAGTATGGGGATATGATTTTGAGGGGAATGAAAGAATTATAGATAATCATATTAAGAAACTTCGCAAATCCTTAGGGGAAGCTGGCTCACAAATTAAAACGGTGATAAAAGTTGGTTATAAATTGGAGGGTTAAAATTTGCTTAAAGACCAAACAAAAAAATCTATCTATATGCGTACATTTGCAGCATTTCTACTCACTTATTTAGTATTAATGCTTAGTTTTAGCATATTTCTAGTCGAGCAGGAAAAGAAAAAAGTAGCTTCTGAATTTGGACAATTTGCTCTAATGGCTAACCAAAATATCGACAAGCTTATATCTGACTACAATGATAGTGATAAGCAAATAATAGACAATCCCGCTTTAAGACAAGAATTGATCAAACCCTCACTTGTTTTTACTGGCACTGGAACCGAATTTGCCTTATATAGTGGTGATTTTGAACTGCTTTTTAATACTAATGATTATTGGTTGTGTAACTATACAGAATATAGTGAAGGCAATAAGAATTATTCAGCAGAAGGCTACATTAACCCCCAGAAATGGTTTAGTGCCGAGGAAGTTAGTGAACTGGAATCTTATTTATATGCTGAGCCTCAAGCGAAAGAGGTGGGCGACCTTTCCGGATATTCTTTGTCTCTAGAGGGCCTATGGGTGGATAATGAAATGGTTATTCCCCATAAAATTGAGGTGGTGCCTATGTATGCCAGTAGATTTGATGAAAATGGCCAGGTGAATTCTAGTAGTGGGACTCATACAGGTGAGATTATCTATCTTAATGATTATAAAAATGACCGTGACTTGCCCTATTTTAAACATAGCAGTATCCAACCTAGCATCCATCCTTATTTTGACCGTGCCACTCAAGCTCAGTTGCGAGAAAAGGTCTTAGATAAGGAAAAACTTTTATCAGCTATTGAGCAGAAGACAATACTTTCAAATGAAAGGGTGAGCTTCTTAAGCTACAGATATTACCAGATTATGCCTTACCTAAATACCATAAATCTGCTCGAAGATAATAGCTATTATAGAGATTATTGGACAGTTATGGCTCGGGATGTAGATTTAGGGGCAAGGTTGTTTATTAGTTTAATCTATGTATGGTCTAGTTGTTTATTAATTTTTATTATAGTAGCCCTAATATTAGCTAGGCAGACTAACAAAACTTATCAGGTCAGGGAAAGGCTTGAAATACAAAGAAATGAGTTAACTGATGCCCTGGCCCATGATTTAAAAACTCCTCTAAGTATTATATCTGGGTATGCCCAAAATCTTATCGAAAATATTCATACGGAAAAAAGGGAACATTATGCGGCTAATATTTTAACTAATGTAGGCCGTATGGATAAGATTATTCAGACTATGTTGAACTTATCAAGGCTAGAATCTGACGGTTGGCAAATTAATTTTGCAGATATATCCCTTAATGAAGCATCTAGCGAGATAATTAGCCGTTATCAGTATATTTGTGATGAAAATTCTGTATCGGTTGACTTAGCAGGGGAGGCTCTTATTAAGGCTGATGTGGTTTTAATTGAAATGGTCTTAGATAACTTTTTCGTAAATGCTCTAGAACATACACCTGTAGGTGGGATAATTAGTATAAATATATCTGACGATACTCTAGTATTATACAATAGTGGTAGCAATATTCCTGAAAAATATATTAATGAAATATGGGAGCCTTATATTAAATTAGATCTAGCTCGCTCCAAGACAAAAGGAAATGGCTTAGGCTTAGCTATTGCCCGTAGAATTCTAGAATTGCAGGGCTTTACTTATGGGGTTAGAAATGTCGCAGAGGGAGTAATCTTCTGGTTTAAATTCGGTTAAAAAGGCAGTAGTATAAATAATGAATTATATAATTATATAATTATTAAGAGGTTTAATTCCTAAAATGAAACAGCAGTATAGTGCCTACTCACTTAATTCTGAAAATACTAGTTATATATTAAGTGAACATCTTCCGTATTAACTGATAATGTAACTGTAGAGCCCACTTGTAGATCTAGTTTTTGCCACTCGTTTCTAGAGGCATTTATGTTCCAATTACCTTTTCCCGAGCAGGCTATTTCTACATGGCTGCTATGTAATATTACCTTTTTTACAGTTGCTTGCCAAGAGTTAGGCTGTCTGGGAGATAAATCTAAGGAATTAGCTATTTTAATCTGCCAAGCATGCAAGATAAGGTATATATCTACATATTCACCATGTGGATATGCATTTTTGGGTAGGTAGTTAATTACCCAATTCCTAGCCTCATTAATAAATGTTAATGTGCCATTTTGTGTCCTAACTTCCCCAGGTATGATGTTTTCACATTGTAAGAAATTAGCGACAAATAAGGAATTAGGATGATGGAATACTTCTAGGGGGCTACCCTGTTGCAGTATTTTACCCTCATTCATTACTAATAGTTGGCTACCGAGCTGTAGGGCCTCATTAAAATCATGGGTGACATGGATGATGCCTATTTCTTCTTGGGAGTGGATTTCCCGTAATAAATCTCGCATAGCGTAACGAGTTTGTGGGTCCAGGGCGGATAAGGGTTCATCTAATAAAAGTATAGGCGGATTAATTAAAATGGCCCTAGCTAAGGAAACTCTTTGCTTTTCGCCTCCGCTTAAAGAATGAGGATGGCGTTTTAATAAGGGGGTAATTTGCATAGCCTCAGCTAAATTATGTAGTCTTTCAAGTGTAGCAGGATTTTTATCCTGTTTTTTCGCCTTAGCCCCGAATATGATGTTTTCTTCCACAGTTAAAAAGGGGTATAAGAGACTATCCTGATAAGCAAATCCCAAACCTCGATTTTCAGGGGGGTGGTAGGTGATATCCTGACCTTCTAGGATTATTTTGCCATTAGTAGGTTTACGCAGACCCGTAATAGTTTCTAAAAGCATAGTTTTTCCACATCCAGTAGGACCTAGAATTATTAGATAATCGTTATGGTTTAGGGTAAGGGTAATATCTTGTAAGGTGAATTTTCCAGCCCTAACATTTAATTTTGCAACTTGGAATAAGGGTGTCATCATAGTCGAACCTCATTTTTTACAAGTGTTTTTACAATTATTAATAAGGATAAGGCTAAAAATAGCATAACAACTGCGGTCGCAATCGCAAAGTTTATGTCTCCTATAGACATATTTAAGAATACTGCTACAGATAGGGTTTCGGTTTTCATCCTGGTAATTCCCGCTAGCATAGCAGTAGCTCCGAATTCTCCTAAAGCCCGAGCCCAAGACATCATTATTCCACCGATTAAAGCCATTTTAGCTAAAGGAATAGTAACTTTTAGGAATACTTCGGCAGGGGAATAACCTAAAGTCCGAGCTACCTTTTCTAAGCGTGGATCTATACTATTAAAAGCTTGTTGAAAGGTTCTAATGGCATAGGGGGTAGCTACGAACCATTGGGCTACTACTACTCCTAGTTTGCTAAAGACTACATTAATACCGATTTTAGCTAAGCTATCCCCCCACAAAGGACCGAAAAAAATTAATAAGGCTATCCCACTTACTAAAGGGGGGAGCACAATGGGGATATCAATTAGGGTATCCAAAACTACCTTACCAGGTATTCTGTAGCGAGATAGTATATAGCCACAGGGTAATGCTACTATAACAGCTAAGCTAGTAGCTGCTATAGAAGTCAATAGAGTAAATTTTATCGCATAGCGAAATTCTTCATATTGTAAAACTTGCCTAATGGTAGCTAAATCACTATAGGAAAGTAGCCCTAATATAACCCCTATAAAAAATAGGCTAGTAATAGTAAATATAAGCCAAAAAGTGCCTATAAATAAACGACTAAAAAGGCTAGAATTACTTTGTAATCTTAAATCCATGTTCCTCAAAAGTAGTAGGCCCCTTTACTCCAACAAAGTCTATAAAATCTCGTACCTCTTCCTTATTAGTAGCGAAAGTTAATGATGCGATGGGAATTTCATCGACTACATTTATATCTGCATCGATTTCTATCCTATTTACAGTATCAGCATCTTTCAAGCTATTACTATATTCTACTATACCTGCATTAGCTTGTCCTATTTTTATAGCTGCCATGACCTTAGCAGGACTTTCCAAATGGGCTATAATATTTTGCTTAATCTGATCGGTTTCTGAGGTTTTCTCAAAAACTTGAGCAATCGTTTTTCCTATGGCCGTTGCCTCAAGGTCAGGTACTAATAGGGTTACATCAGGATTAGCTAAATCATATATAGACTTAATATTAGCAGGATTATCTTGAGGAACTACTATAACAGGGGTGTGATAAGCAATAGGCCCAGCTACTTCGTCAATGACACCTTTTTCTTTAGCCTTATTTATAAAAGGCATACCACCAGGCATAAAAATATCTCCCTTTTGGGCAATTTCGACTTGGTTTAATAAGGCACCAGAATTATTATAAGTTATTTCTATTTTAACTCCAGTTTTTTTCTCATAAGCTGTAGCTAAGTCGGAAAATGGTTCCTTGAGGTTAGCACCTACATAAGCAAATAAAACTTTATCAGTAGCAGATTCTTCATTTAAGTTCGACTTCTCGCTACTACATCCAGCTACCCATAAAATTCCTACTGCTAAGGCCAAAAGTAATATATGTCTAATAAACAAGCTAATTCTTCCCATCAAAAAAACTTCCTCCCCATTAATTTCATAAAAACTATATTTAATACTGAATAATATAACATACTGGAAAAGAAAAGTACACAATCAGGGCTAACATAAACCAACCAAACATAAGATAAATGTAAATGTTTCTAAAATAAATACTTGTTTGACAATAATAACTATTATCAATAAAATTAGACTATAACTAATAGTTATAAGTTAATATTTCTAAAGGAGTAATAATTATGGCAGAAGAGTTTAAAGCAGGTTGTAAAAGACCTGAAATTAAGAAAAAACCCGATGAAGTAAGTAGTGTAGAAAATGTAGTGGCTAAAAAGGAGGCAGCAAGTATGATAAAAGTGGGGCAAGCAGCACCAGATTTTTCAGCGGCGGGGTTTTTCCAAGGAAAATTTATGAATTTTGATTTATCTGAATTTCTAGGCAAATGGGTTTTATTGTGTTTTTATCCTGGAGATTTTACATTTGTTTGAGCTACGGAAGTTTCAGCAGTTGCTGAAAAGTACGAAGAATTACAAGAGTTAGGTGTAGAAGTTCTATCGGTTAGTGTTGATAGTATTTATGTGCATAAGATGTGGAATGAGCACGAGTTATCCAAAATGATTAATAAAGACATACCCTTCCCTATGCTTTCTGACCAAGATGGCAGTATTGGAAGAATGTATGGCATATATGATGAAGACAGCGGTGTAGAAACTAGAGGCCGCTTTATTATAGATCCTGATGGAAATGTCCAAGGTTATGAGGTTCTAACCCCTCCTGTAGGCAGGAATATTAGCGAAACTATTAGACAGGTTAAAGCCCTACAGGTTGTTCGTGCTTCCGAAGGAACTGAAGCAACTCCTGCAGGTTGGAAACCTGGTAAACAAACGCTTAAGCCTAATCCAGATTTAGTCGGTAATGTATGGAAGGTCTGGAAAGTTAGCGAAGCTTTTGAAGAGTAAGTTTTATCTGCTGATTAAAAGAACCTTAAGAATTTTTCTTAAGGTTCTTTTTTATAGTTTTTATATGATTAACTGTAATTATACTTTTACCAGACCTCAGCAAAGGCGGCATTGGTATAGATGCTTTCTAAGCGGGCTTTATGTCCCTTCTCCATATCAGCTAATTTTTCAAAAAGTTTCTTTTGTTGTGGATTGTCCATACATTTAGCTAGATTAGCATATATTAGCATGGCTTCCTCTTCTTCCTTCATAGCTAAGGCAATTGCATCCACATATTTCATATCAATGGATAAAAAAGGCTTGTCTGTGCTTTCAGATATTTTAAAATCAGGGAGTTTATCTGTAGGGATAGGTTGCATACTGGATAAATCTAATTCTTTTAGGATTTCTTGATGTTTTAATTCTTCTTCGGCTAATTCCTTGAATAAGGCTTTAGCCGAAGGGTCCGTCATTTTATTGGCAGCCGCAGCATAAAACTCGTATGATTCTACTTCACTTGCAATAGCGTTTTTAATAATAGTTTCTAAATTAATCATAAATTACCTGGCTCCTTTGTAAATAATTTTTAATAATTTATTTAGCAACCTTTAAAGTTTGCCTCTCTTCTTTCTATGAAGGCTTGCACACCTTCAGCGGCATCTTGGCTGGTCATTATAGGTTTAATGTCTGGGAATAAGCTGTCAATAGCTTTTCTAGCTCCTTCTACTCTAGCTAAACGAGCTGACTTAAGTACGGCCTGCACTCCTAGGGGTGCATTTTTGGCAATGAGGTTGGCATAGTTAATAGCAGCTTCTAATTGTTGCCCTGGTTCAGTTACTTCTTGTACCAAGCCTAAGCGATATGCTTCAGTTGCACTCATTTCCTCACCAGTTAGCATATAACGCATAGCATTAGCCCAGCCTATTTCTTCATGCATACGGATAGTTGCTCCCCCCACAGGGTAAATACCTCTAGTTACTTCTAGCTGAGCTAGTCTTAGGTCAGAAGCGGCTACCCTAAGATCAGTGGTCAAAAGCATTTCAAAACCTACCGTATAACATATGCCTTGCACTGCCATTACTAAGGGTTTTTTCAGCCTTCTGTCCTCATCTAATCCAAAAGGGTCAATACAGTCTGCAGGCATATCTGGAAACTTGCCCTCAGCAAAAATAGGTGCCCACTGAGCTAAATCTAGCCCTGAAGTAAAATGTTCTCCATGGGCGAATAATACCCCACACCTTAATTCGGGATTATTGTGTAGCTCACCGTATGCCTTAGCTAATTCCCAATACATATCTAAATCTAGTGCATTTCTCTTATTAGCACGATTAAGTCCGATTAGTAATATATGCCCACTTTTTTCAGTAGTAACTTTTTGTTCACTCATTTTTTCCCCACCTCTTAAAATATTTGTTAGTTAATATTATACCAATAAAACTATTTGAATTGGCAGATTATTCTTATATTATGCGAATTGAATTAGTAAATTTACAGTAAAAAATTATAGGCTTGCTTAATAGTTTTTACCCATGTATAGGATAAGAGGGAGAAAAACTTATGTTATACTTAAATTAAATTTTTTAAGCTTAATTAAAACTAGCCTTAAGGTAAAATAAGGCAAGAAAGATATGATTAGGGGAAGAATTTGTGGTAGGAGATTAATATGCGGGTAATATTTAATCATATAACTATAGGCCTGATATATAATAGCTTTTGGCGGTTAGTTCCAGCTTTTACTGGTAGCTATATATCTTTGTTTTATCAATTTATTAATTTGTATGGGCTATTGCCAGCTTTACTAGGCTTGTTTTTGTTTATGGGTCTAATAGTTAGCCTAGGCACATTGTTTTTAACTATTATAAGTCTTTTCATAATACCGCCCAAGTTTAGCATATTAGTCATGTTGCTATTAATAATAATTTCCTTTTTAAGTTGGTTATTAAGCAATTTTAAGCTGAACCGCCAACTTAAGCTTAAACTATTTAAGCTAAACTATTCTTCATATACGGCCTTTTTATTAATTAATAGTCTATTTTGTAGAAGTAATTTTAGTTTACCAGTATTAACTAATAGCATTTTTTTAGATGTACATTTTAAGCCTTCTTTAGCAGGAAAGCTTAAGCAATATAGCCATAAGGAGTTAAGCGATTTAATTAGAGGGGATTATGATAAACTAAAGCTACTAAATAATAATTCGGTTTTATTTGGGATAACACCAGGTAATCTATCTGACTACCTAGCCAAGCTAGAGGGGGTTAATAGCTGGATTTCACCTACTATTATCCCCCCAAAAAGTGCTAAGATATTCGGTTTAATAAGGGACTTTTTCCTGCATGTAGTAATAATAAAAAAAACTAATCACTAGTAGGTTCCCAATAAGGGGCTGTATAATGGATACAGGAGTTAGCCCAATGATTTTCCCACTTTCTATAGCGTTGTTCAGTAATCTCAGGATCTATCCAATCAGGTCGTTGGTAATCTGCGGCTTGTAATCTGGCCTTGATACTTTCAATAACTAACTCCGCTAAATGTGTACAGCCAGTAGGACCAGCAAGTAGCTGGAATATGTCTTTGCTAGATTTAAAAGATACGGCTGGGTAGCCGATTAATTTATCCAAAGATTTTATCCCTAATTGACATTCGGGAAATGGAGACCTATGCAGTTTAACCTCGGCTTCTAAGACTTTGCCCGTACCAACTTCAAAAAGCAGGGTAAGTTCTAAGTGGTGGTTAAAGTCCTCGAATACTGCTCTAGAACGGTAACCAACTTCATAAATCATTTCTACTTCGATGTTAATATTACGCCTATACACTTTTTAAAAAACCTCCTTGATTAACCTTTATTACAAAATAGCTCGCTTATAGCCTCTGAATTCTTGTTCTAGTATTTCAGCTAGTTTAAAAATAGCATCTTCATTACCTATTTTGCTTATGATTTGCAAACTAATTGGCAGCCCTCCTGCATCCTCTAGTATAGGAATGGTAAGGGTAGGTAGTCCCCAAGTATTAGCATAGGCTATAAAGGGCATATATTTTTTATAAGTCATAAGAGGGGAAAATACTTCCTTCATAACTGTTCCATGGGGAGGAGCAGGGGTGTGATATACAGGCAATATTAAGAGTTTATTTCCTAAATAGCTAGCAACCATGCGATTACCCCTAGCGATAAATTCTTCTGTTTTTTTCAGTTTGGTTGGACTTGGTTTCATCATATTAGCCGTAATTAAGACCCTAGTAATGTAACGATGTAGTGGTGAAGAATTAGATCTAAGTTCTTTAAGGTATTCTTGGGTAGGTTTTATAGGATTTGGCCCAAAGGCTATTTCTGCCGCTTCCTTAGCCCCATTGATAGACATAATTACTTGCCATAAGGGGGCAGCTTCTTCATAATAAGGTGGTTGCTCATCAATTAGTTTGAAATCCTTTTTAAGATGGGCTGTTACTTGTAGTATTGCATTACGGGTGGACTGATTAACGGGATATTTTAGAGAATTATTTAATACATTAATGGTAAAGTCAGATAGTTCACAATTAGCTGGAATAGTATCAGCGATTATTTCATTAACCAAGCGGGTATCCCTAACTGATTTGGCTATTGCACCAAAACCTAGCATTTGAATTTGCAAATCATTGTCAAAGGGTGGAAATGAACCATCATAAGAGATTTGTCTATTGCCACTTTTAAAGCCAATTACTCCGTTAAAATGACTAGGAAAACGAATAGATCCTCCAATATCACCGCCTAATCCAACACTTGCTCCACCAGCGGCTATAATGGCACCCTCTCCACCACTCGAGCCGCCAACAGTTCGGCTAACATCCCAAGGGTTGCGGGTTAAGCCGTATAATTTATTATCAGTTTCTTGATAGTAACATAGTACAGGGGTATTAGTCTTGCCTAAGATTATGGCTCCTTCTTTTCTTAATCTAGCCACTACTTCGGCATCCTTTTTTTCCACCATATCCTTACGGTAAGGCAAGCCACCTGTAGTTTTCATACCTGCCACATTAAAAGATTCCTTCATACTAATAGGGACTCCATGTAGCCGTCCCTTAGGGGTATCGTCTTTTAAGGCATCATCGGCCTTCTTCGCTTCTTCTCTAGCTAGGGTAAAACGATCTTCGACTAAGCAGTTAATAGTAGGATTAATCTTTTCTACATGTGCAATGTAAGTCTCTGTAGCTTCTAAGGAAGATATTTCATTTTGTGATATTTGTCTAGCTAGTTCGGTAGCATCTAAGTCCAATAAGCTTTTGTCCATATTATTTCCACCGCCCCTTTTTCCCTAGAATAACATATATTTTCTTATAAGATAAGGGTCATTGAAATATATAGAAGAATTATCTTATTAATATAAAAAGCGAAGAAGCGACAACTTCTGCATTAATTAACATCCTAACAAGATACCAGCAGATACGAAAACAAGCAAAGTATGCAGAATATTCAAAAAACATAAATTTGTGTAAATTATACTAGCAAATATTCCCTAGCTGTGCTATTATTACAATAAATTATTCGTTAATGCAATAATAAATAACATAATGTGATGAGGGGGAGTATTATGTCATTTCAAAAGGAGTATAAGGAGAAACTTAGAACGGCAGCCGAAGTTGCCGCCCTGGTAGAGTCAAACCAGACCATTAAATTAGGCTATTTTAATGGTAAACCGAATATCTTGGTTAAGGCTTTAGCTGAACGCCATGCTGAATTAGAAAATATTTTATTAATGTCGGCAGTTACAGTTTTACCAGTACCCGAAGTAATTTCCTATCCCGAAACTTTTAAGTATATTGATTGGCATTGGAGTTTATTAACAAGAATGTTAGATAACCATTATGATAATCTAACTTATGCCCCGCTATTATATAGCATGTGTGTACGCTTTATTGAACGCTATGAAGTTAATAAGGGTAATGAAGTTAAGTGGAATTGGCAGCAGGTTGCTCCTATGGATGAATTCGGCTATTTTAACTTTGGACCTAGCTGTTCTGAATCCCTAGTTACCGCACGGACTGCTACCCTGACTTGTGTAGAAGTTAATAAAAATATGCCCGTCTGTCTAGGTGGTAACCAAGAATCAATTCACATTTCACAAATAGATTATATTGTAGAAGCACCCGATGATCAAGAAATAATGGCAGCACCCGAAATTCCTGCACCTAATGAAGATGAAATTACTATGGCCAAACATATCTTAGAATATATTAAGGATGGCAGCTGTTTGCAATTAGGCATTGGGGGACTACCTAATGCTATAGGTGCCTTATTAAATGATTCTGATCTTAAAGACTTAGGTGTTCATACGGAAATGTTAGTTGATGCCTTTGTTGATTTAATTGAATCTGGTAAAGCTAATGGGGCGAGAAAAAATATTAATAAATTTAAGGCGGTTTATACTTTTGCTATAGGCACGCAAAGACTTTACGATTTTATGCATAATAATACAGCTTTAGCTACTTATCCAGTCGATTATGCCAATGACCCCCGTATAATAGGGCAGCATGACGACTTTGTTTCCATCAACCAGGCTATCCAAGTTGACTTAGTTACCCAAGTAAACGCTGAAAGTATGGGCTATAAGCAGATTTCGGGTAATGGTGGTATGATTGATTTTGTGTTAGGGGCTCAATGGTCGAAAAATGGTAAGAGCTTTATTTGTTTACCTTCATCTTATACTGACAAGGAAGGGGTATTACATTCTAGAATAGTCCCATCTTTTGCACCAGGAACTTCAGTTACTGTTTCTAGACACTTAGTCGATTACATTGCCACTGAATATGGGGTAAGAAAGATGAAAGCCCAAAGCCAATGGGTAAGAACGGAAAACATAATTGAAATATCTCATCCACGCTTTAGAGATGACTTGATTAAGGCGGCGGCAGAAGCAAAATTATGGACCAAAACTAATAAAATAGCACCTTAGATGGTCTTGTAAAAAACTTAGCCTCGCTTGAGAATATAGGCTCTTTGTCAAATGTTGGGGTAAACCCAAAACAAAGAGTAAATAGACTAAAATTAAGTAGCGTATCTCACTAAGTAAGTGGGGTACGCTTTCTTATTCAAATAAAAGTTTTTCCAATTAATTAAT
>JAAYRQ010000157.1 GCA_012518685.1 Syntrophomonadaceae bacterium | reverse complement strand
TTTGTGAATCTAACTCCACCAGTAATATTGAGTTCTTCAGGGCTGGTGCCGATGGAAATAAAGTCGATATTAATGGGCACTGTAAGATGGCGAGTGAGGTCAGCTATAAAATATAAGGAGCCTTTTAAGACTCCGATAATTATTAGTTTCTTTCCTGCATAATCTCGGTTTATCAGTTCTGCTATGTGAACTATTTTTTGCTGTATGTCAGCTTCGGTATATATAATCTTGCCAAGCTTAGTTTCAGGCATAATTAATTATGACCTCCTAATCCGAATCTTTTAGCTAGTGTATAAAAATCCTTTTTATACACTATGTTAATGTTAATGCTAGGGTATAGTTTTTTAAGTTTTTGTACCTTTTTCTTCTTTGTTGATACATATCTTTGATCCATAGTGGTTAATTCGATATAAGTGTCAAAGCGAGGCAAATAAAAGTCGGGTGAAAATGCCTGGGTTATATTACCTTCCACATCCCATTCTATAGGGAAAGTACGCGGTTCGTATTCCCATTCTATATTATGCATATCAAGTATAGAGGCGAATTCTTCTTCTGAAGGGTGCATAAACACTATAGGAGGTGTAATTATATCATCGTCAACATCTTCAGTAAAAGGTTTATTTTTACGGCTTTGTGCGGCAAAAGCAATTATGTCAGCCGCCTCCTCAATGCTAAGATCATTAGTATTAAGGGTCAGGTGATATAGTGAAGGATCATCTGAATCAAGGTTATGGACAGTAGAAATATATCTTTTGTGTTTGCGGTCAGTCAGGTCTAGGAAGCGTTTTGCTTCCTTAATACCTATAGAGTGTGATTTTATGATACGATTAATTCTTATTTCGTTTGGGGCCATTATTTTAATATTAATAGCTTCAGGATGGTCAGCAAAAATAATCTGGGCTCCTAAACCCAATATGATAACAGATTGTTCTGCTGCTATGTCTAGTAATATTTTTTCTATATGTTCGGCAAAAGTTATGCCTTCTTTAGAATTAACTAAGAAATACTTAGGGCTTTCTTTTAGCATATGTAACTCATGTTTGCAGGCTACCTGTGCCATCCATTTGTCCATAATTATATTACGGGTTATAATTGGCAGGTCTAATTTCTGGGCTAATAATTCAGTTATTTCTTGACCTAAGCTACCCGTTTGTCTGGAAATAGTTATTATCAAGCCTAGTCACCTCTGGTTAATTATTAAGGAATTCTGAGTTTTTAACTTATGTATCTCAAAAGTTGTTTTTATTATAACATGCAATACAAGATATACTCTATTTTACCAGTTAGCTTATAAAATATGCTAAGCTTATAGCTGGTACCAAGTGCTTAGATTTTCAAAAATTTATGCCCTTTAGCCAGAATGGGGATAGTTTTTAGAATTTTCTATCAATTAGCTGTAAATAGCAGATATTTTCTTCTATAAGCTAAATATGGTAATATTCAGCCAATTTTCAACTTATATAAGGTTTGCTAGAAGGTATTAATTTTTGTATTATATAAGCAAGCTTCAGGGATTTCCTAAGACGGAATCTTGAACAGCCTAAGGAATGAAACAGGACATTGTAACTGAAAGTAGGAATGGGTAAGCATAGCTTACTATATCTTAGCAGTAGCAGTGAAAATGTTTGTAAAAATTTTATGAAGTGAAAGTTTCTAAAAAAGGTAAGTCTGGTAAAAAGGGTTTATTAAAAATAGAAATAGAAGCGGAATAAGGTTATTGCAGACAAAGAGTAGCGAAAACGAAAAAGACGAAGTTCTTTATAGCAGGTTACAGTGGGAAATGAAGTTCTTTTAGGTTAGGGCAAGGGGAAGTTGATAAAGGTTCGCTGAAGCTTTTATATTGATAAGACCGATAAGCATTAGTTTGTCGGTCTTTTTATGTTTTTAATAATTAGCTAGCTTAATATTAGTGGGCTAATGTTCTAGGAAAACATCTTTTCTTATTAGATGAGGGTTTTTTAGTTGCTCGTAATCCTTTTTTCTTTCCCCCTTAAGAGTCTGCATTTTTTTATCCTTATTTTTAATATGCAAAACCATATAAAATTCATATAACATTTATCTATAACTGAGATAACATCCATTAATATTTCCAATTAGACTTAGGGATTTATTTAACTTATACTTTTATTCGGGTCTTTTGGCACTTTTTTAAGCTAAATAGGCATAAAAATTATTCACAATGTCTAGGAAAGGGATGTTTATATTAATCATGCTTGCTTCTACTAATGAAAAATACAAATTTTCTTTAAATAATATTTCGCATTCCTTTAATGCTTCTCAGGTGGAATCTATAGAAGTTTTAAGAAATATAAATTTTAATGTCTATGAACACGAGTTTCTAGCTCTTATTGGTCCTAGTGGCTGCGGAAAAAGCACTCTTTTAAATATTATGTCAAGGTTAATCACTCCTAATTATGGTGAGGTCCTTCTAGATGGGCGTCCTTTGAGGTATATTACGACTAAAATCGGTTATGTATCACAGGCTGATTCTCTTCTTCCGTGGAGAAATCTTATAGATAATGTTGCTATAGGCTTGGAAATAAAAGGGGTTGGCAAAAGGGAGCGTAGGAAAAAGGCGAAAGAATTAATTGCTAGAGCTGGCTTAGAAGGCTTTGAAAAAAGTTACCCTAATGAATTATCGGGAGGCATGAGGAAAAGGGCTGATATTATTAAGGTTTTGGCTATTGACCCTGAGATAATTTTTATGGACGAGCCTTTTAGTGCCCTAGATGTTTTTACTCGGCAAATGTTACAGGATTATATTTTAGATATATGGCAAGAAATACATAAAACTATTATCTTTATAACTCATGATCTCACTGAGGCTATCACCCTAGCTGACAGAATTTTATTAATGACTGCCAGACCAGCTACTATCAAATCTGAATATAATATTAACTTACCTCGCCCGAGATCATCATTTGATATTATGTTTGAACCCCAATTCATAGAAATTCACAAAACGATTTGGAATGATTTAAAAGAAGAAATAGCTATAACTGGGGAAGGGGATAATCAAAATTTCTAAGCAAAAGTTTTTTATAAACCTAGGAAGGGTATTACTTATAGCTAGTATTTTATTAGTTTGGGAGTTCTTTTCTGCAATGGGCAGAATTGATCCGTTTTTTTTTAGCCGACCATCGGCGATAATTGTAGATTTTGTAGTTTTGTTTTCCTCTAAAGAGATATTTCCCCACTTAGGGGTTACTCTTTATGCTACTTTAATGGGCTTGTTTTTAGGTTCTAGTTCGGGTTTAGTTTTGGCTTTTATATTAGGAAGGTTTCAGTTTCTGGAAAGGGTACTAGACCCTATTATTTTTGGTCTTTATGGTATTCCGAAGTTAGCACTGGGACCTTTGTTCATTTTATGGTTTGGGCTTGGTATTGAATCTAAAATATTTCTATCATTTATTTGGGTGTTTTTCGTAATGTATTTTAATGCTTATGGAGGATTTAAGGATGTTGATTATAGACTAGTTAATTCTGTAAGGCTAATGGGTGCTAATGAATTTCAAGTAATTACTAAGGTGGTATTCCCTTCTAGCTTACCTTGGATTTTAACTGGGCTGAAATCTGGAGTAGGGGTGGCCTTATTAGGAACTATAGTTGGCGAATACATTGGCTCCTCTGTGGGTCTAGGTAATATGGTGATGTATGCGGGTAATATGTTTAATACGACTAGGGTGTTTTCTTCTATTTTGGCTATGACTTTGATTATGATTTTTTTAAATGAAATAGTGGAGTTCTTGGAAAAAAGGCTGCTTAGATGGAGGGTTAAGAGCTTTTAGGCTTTTTATAAAGGTTGAAGCTGGCAAGGTTTATATATTAGGGGGGGTGGTCGTTTTTTATTAATTAGAAGGTGGTCTTGTTGGTTTTTACACAATTATAAAATTTTAAACAAAGGAGATTCTTATGTTATCATCAAAAAAATCTATTTTTAGTCTGTTAGTCTTATTTTTATTCTTGTTTTCGACGGTGGGTTGTGCTAATGAAGCTGTAAACACTAGTGAAATAAATACTGGTACCAAAAAATTACAAAAGGTGAAGATTACCCAACCGAATTTTCTTGAAGCTTGGCTACCTGTGTATGTAGCAAATGAATTAGGTTATTTTGCTGAAGAAGGTTTAGAAATCGAGTTTGTTACTGTAATGGGTGGTCACAATGTTCGGGCAGCAGTAATTGCTGGCGAAGCCCAATTCGGACATACTGGCTATGAACAAGTTGCGAGCACTTTTGAGCAAGGCAAGAGTTGTAAAATGATTATGACTACAACTGAGAAGCATCCTTGGTCTTATTTTGTGGGTCAAGATATTGAAAGTATTGCTGACTTAAAAGGTAAGAATATCGACGGTGGCTTAGAAGGCTCGTCTTATAGGTCTTTTGCCAAGGCGGTTATTCAGTTTGGAGGTTTAGATCCTGATAAAGATGTGCAATTTGTTAATATCCCACGAGGCTCTGAAATTGCTGCTCTGGAAAAAGGTGAGGTTCATGGTGCTTTAGGTGCTGATAGTAATACGGTCCATCTGCTTAATCAAGGATTTAAACAAGTGGTCAATATGATTGATGAAAAGGATCATAAAGCTGTGGTAGGGTCTGACACCTATCCCTTATTTGTAATTATGGTTAGTGATGAATATATTAAAAGTAATTCTGAGCAAGTGCAAGCTTTTACCAATGCGGTAGTTAAAGGAATGGATTTTATAAAAGAGAATGATGCCCAAACAATTAAGGAAACCATAGCCCCGCTTTTTTCCCATGTTGATGAAAAGATTTTAGGGGAGTATATCGCTTTAATTATGCCAGCTTTATCTGCGGATGGCTATGTAAGTGAAGAAGGGCATGATGTAGCTATTAAGTATGCTCTAGATGTCGGATTTATAGAGAATCCTGTGGGAATGGACGATATTGTAGATCATTCTTTTTTAGATGTTGCTCATAGTAAATAAAATAGACTTATTTAATTAACGAAATAAGAAATATCTATTATTAGCTGGTCAAGGCTTGTTTCGACCAGCTATATTTTCGTTAAGCTTTACTTAGCTTATTAATGTGGAAAATTTTTTGGGAAGGGTGGGTATGATATGGAAGTTAAAAAATCTGTAATATGTGGGGTATGTCCAGGGGCTTGTGTAGTGGATGTTCAAGTGGAAAATGGCAAGCTAGTTGATATTTTTCCTGCGAAGGATGAGCCTTTTGGGGCCTTGTGCCTAAGGGGAGGATTTGCTAAAGAGATTCTATACTCCTCTGATAGATTGAAAAAGCCCCTTATTAGAACGGGGAAGAAAGGAGAAGGTGAATTTAGGGAAGCGACCTGGGATGAAGCTTTAGATTATGTGGCCGAAGGTTTTTTAAAAATAAAAAACAAATATGGTGCAGAAGCTTTGATGAGTCATATGGGAAGGGGAGGTTTTGAACAAGGTACCACCGATTTTATGGGTATTTCCGATCCTAGAAATCATGCGATTCCAGGATTTTTTGCACCTTTGGGTTCTCCTAATGCTTCTGGAGTAGGATCTATTTGCTATAACTCTATTGCTATATTTGCCCCTATGACAACTGTAGGGCTTTACGGTACTAATATTCTGCCTGATATAGCTAATGCTGATCATATAGTGGTATGGGGCACTAATCCTATTACTAATTCTCCTCCGTTTCAATTCCAGGCGATCCGCAAAGCAAAACAAAGGGGGGCCAAAATAACTGCCATTGATCATTATGTGACTGATATTTGTAAAAGGGCTGATGATTATTATTTAGTTCGCTCTGGCACAGATGGAGCCTTAGCCTTGGGTGTTTTGAAGGTTATTATTGACGAAAAGCTATATGATAAAGATTTTGTAGATAATTGGGTGCTAGGATTTGCGGAACTTGAGGAGTATGTAAATACGAAAACTCTAGAGGAGTGGGCTAGCATTGCCTGTCTAGAAGCAGACGATATAATTAATTTAGCGACTTCTTTAGCCAGACAGGAAAAAACTACTCTACTTATGTACACAGGGCTAGAATATTCTAATTCTGGTGTGCAAGCTATTAGAGCAATATATACTATATGGGCATTATTAGGCAAATTAGACCAGTTGGGTGGACTTTTATTGGATGCAGAAGCTAATCAAGAACGCCTTAAAAAAATCGAATGTGCAAAAGCTGAGAAAAAGCCTATTGGTACAAGGGAATATCCTATGTTTACTGAATTAACTCGAACTGCACAATTTATTAAATTTCCTCAGGCGGTTTTAGAAAATGATCCTTATCCGATAAAGGGCTTATTAAATATAGGTTCTTCTATAATTACTAGCTATCCTAATGCTTCTAAATTTGCCGCTGCTTTAGCAAAATTAGAATTTTTGGTTGTTATTGATAGATATTTTACTGAGGATTGTAAGTATGCGGATGTTATCTTACCAGCTAGCACTTATTTTGAGATTGAATCTTATGTATTGCATGGGGCGAGCATAAAAAGAAGGGAAAGAGTAGTAGAGCCATTAGGGGAGGCTAGACAGGATATTTTCATTATACACGATATAGCTAAAAGGCTTGGATATGGGGAAAATTACCCCAAGGATCAAGCCGAATTAATAGAGAGGGGATTGGGCAGTAAGGAATTGGCGGAACAATTAAGCAGGGAGGGGTCTGTAATTAGGCCTATGCCAGCAAGGGTGTATAAGAAGTATGAAAAAGGTGGAATTCGTAAAGATGGTAAAGCTGGTTTTCCAACGCCTTCAGGTAAGTTTGAAGTGAAATCTTCTTACTTAGAGGAGTATGGATATCCAGGCCTACCTGAATATATAGAACCCATAGAAAGTCCTATAAGTCAGCCTGACTTAGCGAAGAACTACCCCTTGATTCTGAATACGGGTACTCGTATTCAGACTACATTCAGGTCACAATTTCTAAATATAGAAGGATTACTAAAAATCCAACCAGATCCCTTAGTCTTGATTAACATAGATGATGCAGCAAAACGCGGTATAGAAGATGGCGATAGGGTATGGGTTAAGACTATCAGGGACAAGGTCGAATTTGTAGCGAAGGTGACTAAGGGAATGCCTCTTGGTGAAATAGAACTGAACATGGGCGGTGGCTCAGCTTATCAAGCTAAGTCATGGGCACAGGCGAATGCGAATAGATTAACTGACGATAATAATTGCGATTATATCTCGGGATTCCCAGTTATCAAAGCCCTATTATGTGAAGTAGAAAAGATATAGCACTGAAGGTTTTAGAAATTAATTAAAAAGGCACCCTTGAAAAAGAACTGGCAAAAGCTAGTTCTTTTTTTATAAGAAACAAAGGCTGATTTTTGTCAATAGAGTAGCATATTAAATTGTATATTCTAATCTTCTTTATCTGGGGGCTTTTGCTTAAAAGCTTTTGGAGCAAAGTCAAGTTTATTAAATACCCACCTATCAGTGCTATCATCCTGTATTAATTTATTTCTTAGGTAAATAATAATTATTCCAAAAAGAAGTAAGAATACCCCGATGAATGGGTTCGCCATTATTAAGACTAATCCGCTTATTATCAAAAGAATACCTAATATTAGATATAGATTCTTCATCCTTAGCCTCATTCGCCCCCTTTTTCCCCCTATGACGCTTCATCCGTCTTCTTCCGTCGGTAAGAATAAACCCCTATCAGACCTAATCCGATCAGGCCAGCCCCAGCTGCTGCTATGGGTACTATAGGCAGCTGGCTTGTAGTAGGAGAAGTATCTATGGCTTCAGGAGTAGTTTCATACAGTAGTTGGAATAGTCTATAGACTATGACGGTTGCATCAGCTCTTGTCATAGGCTTTTGGGCTTCAAAGCAGCGGTTATCGGTCATGTCTATTAGGCTTTCTCTATAGGCTAGGGCTACTTCTTTTTGGGCCCAGTCAGATATTTCCTCACTGTCTAGGAAGGGGATTAATTCTATAGGGTCTTCGGGATATAGGTATTGCTTTTTCTCATGTAAGGCTCTGGCACATACGGCTACTATTTGTTCCCTATCTATTATGTCATTAGCTCTAAAGGTGTTATCGGGAAAGCCTTTGATTATGCCTTCTGCTTCGGAGGAGGCTATATAGTTGTAGTACCAGTCTTCTTCACTTATATCGCTAAATGATACCTTTAGATCTCTATCTAGTACATAGAATACTTTTACTATGAAGGCGGTAAATTCAGCCCGGCTTATTTCTGTGTCGGGGTCGAAGAGGTTTTCTCCTTTATCGGCTATGTAGCCTTTGGAGGTCATATACCTTATGGCTTGTTTTTCTTCTTCACTTAAGTGGTCTAGGTCTTTATATTCTTTATAGCTTTCTGCTATGTAGTATTCGCCTGAACGGCTGCTTTCAAAGGCCATGGTCTTATGGGCAGGGTTGTATTGTCCGCCTATTTGTTCTTCTATAGCTCCGCTTTTATAGAATACGGAGCTGGTTTCTGCTTTTTCTGCCCTTATCGGCAGTTCTAGGCTGATGTTATTAGCCAGTTTTTTTATGACTTGGTTTTTGTCGTCGAGAAATACTATTTTAGTATTTTGCTCGGTTTGTTCTAGTTGGATAGTTAGTTTTTTTAGTTTTTCTAATTCTTTGATTAGGCTCGGAGCCTGTAGGGTTATTTCTGCTAGGTCGGTACTTATATTAAGCGCATCTATTTGCTCAAGATTAGTTTTTAGGTCACTAGCCAGTTCTATGGTTATGGGTTTTTGGCTATTTACCTTAGCTGGGTTTATTTTTATAGTGCTATTAATATCTCTATCTAGGTTGATGTGGTATTTTTTTAGTAGGTCTTCAAATTCACTTTTGCTTTCCTTAGCAGTTTTTATAGGTTTACTAAGGCTTTGGGCATTTATAGTTATTTGGTTGTTTTTAGCTTTTATGCTGGTGTTAGCAAGTTTTTGGATGGATAGGTTTATGTATTGTACTATTTCCTTTAGGGTGCTGCTATCTTCCAAATGGTAGGCTTCTGCTGCAGCTAGCATTTCTTCTAGGGCAGCACTTATTTGCTTTAGTTTATTATTTTTGCTAATCCAGCTTAAATCTATAGTCAAGGAGTCATTTATTTTAACAGGTACTAGGATTTTATTTTCTGCATAGCCCCATTTATTAGCTATTACTTCTATTTCTGCACTACCAGCTTTTAAGCCGATTATTTCCCCATTAGGCAGGACTTCTATTAGGTCGGGATTTTTCGAGATGTAGGTCAGCTCCGCATCCTTAGGCTCGGTCTTGAGCTTAAGATAGGTCTTGCTACCTTTGATTAGGTTTATAGGGGCTGGGTTTTTGAGGGTTATTTCCTTGCTGGTTAAGGGGTTGTGGATGATGCCCCATTTACCATTTAATCGAATAAGGGCTACATCATCGCTAAATGAATAAGCCATATCATATTTTAACGGTATTACTTCCTTACCGTTTTTATCTATATAACCCCACTTATTGTTTAAGTTTACAGGTGCGAATCCTTCGCTAAACCAATAAGCATCATCATATTTAAAGGGGATTACTTCCTTACCTGTTTTATCTATATAGCCATATTTATAGCCATATTTCCCGTTTAAATATACTGCCGCTAAACCTTCACTAAATGAATAAGCCATATCATATTTAAAGGGGATTACTTCCTTACCATTTTTATCAATATAACCGCATTTACCGTTTAATCTTACCAGTGCTAAGCCTTCGCTAAATGAATAAGCATCACCATATTCTAATGGTATTACTTCCTTACCGTTTTTATCTATATAGCCATATTTAATATTTAATCTTACTCTTGCTAAGCCTTCACTAAATGAATTAGCATCATCATATTTTAACGGTATTACTTCCTTACCTGTTTTATCAATATAGCTATATTTGCCATTTAAGCTTACTAGTGCTAAGCCTTCGCTAAATGAGTTAGCCCAAGCATATTTAAGTGGGATTACTTCCTTACCATTTTTATCTATATAGTCCTCTTTGCCATTTAATATTACTAATGCTAAACCTTCGCTAAATGAATCAGCACTATCATATTTTAACGGTATTACTTCCTTACCTGTTTTATCAATATAGCCATATTTACCATTTAATCTTACTAATGCTAAGCCCTCGCTAAATGAATAAACCAAGTTATATTTAAGCGGGATTACTTCCTTACCTGTTTTATCTATATAACCGTATTTACCATTTAATCTTACTACTGCTAAGCCCTCGCTAAATGACTCCACACGATCATAATTCCTTTCCAACCACAGGACCTCAGACTCATCCGCATAAGCTAAGTCGTTATTAGCTAGTATTATGAAATTAAGTGTGAAAAAGAAAAGTATAAGCAATGCTGTTCCCCTCTGTCTGTTCATCCCTATTCCCCCCTGTTAATTATTACAATTAGTTAGCATTATTCCAAATGCCAAGAGTATTATGAATAGAATAGCAAAGATGTGTAAGTTAGACAATACTT
>JAAYRQ010000156.1 GCA_012518685.1 Syntrophomonadaceae bacterium | reverse complement strand
CATAATACAACATCTTAAGAAAAATTATTCTTTGCTAATTGGGGAAAGGTCTGCTGAGGATATTAAAACATCTATTGGTTCGGCACTTTGGGAAGGGCCAGCAGATTCTTTTGAAGTTAGAGGTAGGGATTTAGTATCTGGCTTACCTAAGACTATTGAAGTTTCTGCCCTGGAAATTAAAGAGGCCTTAGCCGAAACAGTAGAAGCTATCATAGATGGAATAAAAGTCTGTTTGGAAAGAACACCACCCGAGTTGGCTTCTGATATAATGGATAGAGGGATTGTACTAGCTGGTGGAGGGGCTCTTTTAAAGGGAATAGATAAGCTTATTAGTAATGAAACTAACATGCCAGTATATGTTTGTGAAGAGCCTTTATTAGCTGTCGCAAGGGGTACTGGTAAGGTATTAGAGAACATAGATGTCTTAAAAAGAGTATTAATATCCCCGAAAAAATCTTTTTAAGTTAGGTGTAAAATGTGTTTAGATTTTTAAAAAACAAGTATTTTTGGATAGTCTTTTTAGTCTTTATTATTTCTATAGCTGTTATGGTTTCCACAGCAACTACTAGGAATAATATTACTATAGTCGAAAAGTTTATTCGTAATTCTTTTACACCCTTACAATGCGGAATGGATGACTTGCGTAGCAATATAGGTGGTGTAAGCTTAATATGGGCAGATAAGCGAATTCTACAAAACCAAGTAGCGGAACTAACTGAAGAAAATAAACGGCTAGTTTTTGATAACCAAGCTTTAAAAGAATATCAGCTGGAAGCTAAAAGGCTCCAAAGAATTCTAGATTTCACCAATGATAATATTGATACCTATGACTTAGTAGCAGCTCGGGTAATTGCTCGTAGTCCCAATAATTGGTATAAAAACCTGACCATTAACAAGGGTGCTGATGATGGGGTAGTACAGGGTATGCCTGTTATTAGTTATGAGGGCTTAGTAGGTAAAGTATTAAGTGTTAATAAAAATTCAGCCCAGATATCTCTTGTAACAGATAGAGAAATGGCCGTAGGGGTAATTGTTCAAGAAAATCGGGAAACTAATGGTATAGCAGAAGGAATGGGGGATAATAATCAACTTAAAATGATTAACATACCCTATTATTCTAATATTACTGTAGGGAATGTAATTGTAACTTCAGGCTTATCTCAAATTTACCCAGCGGGGATTAATATCGGAATAGTAGATGAAATTAACCGTGAACCTAGCGGTCTGTTGTTATCTGCTACTATAATTCCGACCGTTAATTTTGATGTATTGGAAGAAGTCTTACTTATATTCGATTATCACCCTATTGTGGAGGTTGAAGATGACTAGGGCTAGGGAGTAATAAAGGTGCGTTATTTTGTACTTATTTTTTTACCGTTTTTATCAATATTTTTACAATCAACTTTTTTAAGCTTTTATAGTATTAAAGGGGCTATACCTAATATGCTACTAATATTTGTAGTCTTTTATGCTCTTTTAAATGGAAAGCGTAAAAATGCGGCTATTTACGGTTTTTTATGTGGCTTACTAGAAGACTTATATATAGGACGATTTATCGGCATAAATGCTTTAGCCTTAGGTATTACTGCCTTTTTAATAGCTAGTGTGGAGGGTCGAGTTTTTAAAGAAAATCTATTAGTAGGTATTATTACAGTTATCGTAGGCACGATTATTAATAGTGTGATTTTATTTTTATTAAGTTTAATAAGCTACAAATTATTAAACTTGGATACAGGCATTTTTATTAACATGTGGTATCAAAGTCTTTATAATCTGTTTTTAGCTGTACCTATTTATGCTTGGTATTTCCATTCGACTAAAAACGGCCTACTAAGAATGTATGGAGAAATATAAATGAACACGATTAATCTAAAGAAAATTCTTAAAGTATATAGCCTTATAATAATGGGCCTGTTAGTTATTCTGTGTGTTAGGCTAGCTATAGTCCAGCTGTTTCACAATGAAACTTATCAGACTCAGGCTAAGGAAAATCGTATTAGATTGTTAGCGATTAAGCCACCTAGAGGTGAGATATACGCAGCTAATAATGCCGTGTTAGCCGCCAATCAGCTAGTTTATACCTTAACTTACAGCCCTGTAGGGGTATCTAATCAACCAGAAGTTATTAATCACATAGTAACTATACTAGAAAAGTATTTTCCAGAAATTAACGAAGAACTAATAGAAGAAAAAATTGCAGAGCAGCAATATAGGCTTTTTGAACCAGTAATTCTTATGCGGGATATCCCTTGGGAATTAGTAGTTGAGCTAGAGGAAGATCGCCAAAACCTACCAGGAGTAACGGTGAATGTGGAACCATTAAGGTATTATCCCAATGGGTCTTTGGCTGGACATGTATTAGGTTATATCCATTCAATTAATGAAGATGAACTGGAAAAGGCTAGTAGCGAAGGTTTAAGTTATACTTTAAATAGTTTAATCGGGAAATCTGGCATTGAAAAACAGTATGAAGTTGATTTGAAAGGTCAGGAAGGGGCTAGAAGAGTAGAAGTTGATGCTAGAAACCGCCCTATTAGGGAATTAGTAACTTTGGAACCTAGGCAAGGAAATAATCTTCATCTGACTATTGACCTGGATTTGCAAAGAGTTATGGAGAATAGCTTAGCAGAGCAATTAGCTAATCTAAGCAAGCAGCATCCTAAGGCAAAAGTGGGTTCGGGGGTATTACTAGAAGTTAAAACAGGTAAGGTCTTAGCTATGGCCAGCTTACCAGCTCTTAATCCCGAAGACTGGAAAGGTAATATTAGCCAGGAATTAGCTACTTATTATTTCCCCCAAAGCGAAGGATATAACCCCTTAGAACCAGGTGCAGCTACCAATAGGGCTATCCAAACAACTTATCCACCAGGTTCTACCTTTAAGCCTATAACTGGTATGGCAGCTTTAGAAAAGGCGGGGGTTAATGCCCTAGATTATTTGGCTAATTGTCAAGGAAAGTATTGGATTGCCCCTTATATTAGGTGTACAGGGGTGCATGGAAATGTTAATTACTATTCGGCAATGGCAGTATCCTGTAATACTTATTTTCAAGAAATGGGCAGAAGGGCAGGTAAGGATGGCTTAATTTTTGTGGCTAATGAATTTGGTTTAGGTAAAAGAACGGGTATAGATTTACCCTATGAAAGAGGGGGCTTACTGCCTACCCCTGAATGGAAAAGGGAAATTAATGCGATTTTAATCGATCGTAAATACGATAATTTAAGGGCAAATCTAGAGGAACGATATGCTAGGTTATTTAAAGATGCAACTAGTGCAGAAGAAAAAGATAAGCTAGAGAAACAGAAAGCTAATGAACAAATAAAATTAGAAGCCCAATATCAAATAGATTATCAGTTCGATACGACTTGGCAATCTTTTGATACTTTTAATATGTCTATAGGACAAGGTGCTAACGATTATACAGTCCTACAACTGGCTAATTTTACTGCAACGATTGCTAATGGCGGTAATTATATGAAACCCTATATAGTAGAAAAAATTACTTCTCACACAGGACAAATTCTAAAGGATATAAAACCTGAACTTATAAGACGGCTAGATATAAAACCAGAAACTATTGCCGAAACTAAAAGAGCTATGCATGGTGTAACTAAGCCAGGGGGTACAGCTTACCATTTGTTTTATAATTTTCCTGAGCATATTGAAATAGCTGCGAAAACGGGAACTGCAGAAACTGGGCGTATAGGGGATAATAAGAAAACCGAATTCCATGGGGTGTTTATAGCTTTTGCTCCCGTGGATGATCCAGAAATAGCCTTCGCGGGGGTAGTAGAATATGGTTCTAGTGGTGGAGGTTCGGCTGGATATGTGGCCAAAGCCTTATTTGAGCAATATTTTGGCATTTATGATCATGTAGCAAATATCGAGGATGTCGAAGATTTAACTAATATGACTATTGATAATAACGAATAATAGGGGAATTTAATTAGGCAAAAACGACTTAAACAAGGTTTTTATCCAAAAAAAAACCTTGTTTTTTTGTTTTTCATCAAAGGAAAAAATTTGCAGTAGTAGAATTTTAAGTTATAAAGTTAATTAGGATGGAGGTTTTTTTATGGCTACTATATCAGCCTTAAAGAAAAAGGAGCTATACATTGATTTAAGAAAATATGCATCTTTTGCAGATATAAAAAATGGCTTAACTGAAAAACTTACTAATATAAGCACTAAAAGAGGGGGGAGTCAAGTTACCATTGACATAGGGGAAAAGAAAGTAACGACTAAACAGATTCGAGAAATCGAAGATATTTTATTAGATTATGGTCTATATCTTAAAGAGTTACGAGCGATTGGACCACCTGCATTAGCCAATGAAGAAGAAATTGAGGCTACAGTTTTTGAGGAGATGCCAGATTATGAAGATACTATTTTAATTCGTAAGAGCCTGCGTTCTGGTCAAAAAATTTTGGCAGATGGTAATGTAGTGATTTTAGGAGATATTAACCCTGGGGCTGAGATAGTAGCGGGGGGGAATATTTTAGTAATGGGTTGTTTGAGGGGGGTAGCACATGCGGGGGTTTTTGGCGATGAGGAAGCTATTATAGCAGCTTATCGCCTTATCCCAACCCAAATTCGTATTGCTAGTCATATTACTCGTCCCCCTGATGGGGAAACTATAGTTGTCAAAACTCCAGAATTGGCTCGTATAAGGGCAGGTAAAGTAATCATTGAAAAGTTAAAAATATGATAGGAGGCAAAATAATGGAAAGCAAAGTTATAGTTATTACTTCGGGTAAAGGTGGGGTAGGCAAAACTACAACTACAGCTAATATTGGTACAGCCTTAGCTATGATGGGGAAAAAAGTAGTCTTACTAGATACTGATATTGGGCTTAGGAATTTGGATGTAGTTATGGGCTTGGAAAATCGTATTGTTTTTGACATTGTAGATGTGGTCAATAATAACTGTAAATTACAACAAGCTCTTACTAAAGACAAAAGGTATGAAGGCTTGTATCTTTTACCTGCTGCCCAAACGAAAGAAAAGACCGCCGTTTCTCCACATCAGATGAAAAACTTGATAAATGAACTTAAAAAAGAATTTGAATTTATTTTAGTTGACTGTCCAGCTGGGATAGAGCAGGGTTTTAGGAATGCGATTGCTGGTGCTGATGAGGCAGTAGTAGTAGCTACACCAGAAATATCATCTGTTAGGGATGCGGATAGGATTATTGGCTTATTAGAGGCTTCTGGTTTTAGAGAACCCAAGTTAATTATTAACCGTTTACGCTCTAAAATGGCTAAACGGGGTGATATGATGGATATAGATGATATTTTAGATATTCTATCTATTGAACTCTTAGGGGTGGTACCAGAAGATGAGTATATAGTAGTTTCTACTAACCGCGGTGAACCTGCAGTAACCGATACGGTTTCTAAAGCAGGAGCTGCTTATAGGCGTGTTGCTAGAAGAATTACAGGGCAAGATGTGGAGATATATACGGGTGAAGAAACTTCTTCTTTAGTAAATCGTTTTATGAAAATGGTAAAATTAGCGAGATAAGGGGGAGGGGTATGGCTTTGTTAGATATTTTGAACAGGATATTTGCCAAAGAGACGGTTAATAGTAAAGATGTTGCCAAAGAAAGGTTACGGCTAGTATTAGTCCATGATAGGGCATCGGTATCATCTGATTTTATTAATGCCTTAAAAGAGGATTTAATAAAAGTGATTAGGGAATATCTAGAAATTGATGAGGAACAGCTTAGTGTCAACTTGGAAAATGAAGATAACTCAGTAGCCTTAATAGCTAACATTCCAGTAAGGGGATTTAAAAAGGTGGTTAATGAGTAATCTACCCTATATAGTCATTATTAATAAAACATATAAAAATCTCTAGTGATTAGACTGGGGATTTTTTTATTTGCTATTATTTATCAAATATTAAAACTAGACATCAGATTATTAACTAATATAATTAAGTCTAGGAGGTAAGTAGTTTTGGAATTAAAAAGATTGAAATTCATAGATAAGCCTTTTATAATAGTCTTATTTCTAATATTAATTTTTGGATTTGTAGTATTGCTTAGTGCTACTAATGCTATTTCTAGTAATCCTTTTTATTATTTAAAAACTCAAATTGTGGCTGTAGTTTTAGGTATTATAATCTCTATTTTCATTATTCGGTATGATTACACTCAGCTATCAAGGTACAATATTTTTATATATGGCACAGCCCTCTTCTTATTGATAGTGGTTCTAATTTTCGGGGAAGAATTAAGGGGAAGTACGGGTTGGATAACGATAGGCCCTTTGCCGACCTTCCAACCAGCGGAATTTACTAAAATAATACTTATTTTTGCTTTTGCTGATTTTTTAAATCACAGAAGGGGCAACTTAGATACCCTTGCTGAACTTGTGCCTTGCTTTATTTATATGGGGATTCCTTTTATTTTAATAATGTTGCAGCCTGATTTAGGTACTGCTTTAGTATATTTGGTATTTACTATAGTTATGATGTATGTAGCAGGGGCTAATCCTAGGATTATGACTGCTTTAATCTTGGCTGGGGTAATAGCGGTAAGTCTATTATTGTTCTTACATTTTCAGTATAATTTCCCCTTGCCCTTAGAAGAATATCAAATAAAAAGATTGACTATGTTTGTTGATCCTTATGATGATGGACAAGGGGGGCGGGGGGCGGGCTGGAATACGATTCAGTCTTTGGTAGCCATAGGATCGGGCGGCTTTTTGGGTAAAGGGCTTTTTAATGGTACCCAAGTACAGCTTAATTTCTTGCCTGAACATCATACAGACTTTATATATGCAGTCATTGGTGAAGAATTGGGTTTTTTAGGGGCCACCTTTATTATTTTCTTATTTGCTATTTTATTACTAAGGACAGTATACATTGCCTATAATGCGAAGGATTTTTATGGTACTTTAATTGTTATAGGCATTTCCGCTATGTGGCTTTTCCATATTTACGAGAATATAGGTATGTCTATCGGAATTATGCCTATTACAGGCATACCCTTACCCTTTTTAAGTTACGGGGGGAGTTCTATGCTTACTAATATTATTGCTGTAGGAGTAGTCTTAAGCATTAATGTAAGGGGTAAAAAAATAGTATTTTAACTTTAGTGGTATAATAATTATAGAAAGGAGTAGTTAGCCAATGAAATTAAATAATAAGGAAGCCCGCAGTGCCTTGGCAGAAACTATATTATTTATTCCTAATTTTATTAAATTATTATATAGGCTTGTACAGGATAGTAGGGTTACTGCTAATGATAAAGCCTTGTTAGCGGCTACGATAGTTTATGTATTATCACCCATAGATTTAATACCAGATATGATACCGTTTTTTGGGCAAATTGATGATATATTGCTGGTAGCATTAGTCTTAAAACGGCTATTAGATAGTGTGGAACAGGAAGTAGTACTTGAATACTGGGATGGTAATGGTGACTTAATAATTCTTATTGAAAAAATACTAGAATTAGCGGTACGGTTTTTACCACCTAAGGTATATGAAAAGTTGGTTAAAAAGTCTAGACCTACCACGGTAGATGTGGATTTTGAAGTTGAGTAATAATACAGTTTTTTAAAAAATTAAGGGGGATTTACGGTTTCCCCCTTTTATGAATATACCATATTAGTTTCTTAAAAATTAATTAAACATAGCTAATTTCTTTTCGATTTCCGCTTTAGCGTCTTTTACCATGCTCTGAATTAAGGCTTCACAGGTCATTACTTCCTTTATTAAACCAATAGATTGACCTACCATAATAGCAGCCTCATCAGTTACCCCAGTTTGCCAAGCTTCTTTAGCTCTCTTGCCTGAAAGTAGGGGAATCATTTCTTCTATGGTACCGCCTTTTTCTTCTAAATCAAGAATTTGTTCAGTTAATTTGTTTTTTAGGGCACGACCCTGTAAACCGACAGATTTGCAGATTAAGGTGGTTTCGTGTTCTTGGCGATTAATCATTTCAGCATATACATTTTCATGTACATCACATTCCTTAGTAGCAATAAACCTAGTTGCCATTAGAACACCTTCTGCGCCTAACATCATAGCGGCTGCCATGGTTCTGCCATCAGCAATACCACCTGTACATATAACTGGTATTTTAACACTTTCTACGATACGGGGTAATAGAACCATAGTGGTAACATCATCACTTAGGGGATGGCCGCCTTCTTCAATACCTGCAGATATAACTGCATCATAGCCGTATTTTTCAATATTTAGGGCATGTCTTACAGCCCCAACCTTGTGCATTACCTTGACCCCAGCCTTATGTAGCATATCAAGATACTTAACTGCTGGTTTACCCGATACTTCTATGGCTTCCACCTTTTCTTCGGCACATACTTTAAAAAATTCATCAAAGGTTTCTTCTGTAAATCTCATAGAGGGGAGTAGGGTAATGTTAATTCCAATAGGTTTATTAGTTAGTTCACGGGCTCTGTGAATACCTGCCCTAAAATCCTCGGCAGTATCGTAATTAGCTGCCGTAATATTGCCTAAACCACCTGCATTAGATATGGCTGCACATAGCTCAGGAGTAGCTAGCCATAACATACCACCACAAATAATAGGATATTCAATACCAAACAGTTCTGTTATTCTCGTTTTCATAGGAAAAAGCACCTCAATTCTAAAATTAATTCTATAACTATATATTACACTATAGTAATATTTTAAACAAAAACTAATTAAAATATTTTTGAAATGATTTTAAACACTTTTTTAAACACTTAGTAATAAACTAAAAAAATTTGCTTATACATTAAAGAGGAGATTTCATCTATATAATAATGAGGTGGGAATATGTTTAAGCATTTTAAAATTAAGCTATTAGCCATAATAGTGGTGGCTACTCTGGTTAGTGTAGGTTTTCAAGTTAATAATCATACAAGAGAAATTATTACACCTGTACTTAGCTTTATGTTAAAAGATTATGAAATAGAAAAGAAAATATTAGTAATGCTAGAAAACTCTAAAATTAAGCCAGAAATTCCTACGGTTCCAGCCATGACTGACAGCTTTTCTACCCCCGTAGAAAATTATACTATTCAAAAAAACTATGGCTGGTATTACAATGCCAACACTAAAAAACAAGAATTTTCCCCAGGTATATATTTAAGCGTAAGCAAAAACAGCTTAGTTAAGTCTGTGATGGGAGGCACTGTTAATAGTATAAGTGGTGAAAAGGACAGCAGGAATATTACGATTAAGCATGGTGATAATCTGTATTCACATTATAAGGGCTTGAAAGAAGTATTGATTGAGGAAGATAGCCCAATTAATAAAGGGGAAGTATTAGGTAAGAGTAGTGACTATTTATATTTTGAGTTAAAAAGCGAGGAAGGACCCTTAAACCCTGTTACTATTTTTAATTAAATATGTTAATCGGTAAAATTTTCGGGATTAAGTTCCGAATTAATATATGGTTTTTATTATTAGCTGTTTTATATGGGTTTTTAGGTTTGGGATTAGAAATATTAATAATATTAACTTCCCTCATCTTACACGAATTAGCCCATCTAATAGTAGCCTTGATAATGGGAGTTAAATTCCTAGAAATAGAGTTATTGCCCTTTGGTGGGCAAGCTAAACTTCAAGATTTTACGGGTCTTGAACCCAGTAAGGAAATCTGTATTGCCATAGCTGGTCCCTTATGTAGCTTATCTATCAGCGGTTTATTATACTTAGTCAACCTGCCCCTCCATCCTGAAGCAATTCCCTACTTAATAAAAATCAATTTATTACTGGGCTTATTTAACCTGCTGCCTGCCCTGCCCCTAGATGGTGGTAGAGTATTTCGCTCCTTATTATCACCTATTATGGGTTTTAGAAAAGCAACCGCCATTACGGCCAACCTAGGTAAAATGTTAGCCCTTATGCTGGTAGGATATAGCCTTTATCTCTTATACATAAGTAATTATGGATTTAATTATATAGTTATCGGGGTTTTATTATATATGGCAGCATATCGGGAAAAACATTTATTAACATTTGCCTTTATGAGGTATTTAATAAATAAACAAGGCTATCTAGGTAGTCAAGGTTTCTTAGCTGGAGAACAATACATTAGTAAAAAGGGTTCTTTAATTAAGGATATTTTATATAATTCTAAACCCAAATCTTATATCTTGACCTTTGTGATAGATGATGATAATAATCTTATTAAAGTAAAAACTGAAGCCGAATTAATCGAAATGTTATTAGAAAAAGGCCCAAAGGCGAGAATATAAGTAAGGAGTTTTTAAAATCCTTCTAGTATGAGCAGCAGCCCTTCATAATACCCTTTAGGGCTGGGCAATGATTTTAACAGTAGTTAAAATCCCAAATGCCAAAGATATTTGGTAGAATTATTATGTGCTTTCACCCATTATGATTTTAGGATTAAGGAAAAGGAATGGAGGAAAACAATGAAATTAATTTCCTGGAACATTGATTCATTAAATGCCGCCCTAACAGGTGAGTCGGAACGGGCTGCATTATCTAGGGATGTACTAAATACAATTATAGGACATAAGCCAGATGTTATAGGCTTGCAGGAAACTAAGTTGCCTAGCAATGGTCCTAGTAAAAAACACTTAGAAATCCTGTTTGACCTTTTTCCAGACTATGAACTCGTTTGGAATAGTTCGGTAGAACCAGCCCGTAAGGGCTATGCAGGCACAATGTTTTTACATAAGAATAATTTACGACCAGCGGTTGATTTTCCTGTGATAGGGTCACCAAGCACTATGGATTCTGAGGGTAGAATTATAACCCTAGAATTTGATAACTTCTACTTGACACAGGTATATACACCCAATGCGGGGGATGAATTAAACCGTTTAGAAGACCGGCAGATATGGGATATAAAATATGCCAATTACTTAGAGAAATTGGATGAAAAAAAATATGTACTAGCCACAGGCGACTTCAATGTAGCACATAAAGAAATAGACTTAGCCCATCCTAATAATAATCGTCGTTCTCCTGGTTTTACAGATGAGGAACGCCAAGGATTTACTAATCTTTTGGAAAAGGGTTTTACAGATACCTTTCGCTATATACATGGTGATATAAGTGGTATATATACTTGGTGGGCTCAGCGGGCTAGAACCAGTAAAGTTAATAATTCCGGATGGAGAATTGACTATTGGCTGGTAAGTGATCGAATTGCCGACAAGGTTATAAAATCTGAAATGATTGATTCGGGTCCGAGACAAGACCATGCACCAATATTATTAGAAAT
>JAAYRQ010000155.1 GCA_012518685.1 Syntrophomonadaceae bacterium | reverse complement strand
ATTAAAGCTTTTAGGATTAAGGACTTAGATTTAAAAAGAAACTTTTATTTCGTCTATCATAAAAATAGAACCCTATCTCCTATTGTAGAGCTTTTTAAAGATTTCTTAGAGGATTGGACTTTTACTCTTTAAATCTTCTCTCTACGATATAGAAAATAAGCACAAGGAATGAGGATTAGGGTAAATATAGTGGAGAATAGTAAGCCCCCTGCAATACAGATGGCTAAAGGTCTAAATAAAAGGTTGTTGCCCAAGATGATAGGCATAAGCCCAAAAAAGGAAGTTCCTACCGTAAGTAAAATAGGTCTTAACCTCTGCCCTCCTGCTAGTTTAACTGCTGTAATTAATTCCATTCCAGCCTTAACTTTTTGTTCCATAAATTCTATCAATATTATGCCATTTCGTACTACTATTCCTGCTAAACTGACCACCCCCATTAATGCCATAAACCCTAAGGGAGTGCGGGTAATAAATAAACTATATATAGCCCCTGAACTACTTAGTAATACAGTAGTCATAATAATTAAGGCTAAGGGTATAGACTTGAATTGAATTATAATAACTAAGAGAAGTAAAAAGATGATAACTACAAATATATAGCCTATCTCTATAAAGGCATCGGTTCTAGCAACATTTTCCCCACCATATTCTAGCTGTATTTCGGGGTAATTTAGGCTTAGCTGCTTAATGGTTGGTATAAGATTATTTTCTAGTTTACTGCTAGATGTACTACTATCTAAATAGGCTCGAATAGTATTACTTCGCTGATAATTAGAGTGGCTTATATGTTCTAATTCTAATTTAGTTTGGTGAGCTGCTACATAGCCTAAAGGGATAGGCTGTCCTAAGTGGTTAAATAATATCAGATTAGTAAATTCAGGACTATGCTTAGCTAGCTCTCCCTTATATTTTAAGCGAATATTTTGCAGCTTAAGTCCATCTTCTATTTCCCCGATTTTTATTCCCTCTCCATATAATCGCAAAGTTTGCCCTATTTGTGCAGGACTGACATTATGTAGCTTCATTGCTGCTTCATTGGGCGTAAAAACTAAGGCAGGAGATGGTGCTCCAAAATCATCCTTTACTCCAATTACACCTGATTCAGCTAAAAGAACTTGTTTGATTTCATCACTTAATAGTTGTATTTCTTCTAATGAATTCCCTGTAAGTCTTATAGACATAGGAGCACCTATGGGTGGACCTGATTCTACTACGGAAAAAGTAAAATAGGCTAGGGGAAATTCACGATTAAGTTCATAGGCTAAGTCATCTTTAACTTGTCGTGCTTTTACTTGCTGGTTGTCTATGAAAATTAACATATTGGCACTATTGGCCCCGACTGCACTAGCATTACTCATACCAAATATGCGGGGCATAATGGCTGCATAGAAGGTATTGACCTTCATAACTCCAGTTTGTTCTATAATATAGCTTTCTATTTCCCCAACCTTTTCTCGGGTGCTAGCTAAGGAATGAGATTTAGGTAATTCGATTTCTATAAAAATTTCCTCCCTTTCTACATCAGGGAAAAACTCTTTAGGCACTATAGGTACTAGGAGATAGGCTGCTAGGCTTATTAGTAAACAAAAGGCCACATATTTTTTCGGCTTTTCTAATACTTTAGGTAAAATATTTTTTTCATAATAATTTTGCAAACGGTTAAGTTGTGAATCTAGCCAGCCATTTTGCGTGAGTTTATCAATATCTTGTAAATGCTCTTCTAACCAGTAACGATAAACTGGAATTACTAATAAGGCAACTAGGGTGGAAGCTATAATTGCTGCAATTATGACCGTAGGTAATGGGCGTATAAAATCTCCAGCCCCTCCCGATAAAAATAGTAGGGGGGAAAATACAAAAATGATTATTAAAGTGGAAACAATTACTGAACTAGCAACCCCACGAGTCCCTTCAATAACAGAGGCTAAGGCAGAATTTCCACCAATACGATAACGGCTAATATTTTCATTAACTACAATGGCATCATCAACTAGAATTCCTAGGACAATGATAAAGGCGATTAAAGTGATCTGATTCATATCAACCTTAGCTAGAGGCAAAATGAGTATAGCGCCACATAAGGCCAGCGGAATTGTGATAGCTACTCCTATGGAAGCATAGCGATTCAAGCCAGATGATGATACTAAAACAACAAATAAAATAGCCAGTAAAAAGGCCATACCTAGGCTTTTAAACATATTACTTATGGCATGGGCTTGTGTATAGACTTGAAAAACTTCAATATTTTCGGGCAATTCTTCCTGTAGCTGTCCAAGAAGTTGGGATATTTCACGATCAGCCTTTACTAGGTCTATGCCCGCACTAGCAAAAAAACTCACAGATACTGAAGGACTACCATTATAAGTTACTATTTGACGATTGTCCTGCAAGTGGCTATGAATTTTAGCCACATCTCCTAAATGTAAAGCTGGATCGGCATTTTTAGCTGGCAGGGGTAGGCTATGTAATTTATTAAGGTCTAGAGTGTGGTTGAGCCGTAATTGATAGATAGTTTCATCTAAATTCCATTTGCCAGGTGGAGAAGGGGCTATTTCAGACTGAATAGTCTGCATAATTTCTAAGGGGGATAAATCAGCTGCTAACATACGAGCTGCATCTATTTCTATAAGAATTTCGGAAGCAGGCAATCCTTGTATTTGTATTTGGGCAATATCTGGTAGTTTACTAAAAGAGCTTTCCCAACTATCTAATAAATCATTTAGCAAGTATAAGTCTTCTTCTTCTGGAGCGACTAATTGATAAATAGAAACACCTTGTAATTGCAAATCGCTTTCTAGGGAAGATTCCTGCACTCCTTCGGGAAAACTAGCTTGAGCAAAATCCATCTTTTGCTGGACCTTGTTCCATACTTCATTAGCATTTACCTTAGCATCCGCTTTAAGGGTAATCTGTGATAAACCTGCTTGGGAAACAGAAGTTACATCATTAATACCAGTTAGACCTGCTAATTCACTTTCAAGTTTATCTGTTACATGTTTTTCGACTTGGCTAGCAGTTGCTCCAGGATAAATAGTAGTAATTAAGGCTATGGGATGTTCAATAATAGGAATTTCTCGCCGAGGAAGTTGGTATATGGTCATAATACCGCTAAACAAAATAAGAATGACGGTTAGCCCTATGGCAAGCCACTGTTTTAAAATTTGCTTAAACATTAATTAGAATCCTTCCTTTATTTCGACTTCTTCTCCGTCGCGTAAACGATGCAGTCCACCACTTACTAGGATAGTGCCATCCTTTAATCCAGATACACTTATCTTAGAACCCATAGATTCACCTAAGCTAATAGGTTGGCGACTTATTTTATTATCCTTTACTACATATACATAAGGCTCTTTGCCAGAGGATATGGCTTCCACAGGAATTAATATTTGCTTTTCCATTTCTTTAGTATATTTAAGCTGGACAATAGTGCCAGGATGCCAGTCATACTGGGAATTATCAAGGCTTAATTCTACGGTGACATATTCACTGCCCAAATGTGATAATTGATTAATATTAGTTATAGTAGCCTTTTTTATTATCTCCTTACATTCTACCTCTAACTGGTCACCTATTTGCCAATCTGCTGCCTCAGTAGGCAAAATATCAATCTGCAGTATAAGGCTTTCGATTTTACCACCCCTAAATAAGGCTTGTCCAGTATTAACATATTCTCCTACTTGTACAAGGCTTTCAGCCAGCCACAGGTCACAAGGGGCAGTAATTAGGCAATCAGACTCGTTTAGCTGGCTTTCTTTTTGGTTAATTCTAGCTAAGTCTAGGCGTTTTTGAGCCTCATCTAAGTTTTGCAGGAACAAATTCCATTTACTTTCGCTTTTTTCTAGTTCTACTTTAGAAAGGGCATCATTTTGATAAAGGGTGCGATTTCTTTCCAGTTCCCTTTTAGCTTCTTCGGACTGAACCTTTGATTTTTCTAGTTGAATTTCAGATAGGCCTATTTCTTGTCTTGAGCGTTCCGTTGCCAAATATAGGGCATTGTTCTCAAGTAAAGCTATTTTAGCACCACTTGGCACTTGTTCACCTACCTTATGAAAAGTTTGTCTTAGATAGCCAGCTACCTCAGCTGAGATAACTTGTTCATCACTCATTTGTAAAACTGCTTCATAAACTTGCTCTATTAATATATTTTCTTCTTTGGCTATTACTATGCTTACAGTTGGTTTGGTCTGTTTTTCTAAATTTTTACCTTGACTACAACCAGATAAAATTAAAATTAGTAATAAAAAGAATGTGAATATTTGCCTATGCATTTTCTTTCCCCCTAGGCAGATTTTTATATTATTTGGTCTTGCTTTATATTTTACCACGATAAATTAGATATTTATTTTAAAAATAATTTGACAACTTAAATAATTACTCTAATATATAGGTAGGTTTCCTGTTTGCACAAGGATGTGCACGATGAATAAGGAGGAAGATGATGGCATTTATTAGAGATAATTTACTCAACCCCACTATGGCAAAACTATTAAAGACATTTAAGTTAGACAAAGATTATGTTAAAGGGATAGGAAATTATTTATATGATGATCAAGGTGAAAAATACTTAGACTTTATCGCTCAGTATGGGGCGGTGCCCTTTGGATATAATCCTGAATTTATCTGGGAGGCTCTGGAAAGGGTTAGGGTAAACCAAATACCTAGTTTAACCCAGCCTTCATTACCTGGTGAGGCTTTGGGTTTAGCTAACCTATTGGCAGACATTTCCCCAGGAGATTTATGTTACTCCACCTTTTGTCAGAGTGGTGCTGAGGCTGTGGAAACTGCCATTAAGTTGGCCCGTTCAGCAACGGGTAAAATGATGATAGTCTCTACGATTAGAAGCTTTCATGGTAAAACCATGGGGGCCTTATCGGCGACGGGTCGCGATGTATATCAAACCCCTTTTGGAGCCCCAATCCCTGGCTTTGCATATATACCCTACAATGACATTCAAGCTTTAGAAAAGATAATATTAGCTCATAAGGATGATATGGCGGCTTTTATAGTAGAACCTGTGCAGGGTGAAGGTGGTATAATCCCTGCTGAGCCGGGCTACCTTAAAGCCTGTCAGGAGTTATGCAACCAACATGAAGTGGTATTCATAGTTGATGAAATCCAGACTGGTCTAGCCAGAACAGGTTATTTATTTGCCTCGGAGGAGGAAGAGGTAGAACCAGATATCATACTATTAGCTAAAGCCTTAGGAGGTGGGCTATTGCCTATGGGGGTTTGTTTAAGCTCGCCTAGGGTTTATAATGATGATTTTGGTTCCTTGCATAGCTCTACTTTTGCTAATAATAGTGTAACAAGTGCGGTCGGTAAGGCAGTTATCGAGGAACTACTCAAAGATGATGCCCAGTTTATTAAGGAAGTAAAAGCTAAAGGCGATTATCTCTTGCAAAAAGTAACTGGCTTAAAAGAGACTTACCCAGAAGTCATAAAGGCTGTGCGAGGTAAGGGCTTAATGGTGGGAGTAGAATTTGCAGAGCTGGATGATGTAGGTTCTTACGATATTACTTATATAACTGACCAAAAAGGTTTTACAGCTCTTTTAGCTGGATATCTGCTCAATGTTCATAAGATTAGGTTGGCACCTTTTTTAAACAATCCTATGACTTTAAGATTACAACCCCCCCTAACTATTACTTATGAAGAAATAGATAGGGTTATAGGTGTCTTGCAAATAGTATTAGATATTTTAGAAGCTCGTGATTATGCTAAACTGTATAGATATTTATTAGGTGATAATTCCTTACCCGAAAATATTCATAATTATAAGTTACAAAGTCGCACTATAAAGGCATCAAAACTAGATGAAGGTGAAGAGGTTAAGGAAAAGTTTGCTTTTATTATTCATTATCCTGCACCAGAAGATGTGATTGTCAACAACCCTTCTTTTGCTAATTTTTCTCGGGAGGAAATCTATGATTTTATGGCTTGGCAATGCCAGACTTCCGAACCTGGGGTAGTATGTCACATGCCTGCCATTCGTTCTGCTAAGGGTATAGTAGGGGAAGGCTGGCTAATTGGAGTGCCTTTTGGGGCTCGGGAAATTATGAATTTGCCTAGGGAGCAAACCGTGGGGGTTATTCAAAAAGCGGTGGACTTAGGTAGGGATTTGGGGGCTAAAATAGTCGGCTTAGGTGCTTTAACATCGGTAGTAACTAGGGGCGGGCGCTCTGTATTAGGCCGTAATGTAGCTATAACTAGTGGTAATAGTTTTACTACCTTAATGGGCATGGAGGCTTTATTTTTAGGGGCTGAAAAGATGTATATTCCTTTTGCAGAGGCAAGGGGGGCTGTGGTAGGTGCTACTGGCTCTATAGGGCGGGCTTGTGCTTTAATTTTATCGGAAAAGCTAGTTAATATCACCTTATTTGGTAATCCCGATCATCCTACAAGTAGTAAAAACAGGCTTAATTCCTTGATAAATGATTTATATGCTTATGCGGCTAGAAGAAGGAAAATGGGTTTAAAGGAAGGCTTAGCTTTATGGTTAGATGGATTAATTAATAACTTAGAAGCAGATAATGCTCATAAGGCTATAGAATTAATGAATAACTTATCAAATGAAAAGGCTATTAGTCAGTCGCTAGTAAATGATGCCTGCCAGTATTTAGGGATAGTTCCCTTAATTACTACTAGTTTAGATATTCCTAATACTTTGCCAAAATGTAATTTAATTGTGGCTACAAGTAATTCTCCAGAATACCTGATTTGCCCTGAGTATTTAAGTGCGGGCTCGGTAGTATGTGATGTGGCTCGTCCTGCTGATGTTTCGCCAGAGGTGTATGACTTAAGGGATGATGTACTGATACTTGAGGGTGGCTTAGTAAAATATCCCGATAATATAGCATTTGGACCTAATTTGGGTTATAGGGATGGGGTAAATCTAGCTTGTCTATCAGAAACGGTTTTATTAGCCTTAGAAGGGGAATATAAAGATTATAGTATAGGAAGCAAACTTCCCTTAGAAACGATAGAGTATTTACGGAATTTAGGGAAAAAACATGGTTTTTCTTTGGCAGGCTTAGTTATGGGAGGGCGAGAAATAACCGATGAAGATATAGAGAGCATTTATCAAAAGGCCAGTAAAAAGTTAGCGGTTGGCTAATAAAAATTGCCTTTATCCCTAATAATTAATAAAATAGTGGTATAATGGGTCTAATTAGGAGGTAAATGTAAGTGGCTGAAATTCGGATAAGAAAAGACGGTAAATGGTATTTTGGTGGCAATGAAATGTTTAGAAGGAATATACTAAATGTTTTAGCCAGAAATATTGAAAAAATGGGTGATGATAGTTTTTTAATTAAACTAGGAGAAGATGTCAATCCCTTAGTTGTTGAAGATGTTCCTTTCTATGCTACAGGTATAGTAGAGGATGAGGAATATCTAAAATTAGTCTTTTTTGATCTACAGGAATTAGTCTTAGATTATGAACAAAAACTCTATTTTAAAGGAGATGTACCCTATATTACTTATAAATGGCCTGGCGATACTAGGCTAAGCCGAGGGGTATATTGGAAACTAAGTGACTTTTTTGATTTTCGGGGCGAGGAAGTATATATAGTACCACCTAAGATGAGGAATTATAATTAGAATTGGGCAAAAAAAAGGGGCTTTAATCCGCTCAAGCCCCTAATATATTATTGGTAATATACCCCCAATAATGTATGTCCCCCACCCTTATATAATGCAATTAGCGTGCCAAGTTTTATTAAGAAGATAAACCGCCATATATCTTAGGTGTAGTTTTTTCATAAATAACAACTGTATCAAAAAAACAACACGATTTGTAGCATAAACGATACAGTGTGTTCATTTTGCTACAAATTATAGGCGACTTATATGAGGGCTTCTAAATTTCCTTTCATCTATAGTTAAGGCCTGCCCAATTTCTTTTAACATTTTATCCTTATCTTCGGGTAATCTGCCTTGCACATTCCAGTAGTTTGAAACATGATCACTTAATACAGTACTGCCTTGGCAATCTAAATGCTCAATTAATAATCGGATTTCTTTTAGTGCCTCATGGGGTGATAAAAGCTGGAATTCTCCTTTAGTATAATCTTCATAAAGTGGAGTATTAGGAACGGGTACAAATGTGCGTAATCTTATGAAGTCAGGGCTGAACTCTGATAAAACTTTGGCACTATTAATCGCGTGTTGTTCACTTAACTTAGCACCACCAATCCCGACTAGATAGTATTCACTTAATTCTATGCCTGCATTTTTTAACTTTTGACCTGCCGATATAATTTCTTCAGCAGTAGTGCCTTTGGAAATATTTTTTAATACCTCATTATCACCGCTTTCCATGCCTGTATGCACTCTGGTTAAGCCTGCTTCTCTAAGTCTGATTATTTCCTCTGGTTTTTTTACATTGACATAGCGAGCAGAACCATAAACTGTTATTCGCTTTAGGTGAGGAAAAAGGGATTTTGCATAGGTGAATATTTCTACTAGTTGGTCAGTTTTCATTATTATCGTATTACCGTCTGGAAAAAATAGTGATTCGATATATTCTCCATAGTATTCCCGTGCTGCTAGCAAATCTTCTTTTATCTCTTCTACACTGCGAAGTCTGAATTTACTACCTTTATACATAGCACAAAAGGTACATTTGTTATGTGGACAACCTATGGTTGCTTGTATTAATAGGCTACCAGCTTCACTGGGGGGTCTATATACAACGCCTTCGTAACGCATATATTAAAAACCTCCTTGGTTTAATTAAGTATTAACTATATTCGATAGTTAAGTTTTAGTATAACAAATTCTTAGCTAGAATAGTTGGAATAATCTTATCTATATTGTGTTATTGAGTAAAAAATTATATAGTAGAAGTAAGACTTTTTAATCTTTGGGGGTATAGGGGTTAAGGGTTAGGGGAAATGTGATGTGGTTAAAATTCTTATTGTTGATGATGAAGAAAGGGAAAGGATTGTATTAAGATATATCATAGAACAAATTAAAGATGTGAGCATTGTAGGTGAAGCGGTTAGCGGCTTAGAGGCATTACTAATCTGCCAAGAAAAAAAGGTGGATCTAGTTTTCTTGGATATTAATATGCCTGAAATGGATGGGTTAGAAACCGCTATAAAGCTGACTGAACTTAAGGATAGCCCTTTTTTTTCCTTTCTTACGAACCATCGGGATTTGGCTGTCGAAGCTTATGAGCTTGGAGCCTTAGATTACATAGTTAAGCCTTTTAATAAGGAAAGAGTAGAAAAAACTATTAATCGGGCTAAATATCAGCTTGCCCATAAGGAAGTTATTGATGAAGAAGTTAAGATTAAACTCAAAGAACGAATTGACTTTATGCTAGAAAGATATAAACACCATGAAGTTTATTCTAATAAATTACCTATTAGGGAAAGAGGTAAGATTACTTTAATTAACCAAGAAGATATAGTTTACTGTGAAAGCCAAAGCAAAAAAGTTTTTATAGCTACTAAAGAAGACGGATTTTTAAGTAATTATACTTTGAATGAGTTAGAGAACCGCTTAGACAGTTCTAACTTTTTTCGTGCCCATCAGGCTTTCATAGTTAATCTTAATTACATTAAAGAAATTATCAATTTTGGGGAAGGCTCTTATCTGTTAAAACTTAATTTTCATACTAAAAAAAATATTATTCTTAGCCGTTCCCGAGCGAGATTACTTAGACAAAAAATAGGCATATAATGTATTCTGTCCTTAAAAAAATGTGTTTTATTCTACTAAAACGACCAACCAGAGTTTTGCAATTTGTTAATTTTATAAATAAGTTCTTATATATAACCACAATAAAGGCTTTTTATGGCTCATTCTTTAATATATACTAATAGTGAGATTTTTATGTTACAAAAATAGCAAGGTAGGACATTTTATCCACCTAAATCAACCAAGTAATGCTATAATAGAGAAAAAAATCACAAGATGGTTTATATTTAAGATAGTTAAGTAGAACGGATAATATAGAATGAAGGAGGTATTTGTCTAATCTTAGTATAAGTTACTATATATATGGTTAATAAAAATTAATTATATATATGAAAATGTATGTGGGAATCGTTATTTATAGGTGTTGAAGATGGGAGTGTGATGCTCATGATACCATTTTACAAACTAGAGCGTTACGAAGGTAACGAAGATTTATTTGAATTAGTATTGATGTCGATTGTCTCCAGTTATGTAGGTGAACCAATGCATGTACATGCTGAAGGTCTAAGAGGAACTGGTAAGACTACTATTATGCGAGCGGCTAAAGGTATTTTACCCCAGATAGAAAGGATTAAAGGGTGTATATATAACTGTGACCCTAATAATCCACACTGTCCCCAACACAGAGATTTACCCAGGGAAGAATTAGAGAAAATAGGTAGGGAAATGATACCTATGCCCTTTTTGGAAATATCTCATTCAGCTAAGGTCGGTACTGTTGCTGGGAGTATTGATTTGACCAAATTAACTGATGCTGATAATCCAGAAGCTCGTTTATTGCCTGGCTTAATCCCCCAAGCTCACCGTGGAATTATTTTTATAGATGAAATTAACAGACTAGCTGACACATCCCCCGAAATTACAGATATTATGCTAGATGTTATGGGTAATAAACCAGGACATATCCAAATAGAAGAAGCGGGTTTACCAGTAGTTGATATTCCAGTTAGTGTTTCGGTATGGGCTGCCTCTAACCCTGATGAAGAACCTGGTGCCTTAGAAGAAATTAGAAGGCAACTTTCGGATAGGTTTGATGTAGTCTGTTTTATGGGCAGACCTGATTCGGTGGATGTTTTGTCCCAGATACTAAAAGAAAATTCATATAGTTTTAAGCTACAAAGGGCTAAGCAGAATGCTAACTTAGAAGTGGATGATTTGGGTAATGATAAGTATAGATTAGATATTATCAAATGGGCGAGAATGTATGAACAGACCGAGTTACCCGATTTTTTAAGGAATTATATTGCTAGATTATATATTAAACATAACTTAGAAAGTATTAGGGCTATTGAAGCTATGCAGCAAGGGGCTGTACTCCATAGTATTATTAGAGGGCGAGATAAGGTCTTAATTAATGATGTTACCCATATGATTCCTTTAGTCTTAAAACATCGTGTTGATGGAGATACCTTAGTGAAAATGATTAACGAAGTTGATGTTAAAGGGGCTCGGGATGGAATCTTAAGTTTTAAATCGAAAAAGAATACGAAAAAGAAGGAAGACGATATAGACAGTAATTATTTTCAAACGGGCAAGCCCCTTAGGGATATGAAAAGGGGTGAATTAGTTAATACCGAAAAAACCTTAACTCCCAATGAGGGTTGATTGAGGAGGGAGTAAAGTGATAGTTGGAGATAGTTCTAATGTTGACAAGGCAGTAGCCGTTGCTAATTATTTGGCACTTTATTTTGGTCAGGAACAGGGGGTAAGATTAGGGGAAAGTAGTGTTATTAGCAGGAAAGCTCATGCCAGAATGCCTGAAAAAAGAATAAAAGGACAAATCAAGATATTAACTAATCGTGATGCGGGCAAAACATATCTTGATTTTGTAGATACTGATCAAGTAGTTCATATTGATGTTTATCATAAGCCTGGTGAAATAGATGCTAAAATCGTTGCCCAGGCTATTTTTGTTAATATGGAACAGTACTTTATCGAGAAAACTCCCCAACTTAAGTACGCTGAAGAAGAACGATTTAGGATGATATCAGAATATATGAATAAAATTCACATTACTACTAATCAAGGTAAAGGGGTAATGTATGAGCTTATTCAAGGTACTATTAAGCCTTTTTTGGAAGATGATGAGGGACGAGACCATGTCCACATTTTAGCCCGATTTAACCGGGAGGATTATTATTTAGTCTATGTAATAGCTGAAGCTGTAGAGGACATTATTATTGCTTCTGAGGTTCCCCTAGCTAAAGTCCGTAATATTTCACATGGTAAGCAAAAGGAAACGGAAGAAAATTTTGCAGGTTATCTCAAATTACCTTGGAAAAGTTTTAAAGGGCAAAAGACTACTAAATTGCCAGATAAGGAAAATGTTAATCAACTGATTTTAAAACTAGCGGAAAAGTTCGGTGGAGTAGAAGAAATAGAGGAGTTTATGGAAAGCTATTCTACTAATATTTTTAAACGCAAAGGTGTAGAACAGCAAAAGAAGAAATGGGGAGAAGTTGAGCATTATGTTGAGCAACTAGAAGAATTAGGGCTACTTAAAAATACCCCATTTGGTACCATAATGACAAAAAAGGGTGATGAACTTACCGATTATATTATTAATCATAAATGTGAAATAGAAACTGAAATTCGCAAAAATATGCGTAAGGTTCCTGCAGGTGGTTCAGGCAGGTATAGAAAGTTAGGTCAAGTAGAGAAAAGAAATTCTGCCTCTATTGAAATTGTTAATCGCAACAAAACAGTTAATGACCCATATGTGGAATGGTCAGGTGATATAGCAGTACCCGAAACTATCGTGCAAGCAGTTAAAAACAGTTTTATGCGAGGGGATCCTCGTTTGACCATTAATAAGGAGGATTTGCATTATTACCAGAAAAGAATTTATACGCCTATAGATGTATGTTTATTAATAGATGCTTCGGGAAGTATGGCAGGGGATAAAAGGCAAGCGGCTTGTTATTTAGCTGAACATCTTTTATTAACTGGTAAGGAAAAGGTAGCTGTAGTAACTTTTCAAGAAAGAAGTAGTAATGTAGTGGTGCCCTTTACTAGGGATCATGATTTACTAAGGAAAGGTCTAGCAACTATTAGCCCTGCTGGTTTAACTCCTATGGCTACGGGAATAGTCACGGCTGTAAACCTAATTAAACAAAATAGGGTGAGAAATCCTCTATTAGTAATGATAACCGATGGGGTGCCCAATACACCTTTATGGACTTTAGATGCCTCAAGTGATGCCCTAGAAGCTGCCTCCTTAATACCTGAAGCTAAAATACATTTGGTCTGCATTGGTGTAGAATCTAATCGGATATTTTTAGAGAAACTTTCTAATCGGGCTGATGGGGTTTTATATTTGGTAGATGATTTGAATAAAGATAATTTAATTAATATTGTGCGACATGAGAAAAGGGCCATGTTAAATCCTGATTATGTAATGGCTTAAGTTTTTTAAGGATTATTTGACATAATTCCTAGTTTTATTTATGCTAAAATTAAAGAATGACGAAATATAGCGAAAAAACATATATATAATAACTCCTCCTTCATTGACAGGGTACCTAATTTAGGTACCCTTTTTTTCTCATTATAATGGAATATTTTAGCTTTCCCTTTAATATCATTTAGTAAAGATTGGAAGGAGGGTCAAATATGGGGAAAAGATTTGTAGTTATTTTGGCATTATTGGTTTTGACTGTTTGCTTAATTAGTGGTGGTTGTAAATCACCTGAAGAATTAGAACTGATGTCCTGGCAAGATTTGCTTAAGGTTAATCCTATTGAAGAAATTCCCCCTATAGATAAGGATAAAGATATCAGTGAACTTGGGGAGGAAGAGGTGAAGCTTGATAATGAAGCAAACCGCGAGTTGATTAGTATTGATTTATATTTTTTAGGTCCTGATGGTGGTAAATTAGTCAAGGAAACTCGCGAGATTGTGAAAGAAGAAGGCTTAGCCAGAAAGACGATTGAAGAATTAATAAAAGGACCTGAAAAGGCTGAAAATCTAGAGGTATTTCCAGAAGGTACGAAGTTATTAGATATCAATATTAAGCCTGATGGTAAGTGTATAATAGACTTTAGTGGTGAATTGACTGCTATTAGTAATGCCGAACAGGAAAAATTAATCATTTATGCTATTGTTAATACCTTAGGACAATATGCAGCTATTAATGAAGTGGATTTTTTAATTAATGGCAATCAGGTAGATAAAATTGCGGGTTTTTTAGATGTCAAAAAACCGCTTGAACCAGATTATAATTTATAAATTACAGGGGCTTTGCCCCTGTTTACTTTTATAGCTAATATGCTAATCACCCCATTTTGCCTACTAAGGACACCTAGTCCCTTCAAGTATTTGGGTACTATTTTATTTTCATTTCCCATTAATTTGCCTTTTTATTTAACAATTACGAGATTTTCTGCTAATATCGTAAAGAATAAAGTTTTTTGCTATTAATAATAATATTTAATAAAAATATTCTATAATAGATAAGGATAGTAGGATTGAAACTAGGATAAAAGAGGTGTTGATGTGGGAAAATATAATCCCATAGGAATTTTTGATTCGGGTGTAGGGGGCTTAACCGTTGTAAAATCCTTGTTAGAGGAATTACCCTATGAGAACTTTATTTATTTTGGTGATACTGCTCATGTACCTTATGGAAATAAGACACCATCTGAATTATTTTCTTATGCTCATAATATTATTAAATTTTTAATGGCTAATAATGTGAAGGCGATAATTGTTGCCTGTGGCACTCACTCCTCAATTACTTTGCCTGTAATAAGTACTGAATACAGTTTACCTATCTTAGGTGTAGTAAACCCTGGGGCTATTATGGCGACTAATCATAGTAAAAATAATAAGATAGGGGTATTAGCTACTCAGGCTACGGTGAAGAGCTTGGCTTATACGAAAGCCATTAAGGCTATAAATAAGAATTGTGAAGTATATGAAGTTTTCTGTCCCGAGTTTGTGCCTTTAGTAGAAGCTGGTAAGCTAGATGGGGAGGCTACTGAATTAGCAGTAGCTAAATATGTGCAGCCTTTAAAAGTCTTAGGCATTGACACTTTAATATTAGGTTGTACTCATTATCCTTTTTTAGACGAGGTTATTGGGCTGTATGCTGGTGGAGATATTAAGTTAATCAATCCTTCCTATACTACGGTAACTGTCTTAAAAGAATTATTAGCTGAAAAAGGCTTATTGAATGATGAAGGACTTGCTCCCCAACGAGACTTTTATGTTAGTGGTGATGACTCTTCTTTTTTTAGGGTAGGTAACTTGTTATTAGATAATATTATTGAAAAAGTAGCTAAAGTAAATTTATAATCGAGGTATGGTTTTATGTTAAAAGTAGGCTTTACCACTACTATTCCTGTAGAGGTAATTCTAGCAGCTAATAAAATACCGATTGACCTTAATAATGTTTTTGTTAATGCCCCTAATTCCTTAGCCATGGTGGAATTTGCTGAAGAGGCTGGTTACCCTCGTACTACTTGTGGTTGGATTAAAGGGCTTTATACGGCTGCCCTAGACTATAATCTGGAGGCATTGGTGGCAGTTATGGTGGGTGATTGTAGTAATACTCAAGCCTTAATGGAAACTTTGTTTTTAAAAGGGCTTAATACCATTCCTTTTGCTTATCCTTTTGATAGGGATATGGACATGCTAAAAGCCCATATATACAAGTTTATGACTGCTTTTGGGGTTGATATGCCTGAAGTCTTGCAAGTAAAGCATGAATTACAGCCGATTAGGGATTTATTAAAAATCTTAGATCTAATGACTTGGCAGGAGAATATAGTTAAGGGTGCAGAAAATCATTATTTTCTAGTATCTTCTAGTGATTT
>JAAYRQ010000154.1 GCA_012518685.1 Syntrophomonadaceae bacterium | reverse complement strand
TATCAGCTAATACAGTCCCAATACCTACTAAAATTGCATCATAACTATTACGCCAATAATGGACCAGTTTTCTAGAATCCTCACTACTAATCCATTGAGAATCACCTATAGAAGTCGCTATTTTACCATCTAGAGTCATTGCATACTTCATAAAAACAAAAGGTATTTTAGTAGTAATGTATTTACAGAAAATCTCATTAAGTCTTAAGGCTGCATTTTCGAGAACTCCTACTTTAGTAGTAATACCAGCAGCATTTAATTTTCTAATACCTTGTCCCATAACTTGCGGATTAGGGTCTAAAGTGGCTATAATTACTTCTTCTATACCTGCATTAATAATCGCATCCACACAAGGTGGAGTTCGTCCCTGGTGACTACAGGGTTCTAAGGTGACATACATTTTAGCTCCCCTTGCCTCTAAGCCAGCCATATTTAAGGCATTAACTTCCGCATGATTACTACCCGCTTTTTGGTGATAACCTTCTCCTATTATCTGCTCATTTTTTACTATAAGAGCACCTACCAAAGGGTTCGGACTAGTTCTACCTCTAGCCTTACTAGCTAGCCCAAGCGCATGTTGCATATACTTTTCATCAGAAGAATTTCCCAAAATCGTCACTCCCCAAAATATAAAAAGCCCCGTAAGTACTTACGGGGCTATAAAAATGCGAATAAAAGTATTAAATATAGACTAATAAAAATCCATAAAATCCTAATACCCCTTCTACCATCCAGACTATTACTGTCGGCTCCGGAATTACACCGAATCCTGCCCTAAGGCTTGCGGGCTTTACCGCCGATAGGGAATTACACCCATCCCCGAAGAAGTTTGTTTTATTAAGTTGCCTATATAGTAGCACTCGCGATGTTAATGGTCAAGCCTAAGCTAACATTTTTAAATCATTAACCGTTTTAAATATATCCTGAGAATTAAAGATATAAGATCCCGCCACCAATACATCACACCCAGCCTTGACTATTTTCTGTCCCGATTTTAAATTAATACCCCCATCTACTTCAACTAATAAGTTATTATTAGTTGAAGTATCTTTAACTTCCTTAACCCTATCAATGGCCCTAGGAATAAACTTTTGCCCCCCAAAACCAGGATTAACACTCATTATCAATACCAAATCAATATCATTAATAATATCGGCCAATAGGCTTACTGGGGTGGCAGGATTTAAGGCTACACCAGCCTTAATCCCTAAATCCTTTATCATATAAACCACCCGATGTAGATGAGTACAGGCCTCTATATGTACAGTTAACAAATCAGCCCCAGCCTCATAAAAAGCCTTAATAAATTGTTCAGGTTTTTCAATCATTAGATGAACATCTAAAAATAGTTCAGTTTCATTTTTAATATCAGCTACCACATTTGGTCCAATAGTAATATTAGGTACAAAATGCCCATCCATCACATCAATATGTAGCCAGTCAGCACCAGCTATTTCTACTAATTTTATATCTTCATGAAGTCTAGCAAAATTAGCCGATAATATTGAAGGAGCCACCTTAACCATTTATTAATACCTCTCATTTTCAATAATCTCTTCTAACATAAGCAAATAATTATCATAGCGTGAAGGAATAATATCCCCTGCAGCTACCCTTTCCTTTACGGCACATTCTTTTTCCTTGCGATGTAAACAATCTGCAAAACGACACTCACTACTATATTCAGCAAAGTCGGGAAAATAACTAGCTAAATCATATTTATCAACAACTGGTAAGCCTAGAGTGCTAAAACCTGGGGTATCAGCAATTAAGCCCCCATTTGATAAAGCAAATAATTCCACATGTCTAGTTGTATGGCGGCCCCGACCAATTTTATCACTTACTTCATTAGTTTTAATATTGAGTTCACTAATTAATAAATTAAGTAAACTAGATTTGCCTACACCAGAAGGTCCAGCCAGTACAGCCACCTCGTCAGCTAATAAGAATTCTAAGGTCTTATGACCTGTTTTCGTTTTAGTAGAAGTATTTACTAGCTTAATATTTAACCTAGGGTAGTAATCATTAATTATTTGAGCATCATTACTCATTTTTAAATCCGATTTATTAAGAATAATCACAGGTTCAATATCATTAAAATAAGCTAAAAAAAGTAGCCTATCTAGCAAGCTTAAACTGGGTAGGGGGAAATCATTAGCCATTACGATTAATACCATAGTTACATTAGCTATTCTAGGTCTATACAATTCGTTAGTACGGGGTAATACTTCTTCCACTATCCCTTTATTCTCCTCTAGAACTGTAATTAGGACTTTATCGCCCGTTAAGACCAACTGTTTTTCAAATTTACCCCTTAGCTTACATTCATAAATATCTAACTTATCGTCCTGGACATAGTAAAAGCTACTATACTTTTTTATTACTAAGCCTTTTATTTTAGCCTCTCCCATAAATCGCTCCTTACTTATAAGTTAAATGTATCGTGTACTTTACCATTAAGTAAAACTTCTGCAAGCCCTTTGCCATAATAGCTTATACCTACATAGACCGTTTCTCCGCCTGCCCGCAATTCATTATAAACTTCATTTTTCCCCCTAGCATCCTCTACCTTAATAACAACCTTATAATACTCTTGTTCACGGGGAAGCTGAAATTCAATGGCTCTAGTTTGGGCTACTGGTCCTGGCCCCTTGCTAACTGTAACAATCACACTAGTTCCTTCATCAACCAATACGCCAGCCTCAGTATCCTGCCCAATAACAATGTCCGCAAAATGCTCATTACTCTCCTTTTGCTGTATCTCTTTAACAATAAGATTATTATCTTTTAACTTTTCCCTAGCCTCAGCTAAGCCTAAACCTATCAGATTAGGCATGCTTATTTTTTCAGGGGGTTCGCCTTCACTAACCATTAAATTAACCAAAATGTTTTTTTCTTTCTCTTGGAAAGCCTTAGGATCCTGAGAAACTACAGTATCTTCACTATATTTACTATCATAAATTTTTTCTACCTGTCCCACATCAAAGCCTTCATTTTTAAGAAGTAATTTAGCCTCATCTAGCTTATAACCTACTACATTGGGAACTTTATATAATTCTTGCCCCTTGCTCAATACTACTTTAATCTCCCTGCCTGCCTTAACTTTCATACCTTCTTTTGGTTCTTGAGAGATTATTTCATCGACTTCATACTTAGCATTAAATTCAGATCTAAGCAGCGTCATTTTTAAGTTCTCTTTTTTTAGAGTAGCTTTAGCCTCCTTAATGTTTTGTCCTACAATGTCAGGCACTACCACTTCGTTACCAAAAAAGTTGCTAAAAGACATAACAATAATGCCTGTCAAAAGACCTATTAATGCTATGGCTAAGATTGCTAGCCTGTTTCTTTTAAGTTTTTTCTTTCGCATATAATCATCATTCCCTTCATTAGATAATGTAGGCATAATAATAGTTTTGCCATTATTAGAATTATGATTATATTTATTACTAGTATTAAAACTGTTATTAAATAAGTCAAGTTTCATCTCATCTGCTGTTTTATAGCGTTGCATAGGTAACTTTGAAATAGCTTTAAGTATAATATTTTCGAGTTGGATAGGGATATCTGGGTTAATCTCATGGGGTGGGGTAGGCTCATTATGTATGTGCTTTAAAGCAATAGTGATAGGACTTTCTGCATCAAAAGGCACCTGTCCTGTTAGCAGTTCATATAAAACACAGCCTACAGAATAAATGTCGGTTTCCCTAGTAACAGGTTCGCCTTTAGCTTGTTCAGGTGATATGTAATGTACCGAGCCTACAATATTACCACCAAAAGTTATCGTCTTATTCGTAGTAACATGAGCAATACCAAAATCAGCCACCTTAATAATCCCAGAATCAGTAATTAAGATATTATGAGGTTTAATATCCTTATGAATAATGCCCTTTTCGTGGGCATGGTGGATGCCATCACAAATCATTATCGCTATATCAGAAGCAATATCACTAGCTAAAGGAGCTTTTTTAGCTATTAAATCTTTTAATGTTTCACCTTCGACATACTCCATAACTATAAAATGAATATCATCTTGTTTTCCTACATCAAATATATTTACTATGTTAGGATGGGATAATTTAGCTGCCGAATGGGCTTCGGTGCGAAATTTTTCTACAAAAACAGCATCATTGGAATACTCCTCTTTCAAGATTTTCACAGCAACAATGCGGTCCAAGATCTGGCATCTAGCCTTATATACTATGGCCATACCGCCTTCGCCTACTTTTTCTAATATTTCATATCTGTTTCCTAAAACAGCACCTTGCAAAGCAACTTACCTCCCGTTAATCTGTATAAGTATTAAGGTAACATTATCATTACCCCCATTATCTATAGCTGCACTTATTAGATTTCGACCAATTATAGGTATTTGATTTATATTGCTCTTGATTATATTTAATATCTCGACATCAGTTAACAGGTCTGTTAAGCCATCACTACATAATAGGATTATATCGTCATCTTGTAAATCGAGAATAATATTATCAATTACTAAATCTTCATTTATACCTAATGCACGCGTAAGTATGTGATTATAGGATTTCCTCTTGTTTTCGTCAATACCGCTCTTCTCCATTTCAGCCGCTAAAGTATGATCGTTAGTCAGACGAGTTAAGGATTGCCCCCTTACTAAATAGGCCCTACTATCACCTACATGATGTAAATGCAAAGTATCATTAGTAATATGAGCTAGAATAATAGTAGTCCCCATTCTAAATAAATCAGGATTATTTTGCCCTTGCTGCCATATATTATAATGGGCCTTTTTAATCGCCTCATTTAATAAATATTGTGAGATATTAGCTTGATTACTAATTACCCCCACGACAGTATCGACGGCCAATTTAGAAGCCACATCTCCCCCTTTGTGTCCACCCATACCATCACATACTATAAAAATCTGTCGGTTTTTATCAATGTAATAATTATCTTCATTTCTTTCCCGAACTAAACCTATGTTAGATAAACCTATAACTTCCATCCATTTTCCACATCCCCCACTAAATAGCATATTATCTTTCTTTTTTAGTTGCTAATTGCCCACAGGCAGCATCTATATCGGCCCCTTTTTCCTCCCTAATGGTAACATTTAGACCCCCACTTACCAACCAATTATAAAACATTTCTATTCTTCTTGCCGGAGGTTTTTGATATGCTATATTATCAACTTCATTATAAGGAATTAAATTAACATTAGCTAGTAAAGGTTTTACTAGCTTAATAAGGCTATCGGCATCAGATTTATTAGTATTAATATCGTCTAATAGAATATATTCAAAGGTTACCCTGCGGTTAGTCTTATCAATGTAATATTTTACCGCATTAAATAAATCTGTTAAAGGGTATTTGCGATTTAAAGGTATCAATTCATTGCGTAGTTCGTCATTACTAGCGTGTAAAGATATAGCTAAAGTCACTTGGAGGTTCTCCTCAGCTAACTTATATATGCCACTAACTTCACCAGCAGTAGATATAGTAATATGACGCTGCCCCAAATTAATACCCTTAGCATCATTTAAAAAATAAATAGACCTAATCGTTTCCTCATAGTTTAATAAAGGTTCACCCATACCCATATATACTACATTAGCAATTAAATCCTCCTTGTCACTCCTAATTTTCTTTTTTAGTTCCCGAGCCGAGGTTAAGTATAAGCCTACAATCTCATAATAAGTAAGATTTCTTTGAAATCCACCTAAACCTGTAGCACAAAAACTGCAGCCTATCGGGCAACCTACTTGAGTTGACAGACATAAGGAATACTTGCCGCTTTTATCAAAACTTTGTGGTATAACAACCGTTTCCACCTTTTTTTTATCCCTAAATTCTATTAAATATTTTCTGGTTCCATCCAATGATACCTTTTGCTTTAAAACCCTTGGTATAGATATTATAGCTATTTCATCTAATTTGTACCTTAAATCCTTCGGCAAATCACTCATTTCATAAAAAGAATGTTCTCTTTTCTGGTAAATCCATTTATATATTTGCTTAGCTCGAAACTTGGGTTCGCCAATAGCCACCACAAATTCCTCAAGTTCTGCAATACTTAAACCTAATAATTCCACTTTACTATCCATCTAAATTACCCTTCCTTATTAATAAAGCATAAAACATTCCATCTGTTTGATATTTTCCAGGAACGATAGTCAACATACCTCCAGCAGCCTTACGCCTGTCCTTATCTAAAAGTGGAAAAAACGGAATCTTATCAGTAAAAGCTACTAAGGCAAAATCAGCATAATTTTCTAAAAAACGCTTAATTATATCTTCATTTTCTGCAGAATTAATCGTACAAGTAGTATATAATAACAGGCCTTCAGTTCTAACTAGTTGACTAGCCTTAACTAATAAACTGTATTGTAATTCGGCTAACGAGCTAATATCTTCTCTGTCCTTATGCCATCGTAGGTCAGAGCGTCTATTTAGGACTCCTAGACCCGAACAAGGGGCATCTAACAATACCTTATCAGCTAACCTATCAGCATTAATAGCTAAGACATTCTTCTGATTAGTAGTAATTATATTAATACCAAGACGCTTGGCATTATTATTCAATATACTTAACTTATGTTCATATATATCATAACATCTGACATCCCCATTATTCCCCATTAATTCAGCTAAGTGAGTTGCCTTGCCCCCCACCCCACTACACAAATCATAAATTAACTCTTCAGGTCTAGGATCTAATATAATACTAGCTAAAATAGAGCCCACATTCTGGATATAAAAATGCCCCTTTTGATAGGCTTCAGTCGCTGTAATACTAGTATTAAGCTGTTCAATATTTATTCCCATTGGTATATAGGGATGGGGAGTACAAGCAAGCCCTTCCTCAGCCAAACCTTTAATTAAATCATTACGATTAGTCTTAAGCAGATTGGCTCTTAAATGCAAATTAGGCCTAGAATTATTATAAATCAAAATCTCTTCACATTCCAAAAATGAATAGGTATTTAACAAGATACTTACTAGCCATTCTGGATGGGAATAATATACAGCTAAAAACTCCCTAGTATTTGCTTCAGGATAAGTAATATTATCCCTATTTCTTAATATATTTCTTAATACCCCATTAACTAATTTAGCTAAATTGCCATTAGTCTTAACTTTGGCTAGTTCTACCGCCTCATTAACGATTGCATAAGCAGGAATCTTATCCATAAACATAATTTGATACAAACTAAAGCGTAAAATATTTCTAATATGGGGATTTAAACTAGTAATATCTTTCTGTAAAAAAGAATTAAGCACCCAATCTAGGTGCTTTAACATGCGTATAGTGCCATTAACAAGTTCTGTTACTAAGTTTTTATCTAGCTGGCTTAAGGCAACATCTTTCAAGCCCTTCTCTAAGGCTAAATTAGCATAAGCATTATATTCAGTAATCTGATAAATAATATCACTAGCCAGCCCACGCACTTCATTAATATTAGGTGCTTTTTTTATTTTCATCAACCTACCTTAATACTTGAAATTCAGCAATAAATTATTAGTCATTACTACCCATAAAAATCATAACATAATACAGTAAATTCGCTACCGCTGCTAATGTTGCTGCAATATAGGTTAATGCAGCTGCACTAAGAACCTTTTTAACCATAGGTGCTTCCCCTGCACTTATTATACCTGTTTCACTTAATTGGACTACCGCCCTACGGGAGGCATTAAGTTCTACAGGTAAGGTAACTAAGTGGAATAATACTACCGCGGAAAATAGTATAATTCCTAGCATAATTAAATTCAGTTGATTAAATATAAATCCAATTAATAAAATAGGGAAAGAAGCACTAGAAGCAAAATTCGTAACTGGTACTAACTTGTGCCTTAACCCTAATGGACCATATTCTTCCTGATGTTGAATAGCATGCCCTACTTCATGAGCAGCTACCCCAATAGCAGCAATAGAATTACTACCATATACGGTTTCCGATAATCTTACCGTTTTAACTGTGGGATCATAATGGTCAGTTAAGCTTCCCCTTACTTGCTCAATTCCTACACTATTCATACCATTCTTTCTTAAAATAGTGCTAGCTACTTCAGCACCACTTATACCACGACTAGCAGTTATTTTAGAATATTTATTAAAAGTAGCTTTCACTTTAAACTGGGCATAAAGTGATAATAATAATGCTGGGACAATCATAATCAAATACATCAATGCAAAATTCCTCCTTTAGATAAAGTAATTATAGCGTTTTCAACTTCTGTAATATTAACATCTGTATTATAACAAGGTCCATTAGGACGACAATTCAAAACCCCTATGACAGGTAATAAACCTGTATCGTGTATGCCTACAGATAAGTCGCGTTCGCAGGCTACTGCTACTACACCTTCTGGCCTAGTATCAGTTATATGCTTACGAGCCAAAGTACCACCAGTAACAACCCTTATATCGGCATTGTATTTAATAGCTAATTCCTTTAATTCCCCAATTTTACACTTTCCACAGTTTTTACAGTTATTAATATCATTAGTAATCTTAATTTTACAATCAGAGTCTTGCAAACAATGGGGTAATAGAATCATAATTTTACTACTAGGGATATAGGCATCTTTTGCCCTAATTAAATAATTATTTACGGCAATATAAGAGCTTAATATTTTTTCCTTCCTAATCCCTAATATTTTGCCAATAAATAAAGTCAAAGGAAATAGCAATTCATTAGCTAGAAAAGTTATATTTTCCAGAGAAGGAATAGTTTTAGATCTTATAATCATTATAACAATCGCCAAAATACTTATGCCTAAAATCAAAAATAATATTACCGCTAAGGCAACTAAAACAATTAGTATTATTTGGCTCAAAATTATATCACGATTAATTACTAAAAACCATACTAATCCAGTTAAAATTAATATAAATAATAAACTTCCTGCCAATAAGCCTATATATAAGCGTTTCTTACTTTCCAAATTAGAGTAAATCCCCTTTGTTTAAATTAAAACCCCGCAAAAAATCCTTTGCATTCATTTTATTCTTTCCAGCCCTTTGCACCTCTTTTATTAGCAAAATTCCTTTAGCTGTTTGTACTGCAAAACCTACATTATTTATGTCAACTACTTCCCCTGCTTGTCCTCTAGCTTCAGTATCAATCACAGTAGTAGCAAATATCTTCACTTTGGTATCATTAATAATAGTAAATGCCCCAGGATTAGGGCTAAGACCTCTTATCTTGTTATGGATATCAACCGCACTATTATGCCAATTAATTTTCTCTTCTTCCTTAGTAATCATAGGAGCATAAGATGTTTTACTATTATCTTGTTTTCTTCTCGGCATTGAACCACATTCTAAGGCTCTAATAGTATCTAATAATATTTCTACACCTTCATTAGCTAATTGCAATTCATAATCACCATGGTCAATATTATCATTTATTGGAATGGGTACCTGCATAATAATATCACCAGTATCAAGTCCTTCATCCATAAACATAGTAGTTATACCAGATACTTTTTTACCTTCCATTATGGCCCTTTGTATAGGAGCAGCCCCTCTATACTCTGGTAATAAAGAGGCATGCAAGTTAACACAGCCATAGCGTGGATAATCTATTATTTCCCGAGGAATAATCTGCCCATAGGAAACTACTACTATTAAATCTGGTTCCCAAGCCAATATGTAATTAATAGTTTCGCTATCTTTAATACTATGAGGCTGATAAATAGGTAAATTATGCTTTAATGCTACTTCCTTAACTGGAGTAGGCAAAACCTTTTTACCCCTGCCCCTAGGCCTATCTGGCTGAGTAACTACCCCTACTATATTGCATTTACTTGCTATAAGCTTCTCAAAACTAGGAACAGCAAATATCGAAGTACCCATAAATACTATTTTCACTATTCTTCCCCCAACTAATTATTTTCTGATTCTATACTAGAAGCCCTGTCAGTAAAAACTATCCCCTCAAGGTGGTCTATTTCATGTTGCATAGCCCTAGCTAAAAGATCGGCTGCTAGAATATCAACTTCTTCACCATCCCTGTTCATAGCTTTCACCCTTACTTTTTGAGCCCTAGTTACTACACCTACAACCCCAGGTACACTTAAGCAACCTTCAGAGGCTGTCTGTTCACCCTCGCTTTCTAAAATAACAGGGTTAATTAATTCATAATATTTTTCCCCATCGTCAATTACCACCACACGCTTTGAAACCCCAATTTGTGGAGCAGCTAAACCTAATCCATCATAAGCATACATAGTATCCTTCATATTATCTAATAACCTTAATACCCCAGCATTAATTTTTGTTACTGGCTTAGCCTTTTGGCGTAATACCTTTTCTGGAACTGCAACTATTTTGTAAATCGCCATATTTTACCCCCTTACATCATGGTATTAGGATTAATATCTAATTCAATTTTACTATTAGAAAATTTAAGCTCACTAATAACATAATAACCTATACTTTTTAATAATAACATATTGTCACTTTTTAATATTATTTGATATCGGTATTTATTACGAATTTTTTGAATGGGACAAGGTGCTGGACCTAATAAATGCAAATAATCTTCTTTAGCATCTGTAACTTCGTTAATACTTTTGGCCAGTGATTCGGTATCTTCGATAACAGTATTTAGATTATTTGCAGTTACTACTATCCGTAATATATTGGTAAATGGCGGATAATTAAGTATTCTTCTAAGCTTTAATTCTTCTAGGTAAAAAGCAGTATAATCTTGTTTAGCGGCCCATTTAATAATGTCGTTATCAGGATTATAAGCCTGAATTATCACTTCACCTAGTTTATCCCCCCTACCTGCTCTACCAGCTGTTTGAACAATTAGTTGGAAAGTCCTCTCACCTGCCCTATAATCAGGCAAGGCTAATAAATTATCAGTATCAATAATGCCCACTAAAGAAACATTAGGAAAATCAAGCCCTTTGGCCACCATTTGCGTGCCTATAAGGATGTCAATCTCCTTATCCTTCATATCAGTTAATAATTTTTGTTGCAGACCCTTACGGCTAATATCTAAATCTAACCTAGCTATGTTAGCATTCGGCAATAATCTCTTTACTTCTTCTTCGACTTTTTGGGTTCCTACTCCTATTTGTTGTAAATAATTAGTATCACAATGAGGACAATTATTAAATAACTCTACTCCAAAATTGCAATAATGGCAAATATTTAACTTAAGATCTAAATGATAATTAAGCCCTACAGAACAGTTCGGACAAGTAAGTAAATTACCACAATTACGACATATCGTG
>JAAYRQ010000153.1 GCA_012518685.1 Syntrophomonadaceae bacterium | reverse complement strand
TCATCATTTCCTCTACTACCTTAGTACTTTCTTCCCTCATATTTTTTCTTTGTTCTAAGTATTTTTTCGCCATTCCCTCAGCCTGTTCTTGAGACCATGACATACTTCCTAAGCCTACTAACCACATATCCCATAATTTTTCTAACATATTATCCGTCACCGCAAAAGCTTGGTTTAATTTTTCGTTGTTACTCATTAAATACACTCCTTCTCCATATATTTATTTGTTTTTAATTTAGTAATAATATTACTAAAAATCCTTAAGCTAAAAGAAATATTACCTATTTTCTGTACTCTCCCCTCCTTTAGCTAAAAACCTAGAATTAGTTTAAGCCAACATTTAATAGTATGGTTAAGCTACAAAAAATATGCTGTATTTTCATCATTAGGACTCTGGGCAAATGAAACTAAGAAGCATTAGTAAAACAAGTGCAGAATATAATGAAGAATAGCAGTAAAACTACTATGTCAAAAATTATATCATAATCCTGTTGCTTTTGCTATACTTCTCCAAAATATTTTCCCATTTTCCCCAATATTTTAAATATTCTCTGATAATTAGACATTTAACATAAAAACCCCCTAAAAAAAGGGGGTTTTTAAGAATTTATATATTAATTACTCTAACTATTTCTACATAAGCACGACACTTTTTAGCGATTAATTCCATATCCTTCTTATCATAAGGAAGAACCTTTTCATAATTGACATCTAGGGTAACTTCAGGATTAAACTGCTGAATAGTATATAGCTTAGCACCAGTAATATATTTAGCAATATTTATAATATCCTCACTAGAGTGCAGACTAGGAATAACCGTAGTACGAAACTCCACCTTAATATCCGCATTTTTTAGCAGATTAAGGCTATTTCTAATATTAAAAAAATCCTCCAAACTCAAGTTCCCACAGGCATTTTGATAGGCCTTTATTTCCACGGGTGCCTTAATATCCATAGCTACATAATCTAATAACTTTTGGTCTAATAAAAATTCCAGCATAAGTAAGTTCGTGCCATTCGTATCTAGTTTAACTAAGAAACCTAAGTCCTTGACCTTAGCAATAAAGCTAGGTAAGTCCTGGTGTAAGGTGGGTTCCCCACCCGTTATTACTAAGGCATCTAGAAAACCTTGCCTTTCTGCCAAAAAATCTAAAACCATTTGTTCATCCATATAATCATTTTGGGTTTTTCCTGGACGAGTAACTAGGTGCCCATTATGGCAAAAGGGGCACCGTAAATTGCAGCCTTGGGTAAAAACCGTTGCAGCTACTTCGCCAGGATAATCGACTAAAGTCTGCTTAAGTAAACCCGATATTCTCATTTAATTAATCGCCTTGTCAAACAATTTCCTACTAGCAAATTCCTCTTGTTTACCCGCATTCCACTGATCAACAGGCCGTAAATAACCCACCACCCTAGAATACACTTCACAATGAGTCTGTTTTCCTTCCGCTTCACAGATGGGGCAAAAAGGCTTTTCACCGCTTATATAGCCATGTGATGGGCAAATACTAAATGTCGGAGATAAGGTAAAATAAGGCAGTCTAAACTGATTGCATACCTTACTGACTAGCTTTTTCGCCGAGGCAATAGAAGGAACTGATTCCCCTAAGAATATATGAAATACCGTGCCACCTGTATATTTAGTCTGTAGAGCATCCTGACTTTGTAAAGCACTAAACAAATCATCCGTATAATAAACAGGTAATTGTGTGGAATTAGTATAATAGGGTTCGGCTCCATTCTTATAATCTTCTTCATTAGCTACAATAATATTTTTAAATTCCTTTTTATCCTTACGGGCGATACTGTAACTAACCCCTTCCGCAGGAGTTGCTTCTAGATTATATATGTCACCCGTTTCCTCTTGGAATTCACCCAATCTATCCCGCATAAAATCCATAACTTCACTAGCAAACCGATGCCCTTTTTCACTAGCAATATCCCAACCTAAAAAATTAAGACAGGCTTCATTCATCCCAATTAAGCCAATCGTAGAAAAATGGTTTTTCCAGTATTGACCAAAACCCTCCTTAACCTGCCGCAGATAAAATTGAGAATAAGGATATAAACCAGCCTCAGTAAGGTTTTCCAGAACCTTACGCTTAATTTCCAAACTATTTTTAGCCATATCCATTAGATGGGCTAATCTATCATAAAAATCAGCCTCATCTTCAGCCAAATAGCCAATCCTACTCATATTAATCGTTACCACACCGATAGAACCAGTTAGAGGATTAGCTCCGAATAAACCTCCACCCCGTTTGCGTAACTCCCTATTATCTAATCTCAAGCGGCAACACATGCTTCTGGCATCCTCAGGACTCATATCAGAACCAATAAAATTAGAAAAGTAAGGAATACCATATCTAGCCGTCATTTCCCATATCTTATCATAATTAGGGTTGTCCCAATCAAAATCCTCCGTAATATTATAAGTTGGAATCGGGAAAGTAAAGACCCTTTCTTCAGCATCCCCTTCCATCATCACTTCCGCAAAAGCCTGATTGAACATGTCCATTTCCTTTTGAAAATCACCATAAGTTTCAGTCCTATATTCCCCGCCAATAACTACAGGCTCATCCTTCATAAAATTAGGCACCTTAAGATCTAGGGTAACATTAGTAAAAGGGGTCTGAAAGCCTACCCTGGTTGGAACATTCATATTAAATACGAATTCCTGCAAACACTGCTTAACTTGCTTGTAATCTAAGTTATCATATCTTATAAAAGGAGCTAGCAAAGTATCAAAATTAGAAAAAGCCTGAGCACCAGCCGCCTCCCCTTGGAGGGTAAAAAAGAAATTAACAATCTGCCCTAAAATAGAACGGAAATGCTTCGCAGGTTTACTAGCCGTCTTACCTCTAACACCCTTAAAACCTTCCCTTAACAAATCCCTAATATCCCAGCCTACACAATAAACACCCAAAATTCCTAAATCATGAATATGGAAATCCCCACTATTATGGGCATTACATACCTCAGGAGGATATATCTGGTTTAACCAATATTGTGAAACAATTAAAGAGGAAATATGAAAATTCATCCCTTGCAAAGAATAAGTCATGTTAGAGTTTTCCTTAACTCGCCAATCATTTTTTTCCAGATAATCTACAATAAGCTGATTATTAGACAAAAGCTGGCTAGTATTTCTTAAGTCCTCTCTTTGCTTACGATATAGAATATAGGCTTTGGCAGTCTTATAATGACCATTCTTAACTAAAACCTTTTCCACCAAATCCTGAATACCCTCTACAGTAGCTATTTCATCCTCATTAATATATTCGGCTATTTCTACCACTTTTTCAGTTAAATCCAAAGCGGTTTGATAATCCTTACCCCCTACTGCCTGAGCAGCCTTCCAAATAGCCTTAGTAATCTTTTCCTTTTCAAATGGAACTACCCTGCCATCTCTTTTCTTAATTTGACTAATGTCCATAAAAGTATATCCTCCTCCTAAAACACTATATATAGTACCTGTATTTTCTTTGACTACTACATTCAGTATGTTCATTATAAATAAAGCCAGTAGCTAGAGCAAATTTTAAAAATAGAAGATATACTTACTTTTGTCTAAAAATTCGCATATATTCTTTAAAATACTTTATTTTTAGAGGAAAAAATTAAATAAAGAAAAGTCCTCATCTCCATCAGGATAAAAGAGAATAATCTGTGAAGTAGGTGCTACCGCAAGCGTATTAGCGGCTTATGCCCTTACATTGGCACAATATATATAATAATACAAGACCTACATTATCGCCGCCATTATCGCCTTATGGGCATGTAACCTGTTTTCCGCCTCCTCAAAAACTACTGAATTAGGTCCTTCGATAACCCCATCCGTTATTTCCTTACCCCTTTTTGCAGGTAAACAATGCATAACTATAGCATCCTTTTTCGCCTGATTCATTAATTCTTGATTAACTTGATACTTAGCAAACTGCTTCTCCTTAACTTCAGCCTCAGCTTCCTGCCCCATACTAGCCCAGACATCAGTATAAATTACATCAGCATTTTGACAGGCAAGTATAGGGTCATGGAGTACCCTAATAGTAGCCCCACTTAACTTAGCATCCCTTTCCGCTAACTCTAATATCTTAGCATCAGGTGTAAAACCCTCTGGACAAGCCACTACTACATCCATACCCACCTTAGCCCCACCTAATAACAAGGAATGAGCTACATTATTACCATCCCCTACGAATACTGTCTTAATGCCCTGTAACTTCCCTTTATACTCTTCTATAGTCATCAAGTCCGCAATAATCTGAGTCGGATGCAGCAAATCCGTCAAGCCATTAATAATAGGAATATCAGCCCACTTAGCTAATTCCAAAACATCTTCATGGGCAAAGGTCCGTATCATAATTCCATCTAACATCCTAGACAAAACCCGAGCCGTATCCTTGATTAATTCACCCCGCCCTAATTGAATATCATTAGGGTTTAAAAATAGAGCATTACCACCTAATTGGTATATCCCTACTTCAAAGGCCACCCTCGTTCTAGTAGAAGATTTAACAAAAATCATGCCTAGGCTTTTCCCTTTCAAATACTCCTGACTAATCCCTTTCTTTTGCAAATTTTTTAAATGATGAGCTATTTTAATAATATAGCTAATTTCATCACTGCTAAAATCATTAATACTTATAAAATCCCTACCCCGTAAAGAATTATTAATCTCCATTTAATGCACTTCCCATCCTTAATTAGACTGCCAAGCCTTTAAAGCATCCTTAAAAATAGCTATAGCCTTATTAATCTCAACTTCCTTAACATTAAGAGGCGGTATAAAACGAACCACATTGGGCCCAGCCCCTACCAACAATAGCCCCTTATCCACACATAATTTTATTAAATCCCCAACTTCCTCACTAAACTCCACCCCGATTAAAAGACCTTGTCCCCTAATATCCCTTATCCTACTATCCCCTATATCCTTTAGGGATTGAACTAGGTAATCCCCCCTAGCCTTAACCTTATCTAAAAACTCAGTCTCTCCCACTATATCCAGAACAGCACTAGCCACCGCACAAGCCAAGGGATTGCCACCATAAGTAGTAGCATGATCCCCAGGAGCAAAGCCAGAAGCCACTTTATCAGCGACTACCATAGCCCCAATAGGAAATCCGCCCCCTAAAGCCTTTGCCATCGTAATAATGTCAGGCTTAAGGCCGTAATGTTCATAAGCCCACAGCTTACCTGTCCTACCTACTCCTGTCTGCACCTCATCGAAAATTAGCCAAATCCCTTCCCGAGTACATATATCCCTTAAACCCCTAATAAAGCCTAATTCAGCTAAATTAATACCACCCTCACCCTGTATCGGTTCTACTATAATGGCACAAAGCTTATCACTAATCAGTTTTTCCACCGAACTTAAATCATTGTAATCAGCATAAGCAAAACCAGCCACCATAGGAGCAAAGCCCTCATGGTACTTAGCCTGTCCAGTAGCCGCTAAAGCCCCCATAGTACGACCGTGGAAGGATTTATTAAAAGAAATAATTTCATTTCTGCCTGCCTCATTATGCCGATAAAAATACTTTCTCACAAGCTTAATCGCCGCTTCATTAGCCTCTGCCCCACTATTACAAAAAAACACCTTCCCTAAACCTGTTAGACTGATTAACTTCTCCGCTAATAAAACTTGGGGTTCATTATAATATAAGTTGGAAATATGCCATAACTGCTGGGCTTGTTCAGTAATAGCCTTAACTAAGGAAGGATTACTATGCCCTAGAGCACACACTGCAATCCCGCTAACAAAATCCACATACTCTTTACCATCAGCATCCCAGACATAAGAACCCTCACCCTTAACCAGACTTATAGGAAAACGGTTATATGTACTTAAAACATAATTTTCTGCCTTATAAATACTATCCAGATTAGTCATTATTAATCGTCCTTTCTACTCATTGACTACCATGGTGCCAATACCTTGATTAGTAAATATCTCTAAAAGTATGGAATGAGCTACCCTACCATCTATAATGTGGGTTCGGCCTACTCCCCCAGTTACCGACTCTACACAACAGGCTATTTTAGGAACCATCCCCCCAGCTATTACGCCATTTTCAATAAATTCCTCCACTTCACTAACCTTCAAAATAGAAATAAGTGAATCACTATCCTTAGCATCTAACAAAAGTCCAGGTACATCAGTCAATAATACTAACTTGTCCGCATTTAAAGCTACCGCAACAGCAGCTGCTACTAAGTCGGCATTAATATTATAACTTTGCCCTTCATCATCCATACCAATCGGTGCTATTACAGGGATATAGCCATTTTCTATCACGGTTTCAATAAGTCGTGGATTAATACTTACAACTTCCCCTGTAAAGCTAGTAACCCCGTTAATATTAAGAGCTTTAGCCTTAATAAGGCTGCCATCCTTCCCAGACAAACCTATCGCACTACCACCTTTGGAGGCTATACCAGCTACAATCTCCTTATTAACCTTCCCACCTAAGACCATTTCTACTACTTCCATAGTTTCTTTATCTGTAACCCTTAAGCCATTAACAAATTGACTTTCAATATTCAGTCTAGCTAATAAATTATTAATTTCAGGTCCACCCCCATGCACTACTATGGGGTGCATACCGACATATTTCATGAGGACTATGTCTTGCATAACCTTTTCCTTCAAGTCACAATCCTTCATAGCAGCCCCACCATACTTGACTACAACCCTTTTGCCATAAAATTGCTTAATATAGGGCAAGGCCTCTACCAATATTTCCGCCTTTTGCAAAGCATCTAATACCATTATTCCCACTCCTTTCACCCCATTAAGTTCTGTAATCAGCATTAATGCGAATATAATCATAAGTTAAATCACAGCCCCAGGCCTTCGCCTGCTCAGTCCCTGACTTAAGGTCTATAGTAATAAGCACTTCATCCTTTTGCAGTTGTTCTCTGGCCTTATCCTCATCAAAATCAAGCCCTTGCCCATTTTGTGCTACTAAAACCTCTCCTAAATATATATCAACTAGCTTAAAATCAAAATCAACTCCAGCTTGACCAGCTGCCGCTAGAATCCTGCCCCAGTTAGCATCCTC
>JAAYRQ010000014.1 GCA_012518685.1 Syntrophomonadaceae bacterium | reverse complement strand
AGAAAATTTAAAAAGCAAAGTATAAATAATGCTTAATTAAAATGTATAATTAAATAGGCTATAATAAAAACGGGATTATTATCATCCCGTTTTTTTAAATGGGGAAGGAGAAAGTTATGAACCTAGTATTAAAAGATACTGCAACAAGCCAGTTTTTGTATGACTTGGAAAGTGAAAGACGAGTATTATCAGCTATGCTGAATTCTGAAGATGCTTGTATTGAAGGACATAGTTCTCTGAAGTCTGTGGATTTTTATGCTCCCAAACACGCCACTATCTTTGATTTAATATGTAGTCTTTTTGAAAGAGAGATTAGACCAACTTATGTTGAACTTCTAAAAGAAGCTCATAGCTTAGGTATTTTAACTAATCCTAAAGATATTGAGGAATTACAATTTATTTCCGAGCATTACATAGATGATGAAAATATTAAGTATTGGATTAAGAATGTTAAAGACAAGGCTAGGTTAAGGATTTTTGAATTGTTTTTACGAACTAATTATCAAAACCTTATAAACAATAATGATCCCGAAATTGATGTGGAACAAGTATTAATGGAGGCTGAAGAAGAACTAACTAATCTAACCGCTTTAGAAATTGATGATAAGGTTGATACACCTTCTGAGGTTGCTAAATTAGGTTATGATGAGGTGGAACGCAGGTTTTTGAGATTTAAGGAAATTAAAGAATTACATAAGGGTGTAATACCATTAGACGGTTTACCCACAGGATTTGACAACCTTAACCATATTACCTTAGGCTACAAGCCTGGCGACCTTATTATTCTAGGTGCTCAAACTGGTCATGGTAAAACTGCTTTTGCACTACATACTGCCAAGGCTATCGCTGTGGAAGCGGGTAAAAATCTACTATATCTTAATACAGAAATGAGTAGAGAACAGGTAGCACTTCGCTGGGGTTCTATATTATCTGGGATTGAACATGATAGGATAAGAAGTGGAGATATTACCGAAACTGAATTATCTATTATATATAAGGGATATGCAAGCTTACAAGAAAGTGGCTTTTACTCTTATCCTTGTCCTAACCTAACTCCCGAAAAAACTATATCTGTAGCTAGGAAGTTCAAGGCCGAAAAAGAGATTGACATTATGATAGTTGACTATGTAGGGCGGATGGATAAAATAGACCCTAAATTACAAGAATGGCAAGTCTTAGAACAGATAGTGAAAACCCAAAAATTATTAGCCCAAAATCTTAATATAGCAGTAATGTGTTTGGTGCAACTTAATCCTGATGGGAGCTTGCAGGGTGCAAAAAGAATGAAAAATGAATGTGATCTAATGTTAAAGTTATCTCCTATTTCAAGGAATGAATTAGAAGAAAATGAAGAACTAAGAAAATATATGAACCCTAATTACTATATATACATTGACAAAAACAGGGATGGTAGAAGCGGGGTTAGTATTCCGATTAATTTTGATATGCAAAAACAGATATTAAAGGATGCTGAAAGGATTCAGTAATATGTCTGCTAATGAAATTAACCAAAAAAAGATATATAATGAAACAGCCAGTGTGGTTACAAAACTATATTATGATAAGAAACTGACTGAAGCTGAGATGCTATTTTTACTTAATTTTTTAGATTTTATTTGGCTTGATAATAAGGAAAATGATTTAATTTCTAGTATAATAGAATGGCTAGGATTATATAAAAATTCGGAATTAGATGAAATAATTAAGGAAACATTAATTACACTTGATTTTAATAATGAGGAATCTATTAAGCAAATGTCTAACCTAGTTAAGGAACTATTATTAAATAAGAATGTGCAGCCTTAGTAGTGAATAAAACTAGAATATAGAAAGGAATAATATTATTATGGATACATTTGTAAAAGCGAAGGCTCGACCTGAAATTTTCAATCTCAAGCCTTATGTAGCTGGAAAACCTATCGAAGAAGTAAAAAGGGAATTAGGTATTGATGATATTATAAAATTAGCCTCTAATGAAAACCCTCTTGGTCCATCACCTATGGCAGTTGGGGCTATACAAGAAATGCTAAATAACATTCATTTTTATCCTGATAGTAATAATTTTGACTTAAAAAAAGCTATTGCAAAATTAACTAAGCATGATGAAAAAGGTCTCATAATAGGTAATGGCTCAGATGAGATAATTAAATTAATCGCTGAGACTTTTTTAAATAGTGGTGATGAAGTTATTACTGCTACTCCTACTTTTTCTGAGTATGAATTTGCGGCTACTATCATGGGGGCTAAAACAGTTAAAATACCTACTAATGATTTTAAACACGATTTAGAAGCTATGAAGGCAGCCATTAATGAGCATACTAAAATGATATATATATGTAATCCTAATAACCCTACAGGAACTATAGTTACGGAAAATGACTTGGATAGATTTATGGATGAAATACCAGCAGATATTCTAGTTGTATTTGATGAGGCTTATTATGAATATGTTAATTCTGCCCAATACACAAGTGGGAAGAAGTATCTTGACCTAAATAAAAAAGTCATAGTTTTAAGAACTTTTTCTAAGATATATGGCCTAGCCGGCCTTAGGGTGGGATACGGATTAACTAACCCTATAATTGCAGCGGCAATAGCTAGGGTAATGGAGCCCTTTAATGTTAATTTATTAGCCCAAATAGGAGCAAGAGCAGCCATAGACGATGTAGAACATCTAACCGAAAGTCAAAAGATGAACTTAGCTGGTAAGGAATTCTTATATCAAGAATTTAAAAAATTAGGCTTAGATTATGTAGAAACAGAAGCCAATTTTATATTTCTTAATACAAATAAGGACTGTCAGGAGGT
>JAAYRQ010000152.1 GCA_012518685.1 Syntrophomonadaceae bacterium | reverse complement strand
TTTTTAATATCATCAATCACCTCTTCTAATAAATACTGGTCATTGCCTTGAGCCATAATTCTGACTAAGGGTTCAGTCCCAGAAGGTCTTACCACTAGCTTACCCCATTCACCTAGTTTTTTCTCACTCCTTTCCAAAGCATTTATGACTAGTTCATGTGTCATTATCTCCTCCTTTTTTTCCACCTTAATATTGACTAATAGTTGGGGTTGTTTTTCCAACTCTTTAGCTAACTCTGATAGGGGTATATGATTTCTTTTCATCACTTCCACTACTTTTAAAGAAGTAAGCAAGCCATCACCAGTTGTAGCATGGTCAGCAAATATAACATGCCCAGACTGCTCACCACCTATTACAGCTCCTATTTTTTGCATTTGCTCCAAAACATATCTATCACCAACTTTAGAGCTTACAATATTAATACCTTCCCTATTCAAAGCGATATCTAAGCCTACATTGCTCATTACTGTCGCAACTAAGCTAGTAGGATTTAATAGCCCCCGCCTACGCATATCTAGTGTACATATTAGCATAATATAGTCACCGTCTAATTCATTGCCTCTTTCATCAACAATAATACAGCGATCTGCATCACCATCATAGGCTATCCCAATATCTGCTTGGTGCTGAATAACGGCTTTTTTAAGAGTACCTGTATGGGTAGAACCACATTTGTCATTAATGTTAACCCCGTTAGGATTATGATTAATCGCTATAAGATTGGCTCCTAACCTCTGCCACATTTTAGGGGCAATTTCATAAGCAGCCCCGTTAGCACAGTCAATTACTATGGTATAATCTTGTAAACTGCCTTCCACAGAATATATATCCTGTAAATAATTAAGATAATTGTTAGCCGCTTCCTTTACTTCATATACCCTGCCAATATCTTCTCCCTTAGTCCGAGGCAGGCTGCTAGTTCCAGCCATTACCAGCTTTTCAATTTCTGCTTCAATTTCATCAGGTAATTTATAGCCATTTGAACCAAAAAACTTAATACCATTATCTGCTACAGGATTATGAGAAGCAGAGATAACTATACCCGAAGAAGCCTGATATAACTTAGTTAAATAAGCTACCGCAGGAGTAGGAATAACACCAGCTGTAAGTACATCAGCACCAGTTGAACATATACCCGCAATCAGGGCGGCCTCTAACATATCCCCTGAAATTCTAGTATCTCTGCCCACTAAAATTCTGGGTCTAGCACCCTCATACTGCTTAGCTAATACATAACTACCTGCCCGCCCCAAATCAAAAGCTAATTCTGGGGTTAATTCTATATTAGCTACACCTCTTACACCATCTGTTCCAAACAATGCTTTCACAAATCCCAAACCTCCACCTAAAAGTAAGATAGCAAATGCTTTATATAATTTCAAAATATTATCTTAATAGCTTTTACTTAGCCCATATTATTCTATGCCATAGCAATATTAACTGTTAATTACCAACTACATTCTAGCAGTTATTAGACTATTCTTCTAATTCTTTTTCTGATTCTGTACTATTAATACTAATATTTATTATAACCTTATCAGGATAGATGTGAATCCCTTCGGGTACTACCAATTCCACTTCTTGACTAAAAGCCTTGTCCCTACCTGTAATATCTATAGGTTTAGTCTTTACTTCATTAACATTATCTGCTATTAAGGCAGGCACTAAAATATTTACTAGTTCTGGAATTATTTTATCATTAACAAGTTGATAACCTTCCATAGGAGAACCTATTATCACAGGATTGACCTTGACCTCTTTGGCTAGCATATTTTGATTAATGACGAGATACAGATTAATATTATCGGGCACCAATCTTAAACCTTTATCAATAGGATTACCCTTAGCATCTATAGCCTTTAAGGGTACATTTATAGTTTTCATTCCTGTAAGTCCAGCTAAATCTACTTCACAAATGACACTATTTACTAGCTTAACTAGACTTTCTTCCCCTTTTATAATACATTCATCGGGGCTTTTTAGGATATCTAGCAAGTCGTGACCTGCATTAGGATTTCTAATTATAACATGCTCAATAGAAATACTTCTTTCCTGTTCTTCCTTAATTTCCACCGTTACTACATCTGGTTCCACACTAGTAAATATAGCTCCAGGTACTGGCTCCACTTTTACAGGCAGTTGATGACTACCCATAGCTAGACCCTTAAGATCCACATAGGCTATAATTTCCGCACTCGTGTCAGCACTCCCCCATAACTTAACTGCCACTGAATCTGGCATAATTATAGTTAGCCCTTCTTCGAGATTAATATATTTTAGGTTAGCATTAACTATACTGTTGCGAGGGTTAGCATCACCTGTATTAATAACATAAAACCACAAAAGAACTGCCATCACTACTGAAATAATTTTAAGTCCAGTATTATTCGGCACTAGCCCACCTCCTAAAAAGAGGATTGTTTATTTTAAGCTTATCAGCTAATTCACTAGTCAATATTTCCTTAACCTTGAAAGTGTCCAAATGGCGATTTAATTTACCATCAATGGCTATAGAGATAGCACCAGTTTCCTCAGAAACTATTACCGCGATTACATCTGATATCTCAGTAATGCCTATGGCAGCACGATGCCTAGTGCCTAAATCTCTTGACAATGAAGGATTATCACTTAAGGGTAGGAAACAAGCCGCTTTTTCTAACCTTCCTCCATTAATTACTACAGCCCCATCATGCAAGGGGGAATTAGGAGTAAAAATATTAAGCAAAAGACTGGCTGAAACCACAGCATCTATATTAACACCACTTTCTGTATATTCAGCAATGCCAGTATCCCTAGTAAATAATATTAAAGCCCCAGTTCTATCTTTAGCCAGAAGCTTAGCAGCTTCACATACTTCATAAATAATCTTGGTATAAATATTTTTATCCACACTTAAACGACGAGAAGTAAAAAAACCACCTCGTCCAATCTGTTCTAATAATCGTCTTAATTCTGGCTGGAAAACTATAGGCAAAGTAATAGCAAATACAATCCATAATTTTTCGACTAACCAATTAACCATATCAAGCTTTAAAAAACTCGCAGCCACCGAAAAAACTAATAATAAAAGCAATCCTTTTAATAGTTGCTGGGCTCTAGTGCCCGCAATTAGTTTTAACAATCTATAAAAAACATAGGCTACTATAGCTATGTCAAGTAAATTGCGAATAATATTCCACGGACTAGCGAATATTCCCGATAAAAAAGATAAGTCCATGATATTTCCTCCATGTTTAATCTAACTATAAAACTACCCCTCATGATAATGAAATACAGCAATTACCCCTGTATCAACAGTAATCTTAGCTCTAGCTTCACTTAATATATTGGAAATAGCATAAGGGTTATGTTTTTCTAGAGATACTTGCTCTAAAGGATATTCTACCCCCACCTCACTTAAACCAGTTACTATATCAGTCAGGGCTAATACCGAAATAGTTTCACCTATATTTCCGTCTATATCAAGCTCTTTGGCCACTATATGTATCGAACACTTAGGATTATAATGGGTAACCTTAATTCCATTAATTGCTGTATTAATACCACTATATAGGTTAGATAATGTATGGTCTAAGCGTGTGCCCAGAGAGCCACAAAATAATATTTCCTTAGCCCCTAACTCCTCAGCTAAATGAATAACTAACTGAGTATCAGTAAAATCCTTTTGGCGAGGATATTTTTTGAAAACCACACCCCTAGCTTGGTAAAATGCTCTTATATCACCATCTATAGAATCCATATCTCCAATAATATAATCAGGTATAATGTCTAGCGAGTAAGCATAATTAGCACCGCCATCAGCACACAAAATTTTATCAAAATCAGATAGTTTGTCCTTATATAATTCTATCTCTCCATAATCACCATTAGCTAATATTAAACACTTCATTAAACAATACTCCCACCATTTCTTTGTTAAGTATATTAAGATCATGTTAAATTTTATACTAATATTAACATTGAAGCAATTAAGGTATATTATAAAAATAGAGTTTATTATATTTTGTTACAGATAAGAAGGTGTTATCAGGGATATTGAAAGTTTTTATGGTATCTAAATTGACAAAAAATAATGCAATAACTATAATACGATTATTGGTTATAGATGAGAAGGAGGGACATAGTAGTGGCCTATTATATCAATGATGAATGTATTTCTTGTGGGGTTTGTGCTGATGAGTGCCCAACTGAAGCAATTTCAGAGGGTGAAGATAAATATGTAATTGACCCCGATCTCTGTACTGATTGTGGCGAATGTGCAGATGTGTGTCCAGTCGAAGCACCTAACCCAGAAGAATAAAAGTATAGATAGATAAAAACCTAGCAATTACTAATATATTAGTACAAACTAGGTTTTTTTATTTGTTAACTATTTCCTTATAATTTTTAACTGTGTTTCGTCCCGAGTTTTTCGCAAAATACAAGGCATTATCAGCCGCACTAATTAATTTATCTGTAGTATATGGGTAGGCCTTTTCCATAGCTGTAATACCAAAACTAGCTGTAACATTAATAAAGACGCCTTCTTCATCTAATGAAGTATGACTAGTCTCTATTTGCTGCCTGATCCTTTCGGCAATAATGCCACATTCTTCTAGGTTGGTTCCAGGCAAACCAATAATAAATTCCTCTCCGCCATACCTACCTATAAAATCGTAACCCCTGCAAAATTCCGTTAGATTTTTAGCGAAATCTTGTAATACTAAGTCACCTGCTTGATGTCCATAAGTATCATTAACCCTTTTAAAAAAATCTATATCTATAATAATTAAGCCTAAATCACCTCTAGTACGATTAGCCCTACTAACCTCAGCTTCTAATCTTTCCATAAAGGCCCGGCGGTTTAATAAACCTGTTAAATAATCTATGCGAGCTAAGTTAAGTATCCTTTGCTCTAGTCTAATAATTCTTTCCCCAATTTTTAAACGATATCTAAGTTCTTCATCAAAAAAAGGTTTTACTATATAGTCATCAACCCCAGAATCTAGACCAGCTATAATATCTTCAGGGCGGCTGCGGGCAGTTAGTAAAATTATATATACATAGTTATCCTGTTGTCTCCCCCTTAGCCTTCTGGTAACTTCTATTCCATCCATGCCTGGCATCATCCAGTCTAGGATGACTAGATTAGGGCTATTTTCCTGCTGCAATATATTCCAGGCTTCTTCCCCATTCTTAGTAACTACAACTTCGTAGCCCCATTTTGTTAAAGCATTTTCTAATAACCTTCTTGATATAGGCTCATCTTCAGCTATTAAAATCCGCATTCTCTCAACTCCCTAACCTATTTACCGATGAAATTGTACGCCGCGTCATCACTAAACCTTTCTTTGTATGGAACTAAAAAATGTGCATATTCATCTAACGAGTTCTGTTGAGCAATAAACCTACCATAATTTATTTCATCATAATTATCAATCAGAATTTTAACAATGTCACCATTTAATGCATTATTTTTCACCATTTTATACAATAATTTAGTTACTTCGGGTTTCTCCATACCTAAACGATAAGGTCTATCTTCGGTAACTGCGGTAAAAACATCAACAACTGACATAGCCTGGGATTCAAGGGGAAGCTGTTTTTCAGTTAAATGGAAAGGATAACCTGTACCATCTAATTTTTCGTGGTGGAAAGCTGCCCATTTAGTCATATTGTCAAAAGACTTAATATTAGACATAATACTATAAGTATAGTAAGTGTGCCTTTTAATTACCATAAATTCCTCTTTAGTTAGCTTGCCTGGCTTTTCTAGAATATGGGGCGGAACTGCTAGTTTACCTATATCATGTAGGTAACCAGCCGCTAACATAAGATTAGACTTAGTATCATTAAATCCCATCTTCTTACTTAACAACTTAGCTGTACTAGCTACACCACTAGAGTGAGCAGCGTTTACTGGACTTCTAAAGTCAACAATACGCGAAAAAATACGCGAAATATCCACTAATTCATCCAAAGTAACTTCTACATTAACCCCCTCAAATTTGGCAGATAATATGCGATCTAAAGAGCCAGATACAATATCAAGCCAAAAATATTCTGTGTCCGCTAATTCTAGGAAAGCCTCCACTTGCTCAGGGACAAATTTACTCCCTTTAACATTCTCGATTTTCTCAGTTATTTTAGGTGCTTCTTCTAAAACCCTACTGGCATCTGGAACTAAAACTGCAATTCTATCCGCTAAGTGTATTATATGCGATTCAAATGGAACTGGTATCCCCTTAGAATATTGACCTTGACCATTATTCCAAGATAAATGATGAAAACGAACAATATCAGCTATATTTTCCAAAGGCGGAAAAGATTTGAGTAAATTATAACCAACTTTGGCATGTTCATGGCTATATTCATCTTCAAAATTCAAAATACTAATTCTTTCTATAATAGATAAACTGCCTATATCGTGAAGAGCACCAGCCATAATTAGTTGTCTAAGTGTATTAGTAGGTAAATCTAGTTTTTCCCCTATAGCCTGTGCTATATAAGCTACCTTTTTATGATGGTTAGATAAAACAGGATCTATTAGATCCAAGGCCTCCGATAAGCCCAAAATTATTTCATATAATTTCACTTGTGGCAAAGCCATCTTACGCACCCCCTTAAATCACTGGAAGTTAGAGAAATTATGTTGTCTTAAAGCCTCATACAAAATTATTGCTACAGCATTACTTAAATTAAGGGAACGACCAAAATCCAGCATAGGAATTCTGATTTTATTAGCATTACTAGCTAAAATATTTTCTGACAAACCTTTACTTTCAGACCCAAATACTATAATGTCATCTGCATTATATTTAGTCTGGGCATAATTACCAGTTGCCTTGGTAGTTGCCAAATATATTAAATTATTAGGGAAGTACTGCAAAAACTCCCCATAATTATTCCAAATATGTATTTTAAGCTTATCCCAATAATCAAGCCCCGCTCTTTTTAAGTATCGGTCTTCTAACGAAAAACCTATAGGTTTAACCAAATGCAAGGTCGTATCAGTTAAAACACAGGTACGCACAATATTACCAGTATTTTGTGGGATTTCAGGTTCTACTAAAACTATATGCACTAATTTGCCCCCATAATTTTATTATCAAAATTTATTATACATAAAATCACTATACTAAACAAAAGCTAATATAGATATAAAAAAAAGGAGAGATAGTTTTGTTAAGACGAATTACACCGTATTTTCTAATATTTATATTAACAGTTTCACTACTAATTATAGGTGGCTGTACTAAAAATAGTACACCAGCTCCCAAACCTATAGAAAAGAGCCCCGAAGTTAAAAAATACAATAAAGAGCCTACTATTACATTATATCGCAGTCAAACAGGAATAAAAGAGGAAATAAAATTAGAAGAATATCTGAAAGGAGTAGTAGCTGCAGAAATCGGAGATGAGTTTCCCTTAGAAGCCCTAAAAGCTCAAGCCATAATAGCTAGAACTATGACCTTAGCCTTAATAGAATATGAAAATGGTACCAGAGGCAAGCATGGCACAGATGCAAGTGATGACCATACCGAATTTCAAGCATACAATCGAGAAAATATAAGTGATAATATCAAAAAAGCCGTTGATGAAACCAGAGGACAAGTCTTAACCACTAACAAGGGGAATTTCGTCTATGCTTTCTTCCATTCCGTTTCAGACAAAAAAACTGCTAGTATAAATGAGGGTTTTCCCAATCTAGCTAAGCAGGCTCCCTATATAGTACCAGTAGATACTAATGGCATAAAAAAGGCCCCCGTAAAATACCGTAATTGGACTGTAAAAGTACCCCGTAGTGAGATAAAAAAAATAATGGGCGAAAAAGCTGGCTCATTAGATGATATAAAAATAAGCAAAAAAGGCCCTTCTAAAAGAGCCCTAACTATTCAGGCTGGGAAAGCTACCATACCAGCTATAGACTTAAGACAAGAAATAGGATTTGATCGTTTATATTCTACCAAAATAACTAGCCTTAAAGCCGAAGGAGAGAACATTGTATTTAAAGGCAAAGGCTGGGGACATGGATGCGGCTTAGAACAATGGGGTGCCTATGTATTAGCCACCGAACAAAATTTTAGTGCCAAAGAAATTGTGGAACACTACTTCCCCCAAGCCCAATGGACAAAATTATATGATTAGCATAGCTTATCTTCACCCCTGAAATTGTTCAGGGGTGCCGTCCTTACCCTTATTTTCAAAAAGAGCAGCCATATAAATACCTGCTATTATCAAAATACCCCCAATCATTTGATACCACATAAGATATTCCTGGAAAAAAAGATAGGCCAGAATACTAGCCCCTACCGATTCCCCCAAAATAGAAACAGCCACAATTGGGGCCTGCACATATTTTAATGCCCAGTTTAAAATAGCATGTCCACCTATACCTGGTCCTAAGGCTAGTAATATAAAAAGCGACCAATCGACTAAACGATAGCCAGTTAATTCTAAGCTAAAGGCTAGGCAGGCAAAAAATAATACCATCATAGCAATAAAACTGGTTACACTGGTATAAGTTAGTGCATCAACCCTTTTTCTCACATCACGACCAATAATAAAATAAATGGCTACAAAAAGACCACTAGACAAGGCTAACAAATCCCCTAAAATTCGCCCTTGCTTTAAATCTCCAAACCCTATCAAGGCTGAACCGCTAAGGGCAATCAAAATTCCGATAACAGCTAAGGGATTAAGTTTTTCTTTTAAGATAAATATGGAAAAAATAAAGACAAATATAACCTGTAAATTAGTAAATAAAACCGAACTAGAAATGCTAGTATAACTTAAAGAGGTGATCCAAAAGGCAAAATGCAAGGCTAAAAAAAATCCTGCACCGAGGATGAATAAGTAATCAGATTTAGCTATATTCTTTAAACTAGTAGGAAGTTTTCTACCCCTAAAAGATGCTGCAAAAACGGAAGTAAAAAAGACCCGATAAAAAGCAATAATCATAGCAGGTGCCACCGTATATCTAATAATAATCGAAGAAGTTGACATACATAAGACACCTAGAAAGATAGCTATATATATTAAAGAAAATCTCATATTTCCACACCTAGGTAAGACATAATAACCTTTTCATCACTTTTCACTTCCACAGGATTACCCTCAGCAATTTTTTTGCCATAATCCAAAACAGCAATCAGGTCACATATATTCATTACCAAGTTCATATCGTGTTCCACTAGCAATATCGTGAGGTCAAACTGTTCCTTAATACCATTAATTAACTCCATTAATTCTAGCTTTTCCGAAGAATTCATACCCGCAGCAGGTTCATCTAATAAAAGCAAAGACGGTTCTAAGGCCAAAGCTCTAGCTATCTCTAACCTTCTTTGGTCACCATAAGCTAAACTGTCAGCATATTCATGCCTCACTTCGACTAAACCGACTAATTCTAATAATTCTAAGGACTTTTCAGTAACCAGTTTCTCTTCCCTTTTAGCCTTAGGTAAGCCCAATAAATTACTAAAAAAACTAGAAGAAGTAATACCATAGCTGCCTACCTTAACATTATCTAATACAGATAACTTGCCAAAAAGCCTAATGTTCTGAAAGGTTCTACCTACACCTAACCTAGCAATATTATAAGCTGAAGTATTAGTTATCATCTCATCTTTAAAAAATAAGTTTCCCTCTGTCGGTGTGTATATACCCGTAATAATATTAAATAAAGTGGTTTTACCAGCCCCATTAGGCCCGATAATACCAAAAATATTACCTGCCTCAACCTCTAGGCTAACACTATCCAAAGCCCGCAGTCCTCCAAATTCTTGAGTTATTCCTTCTAGTTTCAAGACCGCCATAATTACACCTCTTTTTTCCTAAAACGCTTCTTAAGATCATATATTCTTACATTGCCTAATAAGCCATTAGGTCTAAATATCATTAAAATAACTAATAGGGCTCCATAGAATAAAAGCCTATATTCATCCACTATCCTTAGCATTTCTGGAGCAATGGTTAGGATAAATGCCCCTAAAATACTACCTGGAATACTTCCCATACCACCTAAGACCACCATGTTTAATATCTCTATAGATTTCATAAAAGCAAAATCCTTAGGAGCAATATAGCCCATATAGTGGGCATATAGACCTCCAGCTAGACCTGCTAAAAAAGCCCCTATGGTAAAAGCTAAGACCTTCATAAGAGTAGTATTAACCCCTGCCGCCTCAGCTGCAATTTCATTTTCCCGAATCGCATATAAAGCCCTGCCATGGCGGGATTTTAAAAGCTTAGCATTAAGTAAAACAATGATAATTACTAGAATCCATACCGTCGTAAAAGTCGTGTATTTTGTCATACCATATAAACCAGTAGCCTTGCCACCTAATTCAAAATTAAGGAAAAAGACCCGAATAATTTCCCCAAAACCTATGGTAACCATAGCTAAGTAGTCACCTTCTAAGCGTAAGGTAGGAATACCGATTAAAAAGCCAAACAAACCTGCCATAACCGCTCCACCCAGCAAGGCAATACCAAAAGAAAGCCCAAACTGCAAAGTCAAAATAGCCGCCGTATAAGCCCCAATACTCATAAAGCCAGCATGTCCCATAGATAGCTGACCAGTAACACCCGTAATTAAGTTTAATCCTAGAGCGAGAATAATATTAATCCCGATTATTACCAAGATGCGAAGATAATACGCATCGATAAACTGCAGTAAAAAGCCTTCCACCTTGTTCACCTACACCTTTTTAATTTTCTTTTGTCCAAAAATACCTTGTGGCCTAATAATTAACACCAAAATTAAAATCGCAAAAGCAATCGCATCTTTATACGAAGAAGATAAATAAGCGACCCCGAATATTTCCAAAACACCTAGGGTAAGACCACCGACCATTGCCCCTGGAATAGAGCCTATGCCTCCTAAAACGGCGGCGGCAAATGCCTTTAAGCCTGCCATAAGCCCCATGTAAGGCCAGACGGCATTATAATACACCCCTACCATTACTCCACCTGCGGCCGCTAGAGCCGAGCCAACAGCAAAGGTAAAAGAAATAACCCGATTAACATTAATCCCCATCAGATATGAAGCTTCTAAATCCTGAGAACAAGCCCGCATAGCCATACCTACCCGCGTTTTCTTAATCATTACTTGCAAGCCAACCATTAGCAGGGTGGCTAAGGCTAAAATAATAATTTGCAAGGAGGAAATACTAATACTCCCAATATTATAAGTAGTTATCTTAATAATTTCAGGATAGCGGGTAGTGTTAGGGCCTCTGATTAAAACCATTAAAGTAGAAAGGAAGATAGATACCCCAATCGCACTAATTAAAGCCGATAATCGCGAAGATTTCCCCCGTAAGGGTCGGTAGGCAATCCGTTCAATCAACATACCTAAAAACATACAAAATATCATAGCACCAACTAAGGCCACTATAATATTTAAACCAAAGACGGTTACCAAAACTAAGCCTACAAAAGCACCAAACATATATATCTCCCCGTGGGCAAAATTAATAAGTTGAATAATTCCATAAACCATAGTATAGCCTAGGGCAATTAAAGCATAAGTGCTGCCTAAGGTAAGGCCGTTTAGCAACTGTTCCCAAAACATAAGTGTCCTCCCTAATTTATCTAAACATAAAAGGAAAAATGCGAAAAAAAATTTAGCATCTTACATTTTATGTCTAAGTACATTATTAAGGCTCGCCCAAGATAGACGAGCCTTAATATATTTTATACTATTTTACATCTATCTGCTCTAATAAAGTAAATTCTCCGTCCTTAATCGTAATTAGACATACAGGACTCTTGATGGGTTCTCTATCTTCTCTAAAAGTAGTATTACCAGACACCCCAGGATAATCCTTAAGCTTAGCTAATTCATTTCTGAACACTTTAGGATCAGCACTTCCTGCATCTTCCATGGCCTTAGCTAAAATCATAACCGCATCATAATATTGAGCTGAGAACATATCAGGATCCTCATTGAACTTAGCCCGATATTTTTCTAAGAATTCTGCAGTTTCTGGGCTAGGTTGGTCACTAGAAAAGCCACAGTAAAAGATTACCCTTTCCTCTACCGCATTTTGTCCTAATTTTGCTAAATCTTGGCCATATAAGCCATCTCCACCCACTAAGACTATATCCAGGTTTTGCTTTTTAACTTCATTCATAAACAAGGCTGCTTCAGTATAATAACCAGTAAAAACTAATACATCAGCCTTAGCATTTTTTAATTTTGTAACTTGAGCCGTAAAATCAGTTTCCCCAGAATTAATGGTATCTTCAAAAACTATTTTAGCACCCTTTTCATCAATGGCCTTTTTAAATACAGGAGTTAAGTCTGTACTATAACCAATATCCAAAGTAGTAATAACCGCCATATTACCCCAGCCTTTTTCTTCAATCATCCATTCAACTACCGCTGGTACGGCAAATATATCTAGCAAAGTATTTCTAAATACATAATCCCCTATTTCTACTACCCCATCCCCAGTTGCTCCAGGGGAGAAGATAACAATTTCATTCTTTTGTGCCAAATCAGCTGCTACCTTAGTAAGACCAGTACAAGGATCCCCTACTAATGCCGCCACCTTATCCCTGCTGATATATTTATCAACAATAATAGCTACATCAGAATTTTCACCCTTATTATCTTCATAAATACCTACTAGCTCTTTGCCCAACACTCCACCATTTTCATTTAATTCCTCAATGGCTAACTTCATCCCTTTTTCTGCAGGAATCCCATAATTAGCTACAGAACCAGTTTTAGCTCCTAGATAGCCTAGCTTAATTACATCTTCATTATTAGAAGAATTGCCTCCGCACCCTACCACCAAAGTAAGCATCATAACTACACATAATAATACCGCCAGTCTTTTCTTCAATGCTAGTCCCTCCTTAAAATAATAGAATATCTATCCTTATACTTTTTAAATGCTTGCTTTTAAAAAAGTATAACAGTTAATATATTCATTCTAATAGTTGAAAATCCTGCCTAAAATCAAAAAATACTGTCGAACAGTATAGTCCTACAGCATTTATAAACTTTTCAAAAACGGTTTAAGAGGAATATCTTTATATTCCTTAGCTTTTTTAAAAAGCTCTACCTGTAGATTATCTTGATATTCGGCCAGTAAATTGACAAATAATTTATCAAAGCTAGTTAAACCATTTTGCGAAATAGGTCCAATTAAGTCTTCTTCTAAGGCAAATAACTGAGTCGCTGCTACACCAGTCCAAGTTATATCATATATAAACTGTTCCGTACTAGGCAATAGATTACTACATAAATAAAAGCGGCAGATTAAAGTCCTAATATCATAAATAGTACAAATATTATCTGCTAAAAATATACAAGGCTCAGGCTCTAAACGCAACAAACCCTTTTCATACTTATCCGCTTGAAAATAATTAAATATAAATTCAGTATAACTAATATTAAGTTGCTTAGCTATATTTTTAAAAGCAATCAAGTCTGGGATTACATAAGCTGTATTACAACAATTAATCTTACATCCTTTGCAAGGAGAACTAGAACAATTCCCATAAATGCGATAGACATCCTCATCATCACACAAAGGCTGCCAGGCCGCTAATAAATCAGCTAGATTAGCCTGATCATCTAAGACCTTAACCCCTATCCCCAATACTCCATTCTCTTCACCTTGATAAACTGCTACTTTTATTCCCAAATGACATCTTCCTTAATTACTACCGCAGGATTACCTGCCACCATAGTACGAGGGGGCACATTCTTAGTTACTACAGCATTATTAGCTATAATAGCACCTTCCCCTACTGTAACCCCTTTTAAAATAACTGCCCTACAACCTATCCACACATGATCTTCCACAATTATGGGAGCAATTTTCGTTACAGGTACTTCACCCTTATAACCAAAAGGATGTGAAGAAGTATCCATAAACAAAACATGCCAACTAATAGCACAACCCTTACCAATCTTAACTTCTTCTACCGCCAGTATATTGCAGTAATCTCCCAGATAACTTTTATCACCTATGTATATACGGGCATTATCGCCCAAGGATAGCCTGACCTTTCTTTCTAAAAGGACATCATGCCCTATGTGAATTTCTGCACCTTGCCCCTTGAATATCTCCCCAGCATTCCTCGCCCGTAGGTTATCACCATAAGATGCTAATTCCCTTTTAACCTTCCAAGTAGAATAACGGTCTTTAAATCCTGCTAACATTTAAACACCCACCTTTTAATTAACTATTATTCTTAATTTCATCGGTAGCAAGCTTATCACATCTTTCATTCCACTTATCACCCGAGTGACCTTTAACCTTATTTAATTTTACCTTATTTAAGGTCATTAATTCCAGTAGCCTTTGCCATAAATCTTGATTAGCCACAGCTTCCTTTTTACTATTTTTCCAGCCATTATTCTGCCAGTTAGCTAACCAATTATTGTTAATAGCATTAACCACATAGGCACTGTCTGAATATATATTAACCTCCCAATTCTGAACTTTAAGAGCCTCTAAGCCCTTAATAACCGCTAATAATTCCATTCGGTTATTAGTTGTTTCGGAGACATAGCCACTAAGCTCTTTTTCTAAGTCATTGTATAACAAAACAACACCCCAGCCTCCAGGACCAGGGTTCCCCGCACAAGCACCATCGGTGTATATTTTTATACCTTTAGTCTTCATTATGACTCCTTATCATGTTTTGGATTTTTCGCGACTAATTCCATAGCTTCAGTTAAAGTTACTAATAGAGCCATATGGAAATCCTTATCCAAAATCTCCGTTCTAGCATAAAGCTCTCCCTCGGAACTCACTACATACTTAGCCCCTAACCTGTTCAGAGCATAGGCAGCTATATCAGCCTTGCATTTATCACACTTGCACATATCAGGTTTATAAGCCATAACTTCCTCTATCTTTTCCCATACTAATTTTTCTACTATGTTTACCGCCTTAGCTTCCATTTATAAAACCTTCTTTCTAAAACAAGGTAATTAATTCTATGACTTTTCTAACATGATAGTCAGCATATACTACAGGATATTCAGCCAGAGGAGCCAGCCATATAGAAGTCATACCCGCATTTTTCGAGCCCCAAACATCAGTTGTAGCATCATCACCTATATGTGCCGCATATTTACTATTACTATCCAAAAGGCTAAGTGTATGTATGAAAATATCCTTCTTAGGCTTAGATATACCTAATTCATCTGAAAAGGTTAAAACCGTAAAATAATCCAAAATACCATCACTGGCCATTAACTTCCTTAGGCCTAGTCCAGGGGTAATCCCCGTATTACATATAAGCCCTAACTTAAACCGCTCAGCCAATACAGGTAGGGTTTGTGCTACTCCTTCCTTAAGTGAAGGAGGATAAGCTAATAAAGTATCCGTATAGGCGGTGTAGAACTCCTCTTGCCACTTGGGTTCTAAGTCAATGTTTAGGAATTCTAACAACTTATCTACCTGACCAATGGGTTTAATATCTATGCCCTTTTCCCTTTGCATATCATTAGCGAAATTCCAAGCCTTGCCAAAGGCCTCTGCAACTTCACTATGGGGCAGCTTATAATCAGCTTCATTTAATACTAAAAATAAATTCTGAATAGTATTATCAACTATTTCCTTGCTTGGCAATTCATATAAAGTATTCCAAAAATCAAAAGTAATAGTATCTAACATACTATACTCCTCCTAAAAAGACCAATTATATTATAAATTCTGCTAAAAAAGTAAAATCCCTTTAAAAATATGCTAAATGCAATAATAAGCATTAATATAAAAATCCCCATTAAATATGGGGATAAGATTATGCCTCTAATATTTTCTTACTCGTACTTTCCGACTGATTTACAAATGATTTTACATCACCATCTAGGATGGCTTCATTATCTTTTTGTCTTTCATTATTCAGAGAACGGACTCGGTCTTTTAACTTATCAGCAGAATCAGTTTTATAAAAACCCGAACCCTTTAAAATAATAGCTACATTCCTACTAATTAACCTAGTAACAGGACTATTACAAGTCGGACACACCTCAAGAGCATCTTCGGTTATACGCTGTGAATATTCAAAATCCCCACACTTATCACATCTATAATCATATACTGGCATTTACATACTCCCCTTAAAAATTAATTAACCTAATTATACCTAAAAAACTTACCTTGTGAAAAATAACTGAGCTAAATACTAATAAAAACCAATAAAGCCATACAAGCATTCCAAAAGCCATGAGCCACCGTAGTAATTAATACACTATTAGTTTTTTCATATATATAACATAAAATAATACCGCCGACCGCCAAAGGTATCGCCCGCCAAGCATCAAAATGCAGTAAACCGAATACAGCACCAGCTAAAACCATGCCTGCTATAGACCCAAACTTATTGCGAAAAACAGGATACATCATACCCCTAAAAAATAACTCCTCCGCAAAGGGACCTAAAATCGCACCAATGATAAATAATAATATGATATCACTATGGCTAACCGAAGTCCTCAACATAGTTTCAAAGGCTTGGGGCTCCAAATTAGGCTGAAAATAATTAATCGGCAAACCTAAGATGAAGATGACTACAATAAGGATAAAGCCACCCATAAGACCGTACTTAATAAAATCATCCCAGCTTATTCTGTTAAGACCAATATCACTTAAAACAGCCTTTCTAATTAAAATAGTAACTAATAATACCAAACCTACCATAGCCGTAAATTGCACGACAAAGCCAGTATAAAAATTAGCTAAAAGCCTTTCGCTAGTATTAAAACCTAAAACATCCCTGCCTAAGCCATAAAACATACCCAGTAGAAATATTCCTATATATACTGCGATAAGATCAGCAAACCCCCACTGGGGTTTTTGCAGTTTTTGCACACCCATCCTCCTAGAATTAGTTTCCCGCCCCTAGGGAATTGACAAACTGTAAAGCCGTACGACCAGATGGACCATGATTAGCCCTTTCCCATTCGATGGCTAATCTTTCTAAATCTTCGGGGGAAATCTTAATATTTCTTCCTTCCACCAAACTATTAACAATTTGCAAGTAAGTGCTTTTATCAATTATCGGGAAAGTTAGTGTCAGCCCAAACCTGTCAGACAAAGACAACTTTTCTTGTACCGTATCTTGGGCATGAATTTCATCTAGAGCAGGCCTAGCCCTGTCGGCAAAATACTCCTTAACCAGATGCCGGCGGTTAGAAGTGGCATAAATAAGAACATTATCTGGAGTAGCTTCTAAAGTGCCCTCTAATACAGCTTTGAGACCCTTATATCCAGTTTCATAATCCTCAAATGACAGGTCATCTAAAAAAAGGATGAACTTCAAGTTATAATCTTTTAAGATAGCAAGAAGTTCAGGAATAGAGTCCAAATCATCCCTAAATACTTCCACTATACGCAAGCCAGCCTCACAGTACTCATTTAATAGTGCCTTAACCGCTGTCGATTTACCAGTCCCTCGGGGTCCATATAATAAAACATTATTAGCTGGTAGCCCCTCCAAAAACCTTAAGGTATTATCCTTTAATTTATTTATTTGCAAATCACAACCGATTAAATCAGCTAAATCAAGCCTAGGTAAATTACTAATACCTTTTAATCCGTAATTCCTATCCCAATAAAAGCCTAAATATTTAGAAACTAAGCCTCGAGAATATTTTTTATAATAATTAGCCAAATCCTCTACCAAAACCGTCCAATCATTATGGCTAGTAAAATTCAGGTTTTCCACAGTAATATCAGTGCCAATATTAAAAGACTCATTTTGCAAGCCATCCAAAACAGCTCCAAACAAGTTGCCTAATATGGCCAAGTCATGTTTTAAGGCCTGTAAGAATACAGGTTCTATGTCCGCTAATTCCTTATATTCAGCTAAGCTAGAAAAAGGATTATCATCATGCAAAATAAGAAAAACTAAATGTTCCCTAAAGGTTTTATTAGTCTGAAACAAAGTAAAAATTAAGTCATTATAAGCGTTCACCACAGCTAAATCATCCATATTATGTTCATTAACATGGGTAAAATAAGTGATTAATTTTTGCATGACCTTATCATCTAAAAT
>JAAYRQ010000151.1 GCA_012518685.1 Syntrophomonadaceae bacterium | reverse complement strand
AGAATAAAAAAGTAGCCGTGATAGGACATTTTCCGAATCTGGAAGAATTAATCCCTTATTGCCAACTTTCAATTTTGGAAAGAAATCCTCAGGGGCTTGATTTCCCCGATCCCGCTTGTGAATATATTTTACCTAGGCAAGAGATTGTATTCATAACTGGTACAGCTTTTACTAATAAAACTATGCCTCGATTGCTTACTTTGGCTAAAGATTCGCAAATTATTCTAGTGGGCCCTACTGTTCCTATATCTGGTGTGCTTTTTAATTATAATGTCGATATAATTTCTAGCACCGTTGTGTTAGATGAAGAACTAGTTTGGACGGCAGTTAAACTAGGCGGAAAGATGAAAGCATTCAAATCGGGCGGACAAATGGTAAATATAAAAAAACTATGCTAAACAGCATAGTTACTAATTTTTAAATATGGCAGGGGAGACAGGAATCGAACCCGCAGCCCTCGGTTTTGGAGACCGATGCTCTGCCAATTGAGCTACTCCCCTAAGATAATTAATTTTACTTCAAGCAAGAATAATATTAACATAAATCTATGAAGGGTTCAAGTAGCTTATCTAATAGCTTTTATAATTAATCTGCTATGGCTAGTAATAAGTACATTTGGTGTATAATATATTAATCACAACAAATAGTTTTAAGGTTGGTGGCTTGATTTGGAAAAGGTATTAGTACTAATGGGCGGTACTTCAGCAGAGCGTGAAGTTTCCTTAAGAAGTGGTAATTCGGTAGCTAAGGCTTTGCTAGAAGCGGGTTATTATGTTGATATGCTTGATTTTAAAGGTGATAATATTAACGAGATAATTGGGTATTCACCCGATGTAGTCTTTATTGCCTTACATGGTGAAAATGGTGAAGATGGAAGAATTCAAGGTTATTTAGATATATTAGGAATTCCTTATACTAGTTCTGGCCTAACTGCTAGTGCTATTGGAATGAATAAAATTTTAACTAAAAAAATGCTATTATTGGATGATATTCCTACAGCCAAGTTTTACATTATAAAAAAAGCTGATTTTGCCCTAAATTCTGCTAAGGAAATAAAGCGTCTTATTGATAAGCTAGATTTTCCTTTAGTGATAAAAGCCCCTTCTCAGGGTTCGAGTATTGGCACTTATATTGTAAAGGATAAAAACAGCTTAATTACTGCCATTAATGATGGCTTCAATTATGACTCTGAATTACTGGCTGAGCAATATATTACAGGTGTAGAAATTACGGCGGCAGTTATTGGTAATGATAAACTGGAAGTATTACCTTTAATCGAAATAACTTCTACTAATGAATTTTATGATTATGAGTCAAAATACACCAAAGGCAAATGTGAACATATTATTCCTGCCCGTATTGACGATAAAGTTATGAATAAAGTTAATAGTTTAACTGAACGAATTTATAAGCTATTAGGTTGTAAAGGCTTTGCTAGAGTCGATTTTATCATTGGTCGGGATAACATACCTTATGTGTTAGAAATTAATACTGTACCAGGCATGACTGATATGAGCTTGGTTCCAGATGCAGCTAAGGCAAAAGGAATATCCTATATTGAATTATGTGATAGAATTGTCAAACTAGCCTTAAAATAGCAGGAAATATATTAATAAGGGCGAATGTGGTAATTATAATGAATAATAATGGTGATAATTATGAGTAATTTTTTGCCTGCAGCTATGATTAATGAAACTTTGGAGGAAGTATGTGAAAAAATAGCAGACTTAAAATTGCAAATCGGCAAAACTGATGATGAAACTATGATAAGTAGGCTTACTGAGTTAGAGGAAATAGCACTTGATTTGTGGGTATTTATTGAAAGATTTCCTTGCCAACCTTTAATATATACTGGTCAAGGTAGTACTGAAGAAATTATTAATAGATTAGATTGGGCTTTAACCTTTATGGAAGAAGTAGATTATGGGGAAGCCTTTAATAAAGCTTTAAAAAATATTAAATAATAGTTAGCCCTTAATTAGCCTTATGCTTTAATAAGGCTAATTATTTTATATATTAATATATTTTTTTGTTTTTCGTTGCTAAATATTAATTTGTCTTATAAAATCATTTACTATATCTGCTATAATTAGTAAGACTATCAGGGTGAGGTGGAAGATATGAAAAGAAAAAAACTAGAAATTAAGGAAAAAGTAAATAATGATATTAGGCTTACTAAAGAAGAGGCCTTATTTCTATATAATTCTAATGATTTACTATTTCTCGGCGAACTGGCTAACTATAAGAAAGGGCAAAAATCCGCGGACAAGGTCTTTTTTAATGTTAATCGCCATATTAATCTTACAAATATTTGTATATCCCGTTGTAAGTTTTGTGCTTTTGGGGTGGATGAAGATGGACAAGGTGGACCATATATAATGTCAGCAGATGAGGCTGTAGAATTTGCAGGGGTTGCGGTTCCTATGGGAATTACTGAGTTTCATGTAGTTAGTGCTATGCATCCCAAAAAAAATTTTTCTTATTATTTAGAAATTATTCAAAAACTACATGATAGTTATCCCGATATTCATATTCAAGGATTTACGGCTGTGGAGATTTTCCATTTTTCTAAGATTAGTAATCTATCCATTAAAGAAGTCTTATTAAAGCTTCAAGAAGCAGGTTTAGGCTCTATTCCTGGCGGTGGTGCAGAAATATTTAATAATGAAATTAGACAGGAATTATGCCCCCGTAAGGCTAACACTGAGGAATGGCTTGAAGTTCATAGAATAGCCCATGAATTAGGTATAAAAACAAATTGTACTATGTTATACGGGCATATTGAATCTATTGAAGATAGAGTTAATCATATGATTTTGTTAAGAGAACTGCAGGATGAAACACCTGGTTTTCAGTCTTTTATTCCCTTGCCTTTTTTACCTGCTAATACAAGACTTGAACATATAAAAAGGACTAGTGCCGTAGATGACATTAAAACTATTGCGGTTTCAAGGTTAGTACTAGATAATATTGATCATATTAAGGCTTTTTGGGTTATGCTTGGTATTCCCACTGCTCAAATAGCCCTTAATTTCGGTGCAGACGACCTTGATGGAACTATTGTAGAAGAAAGAATTATGCAGGCTGCGGGTGCAAGTGCTGGTAGGGGTATTAGTAAATCTGATATTATTAACTTAATTAAGGATGCTGGCTTTACCCCTGTAGAAAGAGATACCTTGTATAATGAAATTAAAACTTATTAGTAGGAGAGTATATTATGAGACCAAGAGTTGGACATATTCAGTTTATTAATTGTTTTCCGTTGTTTTATGGACTAATTGAAAGGAAGTTCTTACTAGATATTGATTTAATAAAAGGTAATCCCACCGATCTTAATCGTTTGCTAAAAAATATGGAGCTAGACTTAGCACCTATATCTTCTATATCTTATGCAGAGAACTGGCAGGATTATGTACTAATGCCTGATATTTCTATTAGTGCTAATGGGGAAGTGAAAAGTGTTTATTTGTTTTCTAAGGTTCCTATTGAAGAATTAGATAACAAGCCTATTGCTTTAACTAATGTTTCTGCAACTTCTCAAGTTTTACTCAAAATTATTATGGCGAAACATTATCAAGCTAAACCTGTTTATTTTGAATCTGCACCAGAATTGCGAGCTATGTTAATGGAGGCAGAGGCTGCCTTATTGATCGGGGATGATGCACTTAGAGCCATGTATAAATTAAGTGATAAGCTTTATGTTTATGATTTAGGTAAACTATGGCAGGATTTTACAGGGCTGCCTATGGTATTTGCAGTATGGGCTATACGCAAAGAATTTGCTGAAAATAGCTTAAACATCATTAAGCAGATTAAAGAAAATTTTTCAGACTCCATGCAATTTAGTCTAGATAATATTGAAGATGTAGCTAAAAAAGCTGCTGAGTGGGAAGAATTGCCTTCTGATTTTCTGGTTGATTATTTTGCTGCCTTGAAGTTTGATTTCGATGAAGGAAAGCAAAAAGGCTTATTAGAATATTATCGTTTTGCCCATCAACTAGGTTTTATCAATAAGGTGTCAGAACTACAAATACTGGATATATAAATTAGGAGTTATTAATGGATAATATTTTACAAAATATTATAGATGGAAATAGAATGACAAACGATGAGTTTGTAAAATTATATAATAATGCTGATTTAATTAAGCTAGGACAGGCCGCCAATAAAGTAAGATTAAATAAGTTTGGAAATGATTTAGCAACTTTCGTAATAGATCGAAATATTAATTATACTAATATTTGCTTATGTAAGTGTAAATTTTGTGCTTTTTATCGAGAAAAGGATGATGACGATGCCTATATTTTGGATGAAAAAACTTTACTTGATAAGGTAGAAGAGGCTATATCACTAGGGGCAACCCAATTAATGATTCAGGGCGGGCTTAATAAGGATTTGGATATAACTTATTTCGAGCAAATGTTTAGGCTTATTAAGTCGAAATATGATATTACTATACATTCTCTATCTGCACCTGAAATTGTGCATATAGCTAAAATGTCTAATTTGACCATTGAAGAAACCTTACATAGATTAAAAATAGCTGGGCTCGATTCTTTACCTGGCGGTGGTGCGGAAATATTACATGATGAAGTTAGAAAACAGATAAGCCCTAAGAAAATTAAAACGAAGGAATGGCTTAATGTTATGCAAGCGGCTCATAATGCGGGTATATATTCTACGGCAACAATGATGATGGGTAGTGTAGAAAGCTTAGAACATAGATTATCGCATTTAGATGTTATTAGAAAATTGCAAGATGAAACAGGTAAGTTTCGTGCTTTTATCATGTGGACTTATCAAGCTACACTTAACACTATAGCAGGAAAACATGTATCAGCAGTAGAATATCTAAAGTTTTTGGCTCTAAGCCGACTTTATTTGGATAATTTTTCACATATACAGGGGTCTTTAGTGACTCAAGGAGAACATATAGGGCAATTATCCTTGTTTTTTGGAGCTGATGATTTAGGTAGTGTAATGCTTGAGGAAAATGTAGTAAAAGCAGCAGGTGTAGATAATAAAATTAATGAATCAGCAATGCTTAAATTAATTAAGACAACTGGACGAACCCCTGCTTTAAGGGATACTGAATATAATATCTTGAAAATATTTGATTAAAAGGAGTTAATGTAAATGCCCATTCTACCTACTGATTTTGCTTTTATTGGTGGTTCTAGTACATTAAGCATTAATATTCCCAATGATTTACAACTAGATTTCGTGCAAGTATTGGATAATAATATAACTTTTACTACTCCTTTTGGTAATAGCCCACCTTTTAAACGCTTATTAATACAAAGTGAAACTGGAAACAAAACAGTACTGACTTGTCGTATGCACGGTTGGCGACAAGGTGTTACTAGGGATATAGCTTCTAAACAGATTTTTTGGGTATTTAAAGAAGCTAAAGTAAAAAAAATTATAGCTGAAGGTGGAGTAGGTGCTATAAATTATTTATTAGATCCAAGAGATGTGGTTATCGCTCATGATTATATGGACTTTTCGGTTAGAAAAGATGTAGGCTTAGATGATAAATACTTGTTAATTATGCGTGAGGCGATTTGCCCTGAAATGAGTAAAAGTTTGTTTGCTTTGTTTAACAATAAATGGCACAGGGGGAAGGTCTTTAATCGAGGTATTTATGTTAATACAGATGGGCGGCATTTTGAAAGCCCCGCTGAAATAATGGCTTTTAAACAGATGGGGGGAGATATCGTAGGACAAAGCATTTGTCCAGAAGTATACTTAGCTAGGGAAATTGGGGCTTGTTATGCTGGTGTTTATATAGTGGTAAACTATGCAGAAGGGATAGTAACACCCTGGCAGCATGCAGAATTATCTGATATTTTCTACAAGGAAAGCATTAATTTGGGTAAATTAATGTTTGAATTTATTAGAAATTTGCCTATTGATTCTAGTTGCCAATGTAATAATTTAAGAAAAGAAACTTTACTAAAAGAAGTTTATGAGGAGGAATAGAATGAACAAAAAACCGAGAATAAGTAGTACGGTAAAACTTGTTATTTTCTTAGTTCTTCTAGCTTTATTAGCTTTAGGAGTCAACTATTATACCGAATGGCTTTGGTTTAAATCTATTAGTTTTCAGTCAGTGTTCATGACCATAATTTTGAATAAAGTTACTATATATGCTGTCGTATTTATATTAACTTTTTTAATTTTCTATTTTAATTTATGGCTTACTCGAAAAAATACTAGAGAAGTAACACCTCGACCTAATGAAACTGACGATGGTAGAGAAATAATTTATCTGGATGAACCACAAATGACACCTTGGCAACAAATTATAAATGGTAAACAAGGAAAATGGATTTTTCTTGTATTCAGTTTGTTTGGTGCTTTTGTTGTTAGTTCAGTAGCAGCTGAAAATTGGCTGGTAGTACAGCAGTTTCTAAATAAGGTTGCATTTAATATTAGTGACCCTATTTTCAAAAAAGATTTAGGTTTTTACTTTTTTGACTTAACTTTTTTACAATTTATTTATTCTTTATTAATGACAACCTTGATTTTAAGCACTTTAGTTGTAGGAGTTGTTTATGTATTAGATGCCTCCTCAGATATAATCTTCGGTGATTGGCAAAAGCTTACTTTTGCTAAAGCACATGTTGCTATATTAATCGCTTTAATTTTTGCCTTAAAGGGTGCGGGTTACAGGCTAGCATCTTATGAAATACTATTTTCACCTAGTGGTCTTTTGTATGGGGCTACTTATTCAGATGTGTATGCACTGCTTTTAGCATATAAGACATTGATTGTAATTTCCTTAGTTGTAGCAGTAGCTATTATTGCCAATATTTTTATTAAAAGATTTAATTGGATACTAATTAGTATTGGAGCTTGGGTAGTTATTGCACTCTTATTAGGTGGCGTATATCCTAATGTGGTTCAAAAATTAATAGTACAACCTAACGAATATAATAAGGAAAAACAATTTATTAGTTATGCTATAGATTTTACACGAAAGGCATACTCTCTTGATGAAGCTGAAATGAAAGATTTTGATATTACTTATGATTTGGATATTGGTGATCCCGACCATGATAGTACCTTGAACAATATTAGATTATGGGATTGGCAGCCATTGACAACTACTTATAAAAACTTACAACAACTTAGACCGTATTATGTCTTTAATGATGTTGACATTGATCGCTATACTATCAATGGAGAATACCGGCAGGTTATGTTGTCTGCTAGGGAAATAGACCAAGAAGAACTAGCAGAAGAAGCTAAAACCTGGATTAACCAAAGACTAATGTACACCCATGGTTATGGTTTAGTAGTTAGCCCTGTTAATGAAATTGAAGAGGAGGGTTTTCCCAACTTCTTCATTAAAGATATTCCTCCTAAATCATCAGTTGATTTAGAAATAACTAGACCAGAAATATATTTTGGTGAAAAAACAAATTCTTATGTAATAGTAAATACTAAACAAAAAGAATTCGACTATCCTATGGGTTCTACTAACCAATATACCAATTATGAAGGAAAATCTGGGGTAAAAATAAACTCATTCGCTCGCAAATTAATGCTAAGCTGGTTTTTAAAAGATTATAAAATAATTCTTTCCAGCGACATTACTAATGATAGCCAAGTTTTAATGAATAGAAATATAGTAGAACGAATTAATAAAATAGCACCTTACTTGGCTTATGATAGTGACCCCTATATAATTATAAACACTGAAAATGGAAAACTTTACTGGATGTTAGATGCCTACACTTATTCTAATAAGTATCCATATTCACAGCCTTTTGATGGTAGGGGTAATAATTACATTAGAAACTCTGTAAAAGTGGTATGTGATGCCTATACTGGAGAACTAGACTTTTATGTAGCTGATCCAGAGGATCCGATAATTAATGTTTATAGTAAGATATTCCCAGATCTATATAAGGATATCACCGAAATGCCTGAGGCACTATATTCCCATATTAGGTATCCAGTAGATTTATTCAAAATTCAAACTGAAATCTACTTAACCTATCATATGACTGATCCTAATGTCTATTACAATAAGGAAGACTTATGGCTAATTCCTACAGAGATTGTGGATGATAAGCCTGTTAAAATGGAACCCTATTATATCGTTATGAAATTACCTGGGGAAGAAAAAGTTGAATATGTGCAAATGCTCCCCTTCACTCCTAAAAATCGACTTAATATGGTTTCCTGGATGTGTGTAAGGATGGATGGAGATAATTATGGGAATATGCTAGTTTATAATTTCCCTAAACAAGAGACTATATATGGTCCTGAACAGATAGAATCTAGAATTAATCAAAATACTCAAATAGCTCAACAGCTCAGCTTATGGGATCAAAGAGGTTCTCGAGTATTTAGAGGTCATCTCTTGGTTATACCTATCAATAATTCTGTAATATATGTAGAGCCACTGTATTTGCAAGCAGATAACAGTAAGCTACCAGAGCTTAAACGAGTCATAGTAGCGTACGAAAATACAACAGTTATGGAACCAACTTTAGATATAGCATTAGAAAAGATATTTGGTGAAGGTGCTAGACAGTCCAAACCACCTACAGTAGCTGAAATTGATGGTGAAATGACCGAAATAAATGATTTACCTATAGTATCTGATACAATATCAGAGCTTGCAGCTAAAGCTAGGCAATATTATGATACAGCTAATGAACGCTTGCAAGCTGGCGATTGGGCTGGATATGGGGATAACATTAATAAACTAAATAGTATTTTAAGACAAATTGAAGACGCAGTAGCTGAATAAGCTACTGCCCCCTAATGGGGTAGGGATGGGGGAGTAAATAATGTTTAAGATTGCTGAAAACATTTATTTAGTCAAAAGTAAACTGGGGTTTACTTATTGTAATTGCATATTAGTTGAAGACAAGGTTAGAGCTATTATTGATACTGGTGCAGACTATGAAACTTTATTAAAAATTAATCCCGAAACTATTGATTTGGTATTATATACACATCACCATTATGACCATACTAGGGGGCATAAACTATTTCATCATGCTCATTCTTTGATACACAAAGCAGATTATCCAGCGACCTTATCCCTAGAAGCATACGAAAAATATAATTCTATAGATATATGGGATGATTTGATGCCTAATGTTACCAGGGAAGAAGGTATTATGGCTTTGAATATTTTGCCTAGTGAAGAATTACTATGTCCTATTGATAATATATTTATCGACAAAGATGTTTTTAATTTAGGTGATACAGAAGTACAGGTTATACATACCCCTGGGCACTCGGCAGGCCATTCAGCATTTTATTTTCCTAAAGAAGATTTTTTGTTTACGGGTGATATTTGTTTAACCGCGGCAGGACCTTGGTATGGTGAACTCTTATCAGATCCAGATGATATGATAAATTCCATTAATAAAATAATCGAATTAAATCCAAGAATAATCGCTTCTTGCCATGTTAATGAAGTATTTGAAGACAGTTCAGCCAAATTAGAAGAATTTAAAAACCGCATTTATAAAAGAGATGAACGAATATATAATTTTTTGAAAAATGAACCTGCCGATATTCATAAAATGGCAGATAATAAATTAATATATAAATTTCATCCTAGCCCTTTTGTAGTATTTTGGGAAAAGTTAATGTTAATTAAGCATATAGAACGGCTTGAAAAAATGGGTGTTGTGGCTAAGACAGATAAGAATTTGTATATAGCAAAATAGAAATGAGGTTTACTGATGGTAAAACCAACTATAGTCTGTTTGGGTGATAGTACTACATACGGATTCCCATTCGGTCCTTTAGATTCTTGGGTTAAAATCTTATCTGAAGAATTAAAGGCAGAGATTATAAATAAGGGCATAAATGGGAATACAACTACCAATATGTTATATAGGTTTGACAATGCCGTCCTAAAACATAAACCACATTATGTCATTATTACTGGAGGTATTAATGATGTGGTCTCAGGTGAAAGTTTGGATAGGATATTGCATAATATAACAACTATGGTAGAAAAAGCTGAAAATCACAATGTTATTCCTATAATTGGCTTACCTACCCCTGTAGATTTCAAACCTTGGGAAAAAGTCTTACAGAATTTAAGGCAACTTTTAGTAGAGTATGCAAATGAGAGGAATATTGCCCTAATTAATTTTGCCCAAGCATTTTATAATACAGACGGGACTATCAATACTAAATTATTGTTGGATGATGGTGGACATCCTTCTAGAGAAGGATACAAGCAAATGTTTAAACAAATTAACCTTGCTGTGTTCAACTTATCCTGATATTAGTGCTTGCATTACAGTATTGCTTACAATTAAATGCTTGTGGGTACTTGTTCTGGTAACATCGGTTTAACTTCTAATTCACGCACCAAGCCGTTATCTTTATCGTAAACCTTTACTTTAGCTATAGGATCAGACTTAGCATCACTATATCTAGCAATGATAGCCGCAGCTTTTTGTATTATTTCTTCATTAATTGAATTATACTTTCTAATTAAGCCTATGGGACCTGGTCTGTTGGATACTTTTATCAGCAAATCAGCTGCTAAGGCATCTTCGGTAATTTTTTCGTTTTCACTCGCGTTTCGACCTACAACTAACAAATTGTCTTCTAAATAAAAATGCCTCCCCACCTTTAATATCCCCATTTCCTGTGTATTACTATTAGGACTTACTGACCACATTTTTTTAAGTCTATTTGAAAAATTAGCTTCGGTTAATAGGCAACCCCCAGCTGGGGCAGGATATTCTATAATATTAAACTTATTAGCAAGTTCAAACTGTCTTTGCCTATTCCTACCACTAATATCTTCTAACTTTTCCCTATCTATCCAACCCTCTAATTCAGGAATGGTAGGTGTAAGTAGCTTGGCTGATAATGGTCTTAGGATGTAACCTTTATAACCTGAGATTTTATCAACCGCATTTAGTGCAGATTTATTCTGGCTCATAGGTCTTTGCCCTACTACTTCTCCAGTAATAATAAAGGAAGCCCCTAGCTCTTCTAGCATTTCTCCTGCCTTCCTTAACATAAATCCATGGCAATCTATACAAGGGTTTAAATTCTTACCATAGCCATAGATAGGATCTTTTAATACCTTTGATATATATTCTTCTCCAGTATCAATTAAATGTAATTTAACATTTAAGTTTTCTGCTGCTTGATATGTCCTTATATCATCACCAAAAAAAGGGCTTTTAAAATTAATAGCTTCGACGGTTATTCCTTGTTTCTTTACTAAACAAACTGCTAACTGGGAATCAAGTCCACCTGAAAAAAGACTAATTGCTTTCATTGGTATTTTCTCCTTTTATAAAATCTTCATCACTAATAACACTGATATTATTATCCCTTAATAGGGCAGTGGTTACACCATCACCTTTTTTAAGTTGGGCAGAGAAACTGCCATCATATATCCTATTGACTCCACAAGAAGGACTATTACTTTTTAGAATGGCTAAATTAATATTTTCTATTTTTGCCTTGGCTAAGGTTAATTTAGCACCTTTTATAAAATTATTAGTAATATCTTCCCCATCTTTATTAATTACCCAGCTTCTTCCTGCTAAAACATCTTTCCCTTCACCTTCTTGTATTTCTGCTGGAGTTCTAGGTGTAGGTAATCCTCCAAGTTGTTCAGGGCATAGCAGTAAAACTTTCTCTTCTTTTAATAATTGTGTTAATAAAGAATTAAGATTATTTCCTCCATTATATTTGCAGTTTTTTCCGAATAAACAAGCACTTACTAATATCATCATAATCATCCTTTATAAAAATTTTGTTAAAAGTAAATCTATTTTACATAAGTAGAGTGCAAAGTATTAGCAAATAGTATATCACTTTCATATTATATGATACAAAGAAAATACAGGAGTTTTTATATGGATAATTTTATTTTAGCTAATGCAATAATCAACTCTAATGTTGATAGTAATTCCATTCTCATTAGTAAGCCCTTAGCCAAAAAACTAGATTTAAAAAATGAAGAAAATATTATATTTTATGTTGGGCAAACGAAGAAAATTTTAAAAGTGAAAATTGCCTCTACTGGAAAAGATGTGCTTTCATTCAGTTTAGCTAATATTGTTTTTAAGAAAATGTACTTGAAGTCTAGCCAAAAATATGGCATACGCAGTAATGATAATGAAGTCCATATAGGTCCAGTAGTTGGAATTATGGCTGATTTTTTTAACGATACTAAAAGACCATTTGGAGGTCAAACACATTTTATTAAACAACTTTTAATAAGCGGTAAGGCTATAGGGCAAATATGTTTTGCCTTTAGTCCTTATAGTGTAGATATTGCAAAAGGCATAATAATAGGTTATACCTATGGGCGAAGGGGTTGGATTAAAAGTGCCTTTCCTATTCCAGATGTAATTTACCCAAGGGAAAGAGCCTATTCTAGAACTAAATTACAAATGAGAAAAAGGCTAGAATCATTAGGAGTTACCTTGTTAAATCCTACCTTAGTTGGCAAATGGGAAACTCATAAACTTTTAATGGAAAACCAACAACTTCATAAATTTTTGCCTGAAACCAGACTAGTTACTAGTTTTAATGAAGTGGGACAAATGCTGAAAAAATACGATGGGGTTTATCTTAAGCCAGTCACAGGCTCACAAGGCAAAAACATTATCAATGTAACTAAAAAAAAGGCATCATTAATATATGAATTCAAGTATATGAATGAAGAACGCCTAGTAAAAGGCTCAGCGGGCAATCTTAATAACTTAAAAGCTTATCTTAGAAAAGTAATGGGCAATAGAAGTTATATCGTACAAAAAGAAATTAAGCTTATAAAAAGTGAAGGAAATATTGTTGATGTTAGAGTTTTAGTCCAAAAAGATAACACTGGAGAATGGGATATTACTGGCATTGCTTGTAGAATCGGTAGTAATGGCTCTATTACAAGCAATATATCATCAGGAGGGAGCGGTAAAAAAATAGAGGAAATACTAACCCAGCACATATCTTTGGAACGAGATAGAAGAAGAATTATGGATGATATTTATTATCTTTCTATTGAAGCTACCAAAACCATAGAAAAAAACATTGGTCAATCAGGAGAAATGGGCATTGATCTAGGAATAGATACAAGTGGTAATGTATGGTTTATAGAAGCGAATATTAGACCAGCTAGACAGGTTTTTAATTTGATTGGTGAACCTGATACTAGGTTAAAGTCTGTAGAAAGACCAATGTTATATGCTAGATATTTAGCAGGCTTTTAAAAGACTTTCTAGAAATGGGGTTAATTTTATGAATATTACGGGTAAAATTATACTAACTCGACCTATGCTTGATAAATTATCAGTTCCTATGCAAGCTTATATTAGAGTTAGGGTAGGAAATACAGTGGTAACTAGTCAACTAGAAGTATCTAATAAGGATAATTATAGTTATTCATTATCTACAAGTTTAGCCAAGGCTCTTTATATAAAAAAAAGACCGTTACGGATTAGGTATGATGAAAAATTCAATACTATACATCTAGGACCCACCATAGGCATACTTTCAACTTCTTTACCTAACCGAACGAATTATGATCCGAAAAGCACTAATGCAGAATTAATATATTTAAGCGACATAGGGAAAAAGATTGATGGCAATGTTTTTTTGTTTACTCCTAATTGCGTGAATTTTAATAATAATACTATTAAAGGGTATATTTATAATCACAATCCTGGTAGAGGAGTATGGGTACCTGCCATCTATCCTATACCAGATGTAATATATGATAGAATTTCTAGCCGCAAAAGTGAATTAAAACATAATCAAATCAGGCAAGAATTAATGTATATGCCTTATGTAAAATACTTTAACCCTTCCTTTTTAAATAAGTGGGATGTTCACCAAATACTAACTACAGAAAATGAGTTATCAAGTAACTTACCTGATACTAAAGAATTAACTAAAAACAATTTACAATATATGCTAGAATTATATAAAGTAGTTTTCGTTAAACCTAGTAATGGTAGTTTGGGACAAGGAATAATCAGGGTATTAAAGACTAAACAAAATAAACTAAACTATACTATTTATCGCAATAATCGTATTAGAAGGCAGGCTGATAATGTTGACGAATTTTTCAAAAATACAACTAAGACAAGAGGGGATAAACATTATATTGTCCAACAAGGATTAGACCTAGCTAGCTACAAGGGAGCCCCTTTTGATTTACGCATAATTTACCAAAAGAATGGTAAAGGAGAATGGGTAATAAGTAAAAAGTTTGTAAGGGTAGCTGCAAAAGGGAGCAACATTTCAAACTTGAGTATAGGGGGAAAAGCTGAGGTAAGCAGGAAGGTTTTTAGATATTTATTTAAAACTACCGATTTAATTACGGTTAAAAATGAAGAAATTAACTTGTTATGTAATAAAATTGCCAATACTTTAGAGCAAACATGTAATCAAATATACGGAGAACTAGGTCTAGACATTGGTATAGATAAAAACGGAAATCCTTGGTTAATAGAGGTAAACTCCAAACCTAGAAAAACTACTGAAACTGATTTTTCTATGACAATAGTTAGAAATACTTTTATAAGACCACTTGAATATGCCTCCTATTTAGCAGGTTTTCCTATTAATAATTAGTTTTTATGACTTTTCCTCTGACTTATCACATGTTAAAATTCTATTAAATAATTAAGTGAAATCTCTTAAAAGGAGTGGATATAGTGAATAGTAATAACGGTTTTTCAAAATTTTTAAAAAGTTTTTTGCTTATATTTATTGCTCTAATAATAGGTGGTACTATTTTGATTGCTTTTAATTATTCTGATGTATGGAGTAAGCCAAAAGGAGTTGAAAAAGAAGTTGAAAGTTTTGCCTTGAACAGAGAGCCTCCTGTAACCCCCTCTAAAGTTGTAGTTATGGGGCCTACTAATATTCCTGATATGGTGGAACAGGTTAGCCCAGCAGTAGTCAACATAGAAACTAGTGCTTCCGCTAATAATGATGAAATATTCAACGATCCTTTTTTTAGATACTTTTTAGGCGATTCTTATATGCCCAAAACTAATATAACCCAAGGCATAGGAACTGGTTTTATAATCAGTGAGGATGGTTATGTAGTTACTAATCAGCATGTTGTGGATAAGGCAGATACTATTATAGTTAATATTGACTCTACAGAGAAATATAATGCTAGCATAATTGGTCAAGATTACGAACTTGATTTAGCCGTTCTAAAGATAGAGGCTGATAAAAAATTTGCTACTTTAAAAATGGGTGATTCTGATAAAATCAGGGTAGGTGAGTGGGTAATTGCCATTGGAAATCCTTACGGGCTTGATCATACAGTAACTGCAGGCTTGATTAGTGCTAAAGGCCGACCTATTAACATAGAAAACAGGGTATATAAAAACCTTATTCAGACTGATGCCGCCATTAATCCCGGTAATAGTGGTGGACCTCTATTAGATACTAATGGACAAGTCATAGGTATTAATACCGCTGTAAACGCAAATGCACAAGGTATTGGTTTTGCTATTCCTATTAATACTGCAAAAGAGGTCTTAGATGAACTAATAACTGAAGGGAAAATTATTAGACCATACATAGGAATTTGGTTCCAAGCAGTTGACCAACAAATTGCAGATTATTTAGGGATTGCCAAAGAAGGAGTAATAATAAGTACAGTTAATCCTAATAGCCCCGCAAGCAAGTCTGGTCTTAAAAAATATGATATTATCCTAAGCATTAATGATACTAAAATTACTAATACAGATATGGTAAATGAAATAATTGCTAAAAAGAAAGTTAATGATACTATAACTATAAAGATTTGGCGTGAAGGTAAGCACTATGATATTAATGTACAACTAGCGGAAAAACCATAATAAAAAAAGGTAAAAAGATAAAAGATGCAGAAACAGTTAATATGGTGGGAATCCCCACCATATTTATTATCAAAAATTTCGGAAGCAATATTTTTATATTCCCCTTAAAGGAGGTAATATATATGAAAAAAAGACGGATTGGAATTTTAACGGGTGGAGGTGACTGTCCTGGTTTAAATGCTGTTATTAGAGCGGCTACTAAGACAGCAGTATCGGATTATGGAATGGAAGTAGTAGGGTATATAGATGGTTTTAAAGGTCTGGTTGAAAACCATTTTATGAGATTAGACCCTAAGGCTGTATCTGGTATATCTCACAGGGGTGGAACCATTTTAGGCACTACGAATAGGGACAATCCATTTAGATATTTAGTTGGGGGAACCTTAGAAAACCCTATATTTGACGATGTATCTGATAAAGCCATAGAAAACTTGAATCGTTTAGGTATTGAAGGATTAATTATAATCGGTGGTGATGGTAGTTTAAATATTGCTGACCAATTCTATAAAAAAGGGGTGCCTATGGTAGGGGTACCCAAAACTATTGATAATGATTTGTCTGCTACAGAGGTCACTTTCGGATTTAATACAGCGGTTAATACAGCTACAGATGCTTTAGATAAATTACATACAACTGCAGAATCCCACCATCGAGCTATGGTATTAGAAGTAATGGGAAGATATGCAGGTTGGATTGCCTTGCATGCTGGTATTGCGGGGAGTGCAGATGTTATATTAATTCCAGAGATCCCTTATGATATTAATAGCATTAAATCTAAAATTGCTGACCGTTTTATTCATGGAAAGAAATTCAGTATTATTGTGGTCGCTGAAGGGGCCAAACCTAAAGATGGCGAAATGGTAATTCAAAAATTAGTACCTTCTAGCCATGATCCTGTTAGATTAGGAGGCATTGGTAATAAAGTGGCACAAGATATTGAAGAAGTAGTAGGTGTAGAAACAAGAGTTACTGTTTTAGGTCATTTACAAAGAGGTGGTTCACCAATACCTTATGATAGAATACTTGCTACTAGATATGGAGTGGCAGCTATAGATAATTTTGCTAAGGGTAATTTTGGCACTATGGTAAGTCTAAGGGATAACAATATCGAATCTGTACCTTTAACTGATGCTATTACAGAATTAAAATTAGTTCCAGTAGATGGTGATGTAATTCGCTCTGCTAGGGCAGTAGGTATAAGCTTTGGGGATTAAGAGAAAAGAGGCTTATCTTATGCAAGTTAAAGATTTTATGCGTAAAGATATTATTACATTTCAGCTTGATGATACTTTAGAAAAGGCTAGCCAGCAAATGGTATCACAAAAACTATATGGGGCCCCTGTAGTTAATGAAAACAACATTTTGCAGGGGATATTTACTAGACCTCATTTACTTAGGGCTTTTATGCATAAATGTCCCTTTAATACTCCCATTAGTGATTTGATGCAAACTACCATAGTCTCCCTAAAAGCTGATGACACCTTTAATAAAGTTATTAAAATATTTGTAGAAACTAATTATTCTTATTTTCCTATAGTCAATGAGCATAATGAATTAGAGGGCATAATATTAGCTGCCGATATATTACAACTAGGTGCCCAAGAATTTTACAAGGTTTTTGGTAGCCAGAAACTTGATTATTCTGGTAATGCCTTTATTGGAATAGATGCCAAAGGATATATACGCTCTGTTAGTAAGACTGCCCAAAATGTATTAGGAGAAAAAGCTGATTCGGTTATTAATAAGCATATAGTCGAAACTATTCCCATTATGGAAAACCTAGCCCAAGATATATTAAAGGATGCCACTAAAGCACGAGAATTATTTCGCCAGCTAAGTATTGCACAAAGACGAATTGATTATTACCAATCTACTATAGAAACAATGCGGCAAAGTAAATATACCTTTGATAATATTATTGGAATGTCAAATAAAATGAAAAAGATTAGAAGTATTGCAGCACAAGCAGCCAAAACTTCTTCTACCATCTTAATCAGGGGTGAAAGTGGTACAGGTAAAGAGTTACTAGCCCATGCGATACATAATGCAAGTCCTAGATGTAATCAACCTTTTATTATGGTGAACTGTGCAGCAATCCCAGAGATGCTTATAGAGTCTGAATTGTTCGGTTACTGTGAAGGAGCATTTACTGGAGCATTAAAAGGTGGCAAACCTGGCAAATTTGAACTTGCCCATGGGGGCACTATTTTTTTAGATGAAATTGGTGATTTACCTTATTCTGCTCAAGCTAAAATATTGAGAGTTCTGCAAGAATTTGAGTTTGAAAGATTAGGTGGTACTAAAACAATCAATGTTGATGTAAGGGTAATAGCGGCTACAAATCGAGACTTAAAAGAGTTAATAAAAGGCGGTAATTTTAGGAAAGATTTGTTTTATAGGCTTAATGTTGTAGAGATTAAAACACCTTCTTTAAAAGAAAGAAGTGAGGACATAGATTATTTAACAGATTATTTAATAGAAAAAATATGTGACCGCCTTAATATTTATAGTATTACTATTAGTGATGATGCTAGGATAATTTTAAGATCGTATGATTTCCCAGGAAATGTTAGGGAATTAGAAAACATTTTGGAAAGGGCTATTAATTTTGCCGCCGAAACTGGCGTAATATTACCTGAGCATTTAATTTCTATTACCGATAAGCCTAGTTTTACAATACCTTTCCCTACAAATGTGAACAATGATTATGGTTATAATGAACAACCTATCACTGATCTTAAAAATATTGTGGATTTAGCCGAAAAAAATGCCATTAAAAAAGCCTTAGAAATTACTAATGGCAATAAAAAACAAGCTGCTGAAATACTAAACATACACAGGACACACCTATATAAAAAGTTAGATAAACATGGTATTTCCTAATTTAGAAGGAGGACCTAATAGAAATGGATACAATTGCTGTTTTAGGTGCTGGTATTATGGGTGCAGGAATTGCTCAAGTAGCAGCACTTGGTAATTATAAAGTAATATTACGAGATATTCAGATGACCTTAGTCGAAGAAGGTATAAATTCCATTGCTAATAACCTAGACAAGCTAGTTAAAGAGGGAAAAATTACTCTTGATGAAAAAAATATTGCTTTTAACTTAATAGAAGGCACGACCGATTTATCTATGCTAAGTAATGCCGATTTAATTATTGAAGCTGTTGTAGAAAATATCGCTATAAAAAAACAGATTTTTAATGAATTAGACTATATTTGCCCTGATGATACTATATTTGCTACCAATACTTCTTCATTATCTATAACTGAAATTGCTTCAGTATGTAAAAATCCCTCTAGAGTTATAGGTATTCATTTTTTTTATCCAGTTCCAGAAATGAAATTAGTTGAAATCGTAAAGGGGCTGCAAACTTCTGATGAAACCCTGCTGAAAACCCAAAATTTTATTAATAGAATTGACAAGGATTTTATTATTGTGAAAAAAGAGCATCCAGGTTATGTGGTTAATAGAATTTTAATACCATATATAAATGAAGCCATTTATGTTTATGCAGAAAATATAGCAAATGCTAATGAAATTGACTTAGCTATGGAACTAGGTGCAGGAATGCCAGTAGGTCCATTGAAATTAGCCGATAAATTAGGATTAGATACAATATATTCTATATTAACTGCCTTTTATGAAGAATTTAAGGACTCAAAATATAGACCGCATCCACTTTTAGCGACTATGATAAGAGGAGGTTATTTGGGAGAAAAAAGTGGACAAGGATTCTATAAGTATTAAATTTTTAATGGGGGGATAAATAATGAAAATAAAAACTAAAAAATCTTACGGAGCCTGGCTGGGGTTGTTTTTAGGTACTATTATATTTGGATTTTGTATTTGGGGGGTAAATTTTGCTTTAGCTGATGGTGATAAAACATTAAAAGTAATGATTGAAGTTTTAATTTATTTGTTTTTAGGTATTTTTCTAATAATTATAATCGGAGCTTTTAATACTTACTACATACTAAATGATAGTGAAATTAAGATTAAATGGGGTTTTCGTAAAACTATCATTCCTCTAGAAAACATACATGGGATAATGGAGGTTAAAGGTAAAAGTAATTATTTTTCTATATTTGGGGTTAGTTGGCCTGGTTATATTGCAGGTCTGTATAATATAAAAGGTTTAGGCACCGCTAAAATATACGGAACTGATATTTCGGAAGGCTTTTTATATCTTAAAACAAGTAGTGGATATTATGGATTAACTCCTATAAACAATAATTTATCGCAAGACATCGCTACAAAAATTAACCAAGATATTGAATACTTAGATATGGACGAACTTCCTCTTGAAAAAAAGGGTAAAGGTCTTATGGAAGATAGGTTCTATAAATTAATGTTTTATATGAATATCTTTTTTCTATTAGCATTTGCCCTATATCTAGCTATATTTTTCCCAGGTTCAGGAGCCCCAAATGCAGTAATATTATTGTTAGTATTGGCTATTGGACTGTTTTTCTTTAATATATCTAATGCAGCTAGATTATACCAGTTTAGTGACACAGGTGGTTTTATATTATTAGTTTTAGGGGTTGCTATAACGGGGATTTTTATAATTCTTTCCCTATTTGAAATTACTTTTTAAGTTTTATATTATTAATTTTCAATATAGTAGTGTTGTTTTATTACCACTACTATATTTTTATATTTAATTGTAATATTGCAGTGAAAGACATAATTTATATTATGTCAACTATAATATGTTTCCTAATTTAATATACTAGTAAATTTATATTAGAATGTTTATAATATAGCTTGAGTTTTCGTATGAAAGGGACGATTAAATTGCAACTTGGAATTATTGGACTTCCTATGGTTGGTAAAACCACTATTTTTGAACTATTAACCGAGGATAAGAATCATTCGCCTAACGCCCTTAAGGCAAATATGGCTATGGCCAAGATACCTGACTATCGCATTGATAATTTAACTAAACTGGTGAATCCTAAAAAGACTATTTACCCACAACTAGAAGTAGTTGACATACCTGGTTTAATTCCTGGTGCTAATAGTAATGCTAATATATTTTTAGATACTATTCGCAAATCTGATGCCATACTACATGTAGTTAGAGCTTTTACGGATGAAATGAATGAACAAATTCAGCCATTACAAGATATTGAAACGGTTAATTATGAATTATTATTAGCCGATTTAGATTTAATCGAAAAAAGAATCACTAGGATAGAAACTAATAAAAAGAAAAATCAAATGTTGGTAGAACTTAACTTACTTCATAGACTTAAAGAAGCTTTAGAAGATGAATTACCTTTGTCATCAGTAGATTTAAATGATGAAGAAATTGAAATTATGTCAACATATCAGTTCCTTACTACTAAACCCTTATTAATATGTGTCAATGTTAAGGAAGAAGACCTATTAAATCCCCAATATCCCGAAAGAGAGGATATAATTAATTTTACTAATGCAACTGGATTACAATTTATTGAAACATCTGCAGTAATTGAAAAAGAAATAGCTGAATTAAGTAAAGATGAGAGGATCTTATTTATGAATGATTTAGGCATCGAGGAATCGGGTATTGTCAGAATTTCTAGAAGTATGTATCAAAGCTTAGGGCTTATATCTTTCTTTACTGTAGGAGAAATAGAGGTTAGAGCTTGGACGATTAGTGAAGGCAGTACTGCCAAAATTGCCGCTGGTAAAATTCACTCAGACATCGAAAGGGGATTTATCAGAGCTGAAGTAGTAGATTACAATGATTTCATAGAATTTGAAAGTATGGCTGCTGTTAAAGAAAAGGGCTTATTTAGACTTGAAGGCAAGGAATATATTGTAAAAGACGGGGATATAGTACATTTTAGATTTAATATTTAGGTGGCGTGATTATGAGGGCTATAATTATTGGTGCTGGTAAAGTTGGATTTAGCATAGCACAATTACTATCATTAGAAGAACATGATGTTATTGTAATAGAAGAGAATGAGGAAAGAGCGATTGTTGTTGAGGAACTTTTAGATGTACAGGTTATAAATGGTAATGGTGCATCTTGGAAGGTTTTAGAATCGGTAGGAGTTAGACATACAGATTTAGTAATCGCAGTAACAGAAATAGATGAACTTAATATGATTGCTTGCCTTCTAGCAAAACAATACGGTGCTAAAACCACTGTTGCTAGGGTGAGAAATATTAACTATGTTGAAACTCCCCATTTTTCTCCCGAGGCTTTGCTAGGCATAGATTTAATTATTAATCCTGAACGGGTTACAGCTTATGAAATAGCCAAAATAGTTAAAAATCCAGAGGCACTTGAATGTGACTATTATGCAGATGGTAAGATACAACTTTTAGCTATTTTAATTACTGAAGATTCACCAGTAGCAGGGCTGAAATTAATGGATTTAAACACTGCTAAATATGTTATTGTTTCTATAGTTCGTGAACACAATATGATTGTACCCAATGGAAATAATGAAATTCTGGTAGGTGATCAACTATATATTATAGCTAAGGCAGATGAGATGTCGGATGTACTAAAAGTTTTTAATATTCATAGAAGAAAAGTAGATAATCTAACTATATTAGGAGCAGGCAGAACAGGGTGCTATTTAGCCGAAATAATTGAAAAGGAGCATTTGCCTATTAATGTAAAGGTGATTGAAAAAAACGCTAAAAAAGCTAGGGAAGCTTCTGCTCGTCTTAAAAATTCTTTAATCATTAATGCTGATGGTAGTGATTTAGATATATTAAAAGCTGAAAATATAGAGCAAACTGATTTATTCGTAGCAGTTACTAATGATGATAAAATTAATTTATTATCCTCACTTATCGCTAAGAATTTAGGAGTTAAAAAAACTATTGCTAAGGTTAAGCGTACCGATATTATGCCTCTGATGCAGCAAATAGGTATAGATATCGTACTAAGCCCTAGAATTATAACTGCTGGGGCCATTTTAAAATATGTTAGAAGAGGCGATATCGTGTCGGTTACCGTATTAGGTGAGGAAAAAGCGGAAATGTTAGAATTATATGCCCAACCTAATTCCATTGCGGTTGGTAAAAGTCTGAAAAAAATTAAGTTTCCTACAGGCTCTGTCATTGGTGCTATTGTCAGGGATGACGAAGTAATAATTCCTAATGGAGATAGTGTTATTAATCCTTTCGATCATTTATTAGTCTTTACCTTACCTAAAAGTATCCACAAAGTAGAGAAACTATTTATTAATGGGGGAAAAAGTTGGTGGTAAGAAGTGAAGTAATCCTTAATAACATTGGCAAAATCATCGTAATTATTGGTTTTGCTATGCTCTCTACAGTTTTTATAGCATTTTATTATAAAGAAGATGTTTTTTCTGGATTGCTTTTAGTTGCTCTACTAACACTGGTTACCGGCATTGTCTTGGGTATAATTAATAAACATAATTATATACTTAACTATAGGGAAGGTTTTGCTATAGTAGGTATTGGCTGGATTGTAGCCTCTATATTCGGGTCTTTGCCTTATCTTGTAAGTACTCAGGTTTTATCCTATGCAGATGCTTTTTTTGAAACTGTTTCTGGGTTTTCCACTACTGGAGCAACTATTTTTAGCGATGTAGAATCATTGCCTAAAAGCATATTATTTTGGAGGAGCTTAACCCAATGGCTGGGTGGCATGGGCATAATGGCTTTATTTGTAGCGATTATTGTGGGTATGGGGGTTAGGGCTAATCAAATATTTAAAAATGAAATTCCTGGACCTATAGCTAATAAAATAAGTCCTAGAATTAAAGATACAGCCAAGTTTCTATGGCTAACTTATGTAGTTATAAGCATAATACTTTTCATTATATTATATGTTTTAGGAATGGATATTTTTGATGCCCTGTGTCATACTTTTTCCACTATGGCTACAGGCGGATTTTCCACCAAAAATGCAAGTATGGGCTTTTACAGTCCTGCTATCCAATGGGTAATAATCTTATTTATGTTTATTGGTGGTACGAACTTTTCCTTACATTACCTAGCTTACAAGCGATTTTCCTTTAAAGGATATTTTGAAAACAAAGAATTTAATTTCTATTTAATAATAATTATTATTGCTACGGTTTTAAGTATGGTTGGCTTGGCAAACTATTACAATATAGGGGATAACATTAGAAACAGCCTTTTTCAAGTAGTGTCCATTATTACTACCACTGGATTCACAACTGGGAATTATGTAACCTGGTCTAGCTTAAATCATGTAATTATTTTATCCTTAATGTTTATGGGGGCTTGTGCAGGTTCAACTTCAGGCAATATTAAGGTAGGACGCTACTTAATTATGCTGCAAAGGGCCAAAATTGAACTAAGATATATGATTCATCCTCGTGCTTTATTTCCCCAGCGTTATGGTGATAAAGTTTTGAGCGATGCCTTAATAATTAATGTTTTACAGTTTTTCTTTGTATATATTATGATAATAATAGCTGGAACTATTATTATGGGGGCACTAGGATTAGACTTATTAACTAGTTTTACAGCAACTGCTTCCTGTATGGGTAATGTGGGTCCTGCCTTTGGATTAGTGGGTCCTGCAAATAATTATGCATTTCTTCCTAGTATAGGTAAGTATGTATTAGCTATAATAATGCTTTTAGGCAGATTGGAGATATTTCCATTATTAATACTATTTATGCCTGATTACTGGAAAAAGTAATTTAATCATTATGAAATATTTTAGCCGTAGTAACGGCTTTTTTTATGTAAATTTATTTCTTTATGGCACGGTATATCAATTTTTCTCATATTATAAATTAAAATATAAGTAAAGGGGTCATATAATGCCCAATAGTAGCAAAAACAGAATACAAATAAATGAGAAATTGCTAGAAAAACTTAATGAAGATACGGTAACTTTGGAAATAGCAGGTATGACCACTGTATCAAAAATTAATATCACTCCTAATAATTTTATTAATTTAGAGCCGACTTTAGCGAAAAAATTATTAGTGCCTAGTAAAGCTTATTTACCTTATCATATAAGGAATAATTATGTAAGGTTAGGCCCAAGTGTAGGAATTTTAACTTCAAATAGGAATGCAGAAAATCCTATACCTAAAGGAAAAAATGGACGACTATATAAAGAAATGATTAATTATGCCCATAATCATGGCTTATTAGTCTTTCTTTTTTATGCTGAGGGGGTTAATTGGAAAAAGAAAATTATTAAAGGATACACACTCAATAATAATGGCAAATGGATATCTGGCAATTATAGTATTCCTAACATAATATACAACCGCATTCAATATCGTAGTATAGAAAACCGAAATAATGTAAAAACACTACTAGAAAAATGTACTAGCAATCCTAATGTCTATGTTTTTAATAGTCGTTTTCTTAATAAATGGGAAGTTAATGATGCTTTATCCAACTTTGCACTAGGAAAAAAGTTTCTTCCAGAAACCATGAAGTTTAATCGTTCAAACTTAAGATTGATGATACAAAATCATAATGAAATTTTTTTAAAGCCAATTAATAGTAGCAGGGGACAAGGAATTATAAAAATAATTATAAAAGATGATGGTAGCTACCAATACTCCAAAGCTGAAGTAAAAATGCCTAAATGGTTTTCAACAAATTCCTTTTATAATTTATTTGAAGGACTAACCCGCATAGGTGCAAAGGAAAACCGTTATCTAATACAAGAGGGTATAGATTTAACAACTTTCGATGATCGTGTCTATGATTTAAGAGCTCAATTTCAGAAAGATGGTAATGGCAGTTGGGTAATAACTGGGGTAGGAGTTCGCATTGCTGGTAAAAATAGATTTGTTACCCATGTTCCAAATGGTGGTACAGCAGCTGTATTTGAAGATGTTATTAACAAAACCTTCGCTGGTGATGATGCTAAAAAAACCGATATTAATCGTCAATTAAAATTAATTGCTTTCACTATCCCAGTTGAATTAGAAAAAAGACTAGACATTAATTTAGCTATTCTTTCTTTTGATATAGGTATAGATAAGGATGGAAAACTGTGGATTTTAGAAGTTAATTCAAAACCTGCTAGTTTTGACGAAGAACAAATAAGATTTCGCCACTTACAATACCTAGTAGATTATTTTATTTATCTAGCACAAATAAATATTAAGGAATGATTTTTAATGAACATTAATATTAACTATCTTCCTAATGAAACAGGTCTATATTTATCAGAAATTTTACCTGAAAAATTTTCTAATATCTCAACTCGGGAAATTATAATACAAGGTGAAAATTATTTAGAAATTAGTATTAAGGATGAAATGTCTAAAATAACTAAGAATATAAATAATACAGCAGCCATATTAAACAGCCTAGAAAACGATACTATGGAAAAAATACTCACCATTAATAACATAGCTTCTGATTTCTCAAAATCGGATACAGTTATAAGAACTTATGAGGTTTTAATATGCGATTTGCAAATAATTAGTATCCGCTTAACCATAGCTGCAAAATCAAAAGGTGCTACTAAGTATATTAGAGAAACTGAAAATTCAAAAATTGCCGAAATGGCCAAGAAGTCCCTTTATCTTGTTGGACTAGATATGGGAATTGTAACTGTAGTATTAACTAGTAAAAGACGCTTAAAGGTGCAAGGAATCAATCCTAGCCCTATCATAAGAGAAAAAGATATTAACTCATTAACCGAAATGTTTATTGATTTTTATAATTTAGAAAATGATTTGCTTACAAGGGAAATAATCTTGGGTGCTGATCCAGAGTTTATGCTGTTTAACAGTAAAAACGGCAAAATGATAGCAGCTTCAGAGTTCTTTCCTAGGGATGGAATAGTTGGTTGTGATAATATAAGGATTCCCAGTCGCCAACAACGACCTATAGCTGAAATTAGACCTAAGCCAGCCGCTTCACCTTTAGAATTGATTGATAACATTAAAATAGCCTTATCTAGTGCTAGTAAATTAGCACCCTATAAAAATGTCAAATGGGTAGCGGGCAGCCAACCAATGAATGGTTATTCTATAGGTGGACATATTCATTTTAGTAATATAAAAATTAATGCTTCAGTTTTAAGAGCCTTAGATAATTATTTAGGGTTAATTATTTTCCTAATTGAGGATCCTATAACAGCTGCTAAAAGGCGTAAAAAATATGGTTTTATTGCGGATTATCGGGTAAAAGACCATGGAGGCTTTGAATATAGGACACCTGGTAGCTGGCTAGTATCACAAAAAATTGCTACCGCTATATTATGCCTAGCCAAGATTGTAGTTAGTAGATATCCCTATCTATCTAAAAACTATCTTAATAATGTTACCGCTTATGAAGCTTTTTATAATGGAGACCAGGAATATTTTATGAACTGTTTTTATAGCCTATGGGGCAATATTGAAAATACAGATATGTATAGTAGGTTTGCGGACGAATTAGAAATTATTCCTGAAATGATAATAGGCAATATTAAGTGGAATGAGAAAACAGATTTCAGAAAATCTTGGAAGATTAGTACCACCAGCAAAACTTTTACGAAAAAACCTATACCAGCTACTGCTCCCGTTACCGCAAGTGTAACTGCTTCAGCCCCTAATCGTAGAGTTGAACGGGCAGTTACACGCAGTACGAGAATATCTGTATCAAGAGTTGGCTCGCCCTCAAATCGAGTAAATAGAACTACTTCTACAAGTAATAATACTAGAAATTCTAATATTGTAGGAGGAAGAATTATAACTCCAACTCGAGTTAGAAGAAACTAATGAAACCACTATAACATTCCCAAATTGCTTAATAATTTTTGGGCGGCTTTTTCTTGTAAAGAGATTCGGGTAGCAAGGGTTTGTTTCATCGATGTTTCAAAAATAAAACTTTTTACTCCTAAAAATTCTGCACTACTCCTCGCCACACTACCTTGTACTGGATATCTTAAAATAGTAAATTTGTGCAGGGATTTAGGAATATCATTATTTAAGTGTTTTACAATATCTTCAACTGTACTTATAGCATTATTTGCAGGATAATATATAATAGTCTGTCCAACGGAGTTGGTCGCCGTATTTTTATAATAATCAAAGCCTTCGTGCATATCCATTAACCAATCTACATTATTGTCTTTTATAATATTGTAAATATCCTTAGCTAGAATATTCTTAGGGGAAGCGGATTTCGACTGCGGGAACAGACGATTCAAATCACTTCCCCCTGAAGCATACCGGCGACCAGCTTCTATTGCTAATTTATTAGCTTCAGGCAATACTAATAATTTACCTTTTTTAAGATTATAGTTTTTAACTTTTGCAGCTGCCATATAGCCTGCAGGTTCATTTCCGTGTACACCGCCTATTATCATTACTACTGGACCTTTGATACCGCTATCAATAATATATAACTTTGTTTCATACTTACTAGCTTTCGCTACTGTTTTTGTTTCAATAGTAGCGACGGGGGCAGGATCGGGTTTTGGTGACATTCCTTCAACAGCCTTATATCTAAAATATGAGCTACTTCCATCTGGTTCTAGTATTTCAGTAGGCAAATATTCTAGGGAGGAGGTAGAAGCCTCATAAGTAGTCACCGTGTAACTTATAGGGTCTGAATACGAAATAGTTTTAGCTGTTACATCAGTAGTAAAAAAGAGAAGTATTGTCGCAATAAAAAAATACAAAATAATTGCAGACTTAGAGAAAATAGAAAACTTACTTACTTTTATCATTTTTTATCATTCCTTTCCTAATAATAATTTTTGTGGAAATAAAGCAAGTAAGACCTAATTTCCACAAAAAATGACAATTTCCTGCAGGAAAGGAATAGTAAATTATGGTAATGGCTAATTGACGCTAATTACATCATAATCAAAACTAGTAATATCAATATCAAAAGAGTGGTTAAAAAGAGTGTCATTAATATAAGTTAAATATCTTGCTAATTCTTTATTATTAGAATTTACTATTGCGAAACCTATTTTAGAGCGTTGCCAAAAGTCATGATAATCAATTTCACTAATAGAAATATTCATTCTTTTTCTCAAACGGTCAATTATACTGTTTATAGTTTTGCGTTTTTCTTTTAATGAAGTAGAATGAGGTAAATGAAATTCTATAGTGCCATAAAAAATAAACATATAACCTCCTATTTTATAGTTAATTAATATTGGTATTTTAACAAATAAACTCTTTATCAACAATTTTCTTATTAATAAGGAATAAAATTTATTAATACGATAAATTAGCTTGATAATTGTTATTATTCTGATAACATATAGTTGTAAGACATAAACTTTTTTTATAGCTTTAACATGATATCTAACACAAGATTTGAAGGGTAGTGCAAATAATGAACATAAACCAATTTGAAGTATTTAGAACTATTGCCCAAGCTAAAAGTTTTACTAAAGCTGCTAAAATCCTTAATTTTACACAACCTGCTATAAGCTCGCAAGTAAAAGCACTAGAAGAAAATTTTGATGTAACTTTTTTTGAGCGAGGTAATACTGGGGTTAGGCTTACTGAAGCAGGGAAAATTTTTTATGAATACGGAGAGAAAATTTTATCAATTTATGAAGAAATGGGAAATGAAATTGCTAAGGTCAGTGGATTCAGTAAAGAATTTATTAATGTTGGGGCTAGTTACACGGCTGGCAATTACTTTTTGCCATCAGCAATTATAACTTTTAAAGAATTTAACCCTGATGTTCATATAAGATTGGATATTGGACATGGACAAGACATTATAGAAGATATAAGAGAAAGAACAATAGACATTGGAGTTGTTGAAGGAAGTTTAGCTAATTATTCTGACATTAAAAAAATTAAATTAGAAAGCAATCAGTTAGTTTTAATTGTTCCGCCTAGAAACGAATGGTTAAACATTGATAGTCTAACTATTAATGATTTAATTACAAAACCTTTTATAGCCCGAGAAGAGGAATCCTCTATAAGACTTTTTGTTGATGAATATTTAAAAACTATTGGATTAAGTTTTGCTGATTTTAATATCGTTACTGAAATCACTAATTGGGAAGCTATAAAAATTGCCGTAATGCGTAATAAAGGTGTTTCATTAGTGCCTTATCCAGTAGTCAAGAAAGAAATTGATGAAGGCAACTTATTAAAAATTGATGTAGAGGACTTACAATTAGCTTGGGATATGGAAGTCATAACTAGAGCTAATGAAAACTTTTCTGGTCTAAAAAAAGAGTTTTTAGATTTTATTACAAATTCGGAAACCTTATGGACAGCCGAAAAAGAACATATCATTAATCAAAAAATGAGATTTATATAAGTATAACATAACTAATTTAATATTATTATTAAAAGAACTTAGCTTAAGTGTTTAAAAACATGGCTAAGTTCTATATTTTGTGCTACTTTTTCAACTTCCGATAATAAGTATTATGTAAACTGTTTTACTTTTCTCTTAATTTTTCTTGATGGCTTATTTTGCCCTCTTATTTTTTATCTTTTGTCTTTGGTTTTGCAGTTTACATTAATACTTTTTT
>JAAYRQ010000150.1 GCA_012518685.1 Syntrophomonadaceae bacterium | reverse complement strand
CCTTTATCTTCCATCCCCCCTCTGCTTTAATTAATAAATATGTTATGGAATCCTCTGATTCACCTTCAACTACATCTTCATAATATTCATCTGCACCATAATAATAATATGGGTAATAATAAGGCTCCTTATATTTTGCTGTAATCGATAGGTTTTCATGGACCACTACTTCTACCAGATTCTCCCCTTTTACAATCAAGTCTTCGAACTCCAAGCTTTTCATTTGGCAGTTATAGGAGATTAATTCAGAACCACTATAATCTACATAAGACAAAAAGCTATCTATTTCATCTTTAACGGTAGTAGCATAATTAGCGTAGGCAGCACTGCTACTAAGTTCTTGCAGTCCAATCGTTTCTTGACCTAGACTGTTCCAAGCCTGCACACGACCTGCAGTTATCTCCTGTAATACATTTTCAATAGCCTCCCTTTCTTCATCCTTAATTTTAAAATCATAATGATTAAGATTGTCCAGATAATCTTGAGGAAATATTTCCAAAGCTTCAGCAATATCTATCTTAAATGTTATTAGGTGTTTTCCAGCAAAAGTCTCTACTTTATATTTTTCAACTTTTTCTTCTTCATAACTGCCTATTTTAATTCCATCAATATAGATATCTGTATTAAAAGGAATATCCAAATAAGCCAGATTTAAAACTTCTGTAGGAAAAGCGAGTTTCCAATCAGGTATTACTCTATATTTCAGTGATGATGTAAGTCGCACATTAATATTATCCGTATGTGAGCCCCTTTTTAATTTAATCAGGCTACTTCCAGTAGCTTGCCCAGATTTATATCCTCGGTCAAATATAGTAGTTTCTTTTATTTCTACCTCTTCTATGGCACCATATTTATCATCTAGTATGTTTTGCCATTCTACAAAATTCTCCTTATCAGTTAGAGGCTCAGCCGCTTGATGGCGTGATATTATTCCTAACTTATTAAAGGCCTTGTCATAATCACCTTTTTCCATATAAATTGCAAAATCCGCCAATACTTGTTCAGGACTGCTTATTTTATTAAAATAAAAGACTCCTCCCCCAGCCAACAATAAGCATAAAACCACTAGAGAAAACCATATTACTTTTACAGGATTAAACTTTTTTGTAGTAACTGTAGCTACATCAGATAATAACAATTGTGTTGACTCATCTGATATTGCAGATATATCACTCTCATCCCTAACACGAAATTCATCATCATTGTCAGTGCTATCATCGTCTAAGTCCTTAACAGCAGCTAAGTCATCAATAATGCCATTATTTACATTGTTCAATGTTTCCGTCTGTACTTCACTAGGCCCATTTGTTATATCTAATAAGCTATTATTATTTTCCTTAAGGCTATAATCGTTTTTAAAACCACAATTTTTACAAAAATTATACTCTGACGACATTGGTGTACCACAATTTCTACAAAACATGGAAAACCCCCTAAGACATTTTAATAAGCTATATTCTGGTTTTTTATAGTTTTTCCTGCTTTTTATTTAACTTATTTGCAAACTATGCTTCTTTTTATCCTTTTTCACCAATTTATGCGAAATAAAAATCCACAAAAAAGCAGTGAAACCTAATTTATAAATTTCACTGCTTAACTATCATTAAATATATTATTAATCATTGGCTACAGCTTTACAATTATTTTTAGTATCATCTATTTTATTCGCCATTTGGCATAAATTTTCCGCTGAATTATCAATATTCGCTAACATAGTTACAATTTCATTTACTGCAGCTTCTTGCTGGGCTACCAAAGCTGTTATTTCCTCAGTACTAGCAGCCGATTCCTGGGTTGTAGCCGAGATATTTTCCACCTCTGTTACCACTTCATTAGTCGAGGCTATAACTTCTTCTAAAACCGCCGTAATTTCTTGAATAGCCAGATCTATTTTCCCAGCTCCCTTTTCGATAGAAGTAAACATTTGGTGATTTTCCCTTACCGCTACACCTTGTTCCGCCGTAATCTCATTAGACCTATTAATTTCTACGACAGTTTCCCCGATATCAGTTTGAATTTCCGCAATAAGTTCATTAATGCCTTGGGTAGCCTGTTCAGATTCCTCGGCTAGTTTCCTAACTTCTTCAGCAACTACGGCAAATCCTCGTCCAGCTTCACCTGCTCTGGCTGCTTCAATCGCAGCATTTAGGGCCAATAAATTAGTTTGTCCAGCAATATTATTTATTAATTCTACAATATTTTCAATGGCCTTAGACTTATCACTTAAATTATATACCGCCTTACTTACTGAAGCTTGGGCAGATATACTTTCTTCCATAAACTTACTTTGGTTTTCCATAGTTACTATGCCTTGCTTAACTATTTCCCTAAATTGATAAGATTCATTACTTACCGATTCCACATTCTTGCTAGCCGATTCTAGCCCATCAGACATTTGACGAACTATGCCAGCCGTATTAGTAGCATGGTTAGCCTGATCAGTAGCTGACATAGCAAGCAAATCAACCGAGGCACTAACTTGTTCGGCAGCCTTACCCGTATTATTAGCTAAGCCGAGCAGTTGGACAGAAGCAGTATTAAGTAATTCAGATTCTTCCACTATAAGTTGAGCAGCATCTTGCAAGTCCACTGCCATAGCTGTAGCAGCCGCCTCCTTATCAATCGCTTGGAATAATAAGCTTCTAAAAACATTAGTAATAACTACAGCCGCTATAGCAAACCATAAAAAACCGAAATATCTAAGCCCCAAAATAGCTCCTACTTTACCAGCTGGTATTACTTCAGGAAAAAGCACAATCAGAAGAGTATGCAAGACGAAGGTCAATACTGCGGCAAAAACTGTAACCTTAACATCCACAAACAAAACACTTAAACCCATTACCAAATAAAAGATGGCAAATGCTTCTGTAGTTCCAGTCATCGTCGCACAGAAAAAGAACATAATTAAAGCAACCATAGTAACGGAAATATATTTAGAAAAACCCCTGTCCCTGAATTTATTTACTAATAAATAAGATACTAATAGGATAGTTAAGGAAGCTACCACTATCCTAACTATGCTCATAGGTGTTAAACTATCAGAACCCGTACCACTTAAATATATCCCTGTAGTAGCAATAGAAGCCAATACAACAATAATAACCGTAGCCTTGAATAACCTGTTATGACTATTACTCGTGTTTTCTATTAATAATGCATTTTCTTCCATTATAATTCCCCCCTGCTAAAACCTTTACTAACTTAACTAAGCTTCAATATTTCCAGAAAAATTAGCCTCATTTTTTAAAAATACTAGTTAATATCTATAATTAGTATTTCTACAGCCATGAGGGTAATCCCTACAAAAAATGACTAAATATAGACAAAATCTTCCTTGCCAATAAATGTAGTAAAGTTAATCTATTTCTATTTTTTTTTCGCCAACTATGTAATAAAACCTGCTAATAATTTAAAGTCGAATAATTTGTAATTTTGCGAATAGTTGTTTTGTATTAAGGTATTATCTTAGTGAAATATCATGTTAATAGATTGCCCATAAAAAGATTGTTAGTGATAAGCGTGCAAAAAATTAAAGGGCATTTGCCCTTTAATTTAACCCTGATTCAAATTGTGATTAACCGTTTTATTAAAAACCTTTTGTCCAGTATTAATCGTAATATTTTTATCCAAAACACAACCTCCAGCAATTACGGCGCTGGGTCTTATATGGCATAACTCCCCAATATGACAATCTTCACCTATTACAGAATCCTCTATAACAGCACCCTTACCTATTAGTGTATTAGACCATATAACAGCATCTTTAAGGCTGGCCCCGTCTTCAATTATACAATTTTCCCCTATGACAATGTCTCCTTCTAATCTAACATCCTTACCTATTATTACTCCCTCTCCACTTAAAACTTTACCATTAACAGAGCCCCTAATGTCACCCTTAGTCGAAACCTTAACTAAGCCTTGTAAAATATCACTATGGGCACTGCGATATGTATCAAGATTGCCAATATCACACCAATAATCTGCCACCTTAACCCCGTAAAAAGGAGCCTTTATCTTAACTAAATGAGGAAAAACTTGCTTACCAAAATCATAGAATTGCCTTACGGGGATATACTTGAAAATTTCTGGTTCAAATATATATATACCTGTATTAGCCAAATTACTTAGAGCTATTTCTGGACTAGGCTTTTCTTGGAACTGATTAATCCGCCCTAATTCATCTGTAACCACCACTCCAAAATGCTCAACTTCTGCTACTTCCTTAAGGGCAATAGTTGCCAAGGCTCCCCTTCCCCGATGCTCAGCCAGAAGTTTACTTAAGTCAATATCTGTTAGGGCGTCACCACTAACCACTACAAAAGTTTCATCTAAAAAGTTCTCACAATTCTTAATTCCTCCAGCCGTACCTAATAATTCCGTTTCAAGGGAATAATTCATATTTACTCTCCAGTGGCTACCATCAGCAAAATAATCTTCAATAACATTGGCATGATAGTGTAGGTTAGCCATAATGTCAGTAAAACCATGCTCTTGCAAGACTTCCACTATATTTTCCATTAATGGCTTATTTGCCATAGGAACCATAGGCTTAGGTATCTGCATAGTAAGGGGCATTAGACGGGAACCGACCCCCGCCGCCATTATCATCGCTTTCATACTCAGCCTCCTAAAGTAATAGTTCGCTCACTTTCATTCTTGTTCTTTATAATACCATTAAGTTTAATTTTGGTCAGCTTATATTAAAAAAAACCAAAAGTCTAAATGGAATTAAAATACTGACTATTCCCTTTTTTACGGCTTCTGATTAAAGAAATTCTATATAAAAAAAGGAAAGCATAATTGCTTTCCTTTTTAATATTAGCCCTTACTCCTCCAAGCCCGCTTTTTTCATTAACATATAATTAACGCTATCAACTAAGGCCTGCCAGGAGGCTTCTATAATATTTTCCGAAACCCCTACCGTACTCCATTTATTAGTAGGGTTAGAAGATTCTATCAAAACCCTAACTTTAGCAGAGGTTCCTTCATGTCCATTTAAGACCCTAACCTTATAATCGCTCAAATGCATTTCCTTAATTTCTGGATATACCTCGTGTAAGGCTTTTCTAAGGGAATTATCCAAGGCATTAACTGGTCCATCACCTTCAGCTACGGTATGATAAATCTTATCCCCTACGGTAACCTTAATCATAGCTTCTGAGATAATTTCATCATTTTCATTCTTTTCTAAAATAATTTTCAAATTATTAAGCTGGAAAAAATCCTCATGTTCACCAAAGCCTTTACGCAAAAACAATTCTAAGGAAGCATCAGCACCTTCAAACTGAAAGCCTTGATTTTCTAAGTCTTTTATCTGTTTAATAACCTTCCGCGTTTCAGCATTATAACTATTAATATCTAGATTAAATTCCTTGGCCTTATACAATAAATTAGACAGACCAGATAATTCCGATACTAATACCCTTCTGTGATTACCTACTTCTTCGGGATTAATATGTTCATAAGTTTGGGAATCCTTTAGTAAGGCACTAACATGTATTCCCCCCTTATGAGCAAAAGCACCATATCCCACATAGGGTTGATTATTATGGTGGGGCATATTAGCTATTTCACTCACATAATGAGATACCTCAGTCAAGGATTTAAGCTTTCCATCAGGCAGACACCTTTTCCCCATTTTAAGTTCTATGCTAGGGATTAGGGCACATAAGTCCGCATTACCACATCTTTCCCCAAAACCATTAATCGTGCCCTGCACTTGCTTACAGCCATTTTGGATAGCAATTAAAGAATTACTAACCGCACAGCCTGCATCATTATGAAGGTGCACACCTAAAGGAATAGTAGTTATAGCATTAATAGACGGAATAATACTAGAAATCTCCCAAGGCATAGTCCCCCCGTTAGTATCACATAATACTAACCAGTCCGAACCTGCTTCCGCCGCAGCCATCAATACTGCTAAGGCGTAATCAGGGTTTTGCTTATAGCCATCAAAAAAATGTTCCGCATCAAAGAGCACTTCCAAGCCCTTATCCTTTAAAAATGCAATAGTATCTTTTATCATACTCAAGTTTTCTTCCAAAGTCGTTTCCAAAGCCCGATAAACATGGAAATCCCAAGTTTTACCGACGATGGTGGCTGCCTCTACTCCCGAATCTATTAAAGCTTGTAAATTACTATCCTGACTAATACTAATATTAGGTTTTCTAGTAGAACTAAAAGCAGTAATTTGGGCATTTTTAAATTCTAACTTTTTAACTTCTCTAAAAAACTCTAAATCTTTGGGGTTACTGCCAGGCCAGCCCCCTTCGATATAACTTACCCCTAATTCATCTAGTTTAAGGGCAATTTTAAGCTTATCCTCCGAAGAAAAAGCAATCCCTTCTCCCTGCGAACCATCCCTTAATGTAGTGTCATAAATAACTACATCTAACTTTGTATTCCCAACCATTTCACCCTCCTAAAAATGATTATAATGATAAGATTTTGCTAGCTACCAAATCACCCATTTGCACAGTATCCAATACCTGCTTACCAGGCTCTACTAAATCAGGAGTGCGATAACCTTCTGTTAATACAGTTTTAACAGCCTTTTCTATTAAACTAGCTTCCTCTTCCAAATCAAAGGAATATCTAAGCATTAAGGCTGCCGACAATATGGTAGCCAAAGGATTGGCCTTCTTTTGTCCTGCAATATCAGGTGCACTGCCATGAGAAGGCTCATAAAGCCCTACTTCTCCGCCAATAGAGGCACTAGCCAGCATACCAATCGAACCAGTAAGCATAGCCGCTTCATCAGTTAATATATCACCAAACATATTTTCCGTAACAATGACATCAAACTGCACAGGATTTCTAATTAATTGCATAGCACAGTTATCCACATACATATGAGTAGTTTCCACATCAGGATAGTCCTTAGCTAAGTCCATCACTACTTCCCTCCATAAGCGAGAAGTTTCAATAACATTAGCCTTATCAACTGAACATAGCTTATTATTTCTTTTCCTAGCCGCATCATAGGCAAAGCGTACAATTCTTTCAATTTCATAAGTAGAATAACTTAAAATATCTGTAGCCTTTTGTCCACCATCAGCCGTCTTTTCTCGAGATTTTTCCCCAAAATAAAGACCACCAGTTAATTCCCTTAAGACCAGAATATCTACACCCTTAATTACCTCTTCCTTAATAGTAGAAGCATGTTCTAAGCCAGGAAATAAGATACAAGGTCTAAGATTAGCAAAAAGCCCCAATTCCTTCCTAAGTGGTAATAAAGCCCCTACTTCAGGACGCAAATGCACAGGAAGCTCTTCCCATTTTGGTCCCCCAATAGCACCTAGTAAAATTGCATCAGATTTTTGGCATAAGGCCAAAGTTTCATCAGGCAAGGGATGCCCTACTGCATCATAAGCAGCACCACCGATTAAAGCCTCCGTAAATTCAAACTTATGTCCAAATCTTTCAGTAATAGCATTTAAAGCCTTAATAGCTTCGGGAACTATTTCTACCCCTATACCATCACCTGGTAAACTTGCGATTTTATACAATTAACCCACCCTTTCTACAGTAGGTGACCTAAGGTCGCCCCTAAATTTTACATTAGATTTTTTCCTTAACATAATTAATAAGTCCACCCTTAACCATAATACCTTGCATAAATTCAGGGAAAGGTGTTGCCTCATATTCCTCGCCAGTACGCAAATTCTTAACTAAACCCTTAACTAAGTCAACCTCAATTTCATCACCTTCATTAATAGCATCCACCCCTCTAGGACATTCTAAAATAGGCAGACCAATATTAATGCTATTACGATAAAAAATGCGGGCAAAGGACTTGGCTACTACACAACTTATGCCCGCAGCCTTAATAGCTATAGGAGCATGTTCACGCGAACTACCACAGCCAAAATTCTTATCAGCTACAATAATATCTCCTGCCTTAACCTTACTAGGAAAATTAGGATCCGCATCTTCCATACAATGTTTAGCTAACTCTTGAGGGTCAGCAGTATTAAGATAACGAGCAGGAATTATCGCATCAGTATCAATATCTGCTCCAAACTTATAGACCTTACCTTTTAAATTCACTTATATTAACCCCCTTCTTATATTTCCCATGGTGGAGTTATTCTGCCCTTTAATGCACTAGCAGCCGCTACCGCAGGACTAGCTAAATAAACTTCACTTTCAGGGTGTCCCATCCGCCCTACAAAATTACGGTTAGTAGTAGCAACTGCTTTTTCGCCACTAGCTAATATACCCATGTGTCCACCTAAACAAGGACCACAAGTAGGGGTACTAACAATAGCACCAGCCTCAATAAAGCTTTCAATAAAACCTTTTCGCATCGCTTCCAAATAAATTTGCTGGGTTCCAGGGAAAATAATTACCCTAATTTCTGGATGAACTCTCTTGCCCTTTAAAATATTAGCCGCGATTTCCAAATCTTCAATCCTACCGTTAGTGCAAGAGCCAATTACCACTTGGTCAATATTAACATGCGTAGCTTCACTCACCTTTTTCGCATTTTCAGGCAAGTGAGGGAAAGCCACAATAGGTTCTAGCTTAGATACATCGTATTCCCTAATTTCCGCATACTTAGCATCAGCATCAGAAGCTAAAAACTCATAAGGACGCTTGGCCCTTTTCTCTACATATTGTCTAGTAATATCATCAGGGGCAACAATCCCATTTTTCCCCCCTGCTTCGATAGCCATATTAGCCATAGTTAAACGGTTATCCATAGATAAGTTGTCGATTACCTCACCTGTAAATTCCATCGACATATACCTAGCTCCATCCACTCCGATATCACCTATCGTATATAATATTAAGTCCTTACCACTTACCCATTTAGGTAAGTTACCATAATAGACAAACTTAATACTTTCAGGCACTCTAAACCACGCTTCACCCGTTGCCATAGCAGCCGCCATATCAGTAGAACCTACCCCAGTAGCAAAAGCACCTAAGGCCCCATAAGTACAAGTATGGGAATCAGCCCCGATAATAAGATCACCAGGTAGGGCTAAGCCTTGCTCAGGCAATAAACAATGTTCTATGCCCATTTGCCCTATTTCAAAATAATTAGTAATACCCTTTTCCTTCGCAAAATTACGCATAAGCTTGCATTGTTCTGCTGACTTAATATCTTTATTAGGAGTAAAATGGTCAGGAACTAACACAACTTTATCTCGGTCAAATACTCCATCAACCCCCAGCTTATTAAATTCTTCAATAGCTACTGGGGAGGTAATGTCATTACCCAAAACTACATCAACTTTACAATTAATTAATTCGCCAGCTTCTACAAAATCTCTTCCCGCATGTTTAGCTAAGATTTTCTGGCTAATAGTCATACCCATGCCTTAACTCCTTTCCAATGCCTAATTATTATAAATGTGTTTCTCATGATAATGTCTATTAATTGCATTAATATAAGATTTTACACTGGCTTCAATTATATCGGTACTTAAACCCCGGCCTGTATAAATCTTACCATCTATTTCAATAGTGGAAATAACTTCACCTAAGGCATCCTTCCCACTAGTAACAGCATTTAACTTATACCTGTGCATTTTCCCATATATATCTGTAATCTTATCTACGGCATGGCAGGCTGCCTCAACTGGCCCATCCCCAGTGGAAGCCGCTTCAAAGGACATATCTTCAATGGCTAACTTAACTGTGGCCGTAGGGATAATATTAGTACCACTCGATATATGTAGATATTCCAAGCTGAATCTCTCTGGTATTGCCCAAGCTTTGTCTGCCACGATAGCTTCCAAGTCCTCGTCCGTAATTTCCTTTTTCTTATCCGCAATATCTTTAAAGTTTTCAAAAGCCTTATCTAATTCAAAATCAGATAATACAAAACCTAATTCTTTTAACCTTTCCCTAAAGGCATGGCGACCAGAATGTTTGCCTAGAACAATATTATTCGTGCTAATACCTATCAATTCAGGTTTCATAATTTCATAAGTTGAAGGTTCTTTTAAGACCCCATCTTGGTGAATACCAGATTCATGGGCAAAGGCATTTTTACCCACTATCGCCTTATTAGGTGCTATAGACATACCAGTTAGACTACTTACTAACCTACTGGTACGATAAATTTCATTATAATTCACATTAGTTTCCTTATTATAGAAGAGCTTACGAGTATATAAGGCCATAATAATTTCCTCCAAAGAGGCATTACCAGCCCTTTCCCCGATACCATTAACCGCACATTCGACCTGTCTAGCCCCATTAGCTAGACCTGCTAGGGAATTAGCCACCGCCATACCTAAGTCATCATGACAATGCACACTAATAATGGCTTCATTAATATTAGCTACTCTATTAAAAATAGCCTTAATAAAATTGCCAAATTCCTCTGGCACCGCATATCCTACGGTATCAGGTAAATTTACTACGGTAGCCCCTGCTTTTATCACTTCTTCGACTACAGTAGCCAAAAAATCTATATCACTTCTAAAAGCATCCTCAGCCGAAAACTCCACATCAGAACAATACTTTTTTGCATATTTAACACTTTCTACAGCTTGCCTGAGCATTTCCTCCCTAGATTTTTGTAATTTATATTTCAAATGAATATCAGAAGATGCCAGAAAAACATGAATACGGGCTGCTTCAGCCCCTTTTAAGGCTTCATAGCCTTTGTCTATATCCTTTTGGTTAGCCCGGCATAAAGCAGCTATAATCGTGCCTTTTACATTATCAGCTATCTTTTTTACAGCATTAAAATCTCCAGGGGAAGCAATAGGGAAACCTGCTTCAATCACATCTACCCCCAACCTAGCTAATTGATAAGCTATCTCTAATTTTTCATCTGCATTAAGACTAACTCCTGGTGATTGTTCCCCATCCCGTAAGGTTGTATCAAAAAGGTATATACGGTTACTTTGAGCCATAATAAGACCCCCATTTATATCGAATTTTAAACTTTCCATTTTTAGTTCTAAATTAAGAATTAAGAATTTTACTGATGGCAGCAGACCGAAATCCACTGCCATCAGTATCCTTTTAGGCCGTGGATAGATATTTATTTAGATTCCTTTAACCAAGGCATCATAGCCCTTAAGTCTGCTCCAACTTCTTCAATTAAGTGTTCACTATTAATCTGTTTTAAGGCATTATACTTAGGACGACCGATTTGGTTTTCCAGTAACCAATCTCTAGCAAACTCACCTTCTTGAATCTCTTTTAAGGCTTCATACATAGCAATTCTGGATTCATCACCAATTACTTGAGGTCCTTTAATATAGTCACCCCACTCTGCAGTATCACTAATAGAATAACGCATATAGCCCATACCGCCTTCATACATTAGGTCAACTATAAGTTTTAATTCATGTAAACATTCAAAATAAGCAATTTCAGGTTGATAACCAGCATCAACTAAGGTTTCAAAACCAGCCTTAACTAATTCGGTAACCCCACCACATAAGACACATTGTTCACCAAATAAGTCAGTTTCAGTTTCTTCCTTAAAAGTAGTTTCAATAACCCCAGCTCTAGTACAGCCAATCCCACAGGCATAGGCCAAAGCTATATCGTGTGCCTTACCAGAATAATCTTGTTCAATCGCAATTAGACCAGGTACACCAGCTCCATCAGCATACATCCTTCTTACTAGATGACCTGGGCTCTTAGGAGCAATCATAAATACATCTACATTAGCAGGTGGCACAATTTGTCCATAATGAATATTAAAACCGTGGGAAAAACCAAGGGCATCCCCTTCTTTTAGATAGGGTTTAATTTCATTATCATAGACTATTTTTTGAGTCTGGTCAGGTAATAAAATATGAATAATATCCGCCTTTTCAGCCGCCTCAGCTACTGTCATCGGAGTAATGCCAGCACTAATAACTGCCTCCCATTCTGCTTGGGTAGCATCATCAAAAGGCTTTCTAATTCCGACTATTACATCTAGCCCACTATCTTTTAAGTTTTGAGCCTGAGCATGTCCTTGAGAACCGAAGCCCATAACCGCAATAGTTTTACCCTTTAAATAATCGAGATTAGCATCAGCATCATAATACATTTTTACCATTTTAAAACTTCCTCCTTAAAATAATTATTATTTTGTAGTTCCTCTAACCATAGCTATCTTGCCAGTACGGACTAATTCCACAATCCCAAAAGGCCTTAGTGAATCCTCTATAGCAGAGATTTTTCCTGCATCACCTGTAGCTTCTATTATTAAAGTAGTACGACCAATATCTACAATACGGGCCCTAAATATTTCTACAATCTGCACAATCTCTGCCCGTACATTAGTATCAGCCCTAACCTTAATTAATACTAATTCCCTGTCAACTGAGCGTTCTTCAGTAATATCCACTATTTTAATAACATCAATTAATTTATATAATTGCTTAGTAACCTGTTCAATAATTTTATCATCGCCATCAACTTCTATAGTCATACGAGAAATATTAGGGTCTTCAGTAGCACCTACAGCTAAGCTTTCAATATTATAGCCCCGACGGCGAAATAAAGTCGTTACCCTAGTCAAAACACCAGGCTTATTTTCCACAGTTACTGCCAAAGTATGTTTATTAGCCTTCGCCATTTTAGTCGCCTCCTATCATGTTCATAAGAGATGCCCCAGAGGGAACCATAGGAAATACATCAGCTTCCTTAGCTACCCAAAAATCAAGCACTACAGGTTTATCCTTACTAGCTAAAGCTTTTTTAATCGCAGCTTCTACTTCGTCATATTCAGTAACCCTAATTCCGATAGCACCATAAGCTTCCGCTAGCTTTATAAAATCAGGCTGATGGCTCATATCCGTATAGGAATATCTTTTTTCGTAAAATAGACCTTGCCATTGACGAACCATACCTAAAAAATGATTATTTAAAATACATATGATAACAGGTAACTTTTGTTCTACAGCCACTGCCAATTCCTGGATATTCATCTGAATACTACCATCACCAGCAATATCGATAACTACCTTATCAGGTGCGGCTACCTTAGCCCCTATAGCTGCTGGGAAACCATAGCCCATAGTACCTAAGCCCCCTGAGGTTAAGAGGGTACGAGGCTCTTTAAACTTATAATAATGGGCTGTCCACATCTGATTTTGACCTACCTCAGTAGCAATAATAGCTTCCCCATTAGTAAGTTCATAAACCTTTTCAATAATATGTTGGGGCATTAACCTGCCATCAGAAGAACTAGGATACCTTAAAGGATAAGCATCCTTCCATCTTTCTATTGTTTCTAGCCATTCCTTATTATGCCCTTCTGGAACTTCCCCTAACTTAGCATTAATGGCTTGCAATACTTCCTTAACTTGCCCTACAATAGGCACATTAATATCCACATTCTTGCCTATCTCGGCCGCATCAATATCTATGTGGATAATTTTCGCCTGGGGGGCAAAATCATCTATTTTACTAGTAACTCTATCATCGAATCTAGCCCCTACCGCTATTAACAAATCACACTCGCTTACCGCATAATTAGCATACTTAGTCCCATGCATACCCAGCATCCCTAGTGATAATGCCTTATTACCAGGATAAGCACCTAAACCCATTAAAGTCATAGTAACGGGAATCTGCCTTTTTTCAGCTAATTCCCTTAATTCTTCCGCGGCTTCAGAAGCTATAACTCCTCCACCTGCATATAAGACAGGTCTAGTAGCTTTTTTAATAAGTTCCACCGCATTAATTATCTGTCCAGAATTGTAACCCTTCATAACCCGATAGCCCCGGATATTTATTTCCTCCTGACCGTTAGGTTCAAAATCAATAACCTTATCCATGACATCCTTAGGCAAATCTACTACTACAGGACCTGGACGATTAGTTCTTGCAATATAAAAAGCTTCCCTAACAATATCTCTTAAATCTTCGGTCCTTTCTACTAAGTAATTATGTTTAGTTATAGGCAGGGTAATTCCAGTAATATCAGCTTCTTGAAAGGCATCCTTGCCTATTAGAGAACTACCTACTTGCCCAGTAAAACAGACTATAGGAATGGAATCCATATAGGCTGTCGTAATAGCTGTTACCAAATTAGTAGCTCCAGGACCAGAAGTAACTAGGCATACACCTACCTTACCTGTCGCCCTTGCATATCCATCAGCGGCATGTCCTGCCCCTTGCTCATGACGAGCTAGTATATGTCTAATATCAGAATTATATAAAGCATCATAAATAGGCAAAACCGCCCCACCAGGGTAACCAAAAATCGTGTCAACCCCTTCTTCTTGCAAACAATGAAGTAAAATCTCAGCACCTTTTAACTTCATAAAGTCACCTCCATCATAATAAGACCACATTTCTATATAATCCCGTCTAAAAAAGGATACGGGGAAATTAAGTATATAAAAAATAAGCGGGCCTTTTGCTTCAGCCCGCATTTAAAAAATAGTTTATTATTTCTCAAATATTGCTCCAGTACTTGCTGATTGCACTATTCGGGCGTATCTACTCATATATCCAGTTTTTATTTTCAGTTCAGGTTTTTTCCATAAGTTTCTTCTAGCTTTGAGTGTTTCATCATCAACTACTAGCTCCAGCTGGCAAGCTGGAATATTTATTCGTATCAGATCGTTTTCCTCGACTAAAGCAATTACACCGCCTACAGAAGCTTCAGGGGATACATGTCCAATAGACGCTCCTCTGGTAGCTCCTGAAAAACGACCATCAGTAATTAAAGCTACATCCTTATCCAAGCCCATACCAGCTATAGCAGAAGTAGGGGTCAGCATCTCCCTCATACCAGGTCCACCTTGAGGACCTTCATAACGAATGACCACAACATCACCTTTAAGAATCTTCCCTGCTAAAATAGCTGCCACAACCTCTTCTTCGGAATCAAAAACCCTCGCAGGCCCTTCATGAACCATCATTTCGGGAGCAACAGCCCCTCTTTTGACTACCGCACCTTCTGGTGCTAAATTGCCAAAGAGGATGGCTAACCCACCATTTTCACTATAGGGATTATCTATAGGTCGAATAACCTCATTATTAAGTACGGGATTATTAACTATATTATCGGCTAGACTTTTACCCGTAACCGTTATCACACTAGTATTAATTAAGTCTTTTTTATGCAGTTCATTATAAATAGCAGAAATACCGCCAGCCCAATACAGGTCCTCTATATGATGACTGCCAGCTGGACTAAGCTTACATAATTGAGGGGTAACTTTGTTTATTTCATTAAAAAGATTTAAGTCTAATTTAACCCCAGCCTCATCGGCAATGGCTAGCAAATGGAGTACCGAATTAGTTGAACAGCCCAAGGCCATATCAGCATGGATAGCATTACGGAAAGCCTCTGCAGTCATTATATCTAAGGGTCTTAGCTTAGCCTTCAATAATTCCATTACCTGCTGACCAGCCTTTTTCGCTAGTCTAATCCTTTCCGAATAGACCGCAGGAATAGTACCATTACCAGGTAGCCCCATTCCCAAGGCTTCGGTTAGACAGTTCATAGAATTAGCAGTAAACATACCCGAACAAGAACCACAAGTAGGACAGGCATTTTCCTCCAAATCGTGTAATTGGTCTAAGTTAAGCTTACCAGCCGTAGCCGAACCAACCCCTTCAAATACTTGGGATAGACTTACTGCCTCGTCTTGAAATTTACCTGCTAACATAGGTCCACCACTAATAAAAACAGCAGGCAGGTTAAGCCTAGCGGCCGCCATTAACATGCCAGGTACTACCTTGTCACAGTTAGGAATAAAGACTAAGGCATCAAAAGCATGGGCGGTTACCATAATTTCAACCGTATCGGCAATTAGTTCCCGACTAGCTAAGGAATACTTCATCCCTGTATGGTTCATGGCAATACCATCACAAACCGCAATAGTATGGAATTCTAAGGGGGTACCACCAGCCATTAAAACGCCAGCCTTGACCGCCTCAGAAATTTTATCTAGGTTAATATGTCCTGGCACTATATCATTGTGGGAGTTAACTATCCCGATTAAAGGTCTAGCTAATTCTTCATCTGTTAAGCCAATGGCCTTAAAAAGTGAACGATGTGGTGCTTTTTCTAACCCCTTTTTTACAATTTCGCTTTGCATACCTTACTCCCCTTTAACTAAAGAATTGTTTATTTAAGCTATTAAATTTCCTTCATATCTTTATTTTTTTCTCGAGCTAATAATACTCTTTCTAAACCTTAGCCTTATGTCATCCTAAACTTTCACCATATTATCATCCTGCACTTCCGCTATATGTCATCCTGAATTCCCTACTATATGTCATCCTGAACGAAGTGAAGGATCTTTCCCCCTAGGTTAAATTAGATTAATTGTTTTTTCTCGAGCTAATAATACTTCTTCCATTAGCTTTGGATTTGCTTAAGTTAATGACCTTCCTTTTAAGATTCTTTCACTCTGCGAGTGTCAGAATGACACGGAAGAAATTTTACTTGCGGGGTATATATACAAAAAACCCCTCGTTCCTATTCAATAGGGACGAGAGGTATTTCCCGCGGTACCACCCTGATTGTTATATATAAAAACATAACCACTTGTAGTCTGCATATAAATAATGCTTACTTGTTAACGAACTTATTGCGTCCGGCACCACCTACTAGATAAAATACCTTTCAGATAGCAGCTCCGAGATGATGCCCTATGAGATATTAATACTGGTTTGCAGCTAGCCCAGCTCTCTGTACTTAAGTGACCTCACAAGTTTTTCCCATCATAGCTTATTATTGATTTCTATACAGTATATTTTAAGGAAGTCCTGCTGTCAATCATTATTTATCTTTTTCTTGTTTTTTTTCAATAATATCTATATATTCTTTTACTCGAATAGTATTATATTTACCCCGATTTAAATTTATAGTTTCATTTTGGTGTATTTTTTTTATCAAACGCCATAAAAGTTTAGTACCTTCCTCCGTTTTAGTAGCTTCTAAGGGACTTAGCCCATCCAAAGTCTCTAAGCTAGAATAATACCACTTAGTAAGATACAACTCCTTTAGGAAATTTTCTAAATTGGGGTAAGCTTTTTTCATTTCTATCGTTAAAATATCGAAAAACCCATGCTCCCTAATCTCCACACCATCTAATTCTAAAGAATCATGTAAAAATACTTCTAATGATTGCCTAACCAAAGACATATCCGCATGTCCAAAGGCCGATAAAGTCAGCCATTCTGGTCCTAAAACATATTCAGCTAGTAAGGCCTTATCCCCATCTTTGTATTCATATTGGTAAAAAATATGATAATCATTATCGGCTATAACGGTCATATTAGGAATATTGTTAATATGGTCAAAAACCTTTTTATAATCCTTAACCAGATAGATAGTTGTCACAAAACGAAATTCATCACCTACTGGTAGATTCTTAGTATCTAGTATTAGAACATCCTCAAAACTTACATAATTACCTTCAATATAATTATAGGCGGCTACTAAGTCAACTTGGTATTCCCCCCTAGTAAGTAGGGCAGGCATCTCCGTAGAAAACCACAAATTATGCAGCTGCAATAGATTTTCATAATCCCTACTAATAATCACAAACTCATCCCCATTAATAATTATGTCTGCTATCACCCCACTTAAAAAAGACACCCCATAATTAAAATCTTCGCCATTAACGAAAACTCGCAAGTGCAGACCATAGGGTAGTTCAGTTACCTCCCTTATATTATCAATCATCTCTAAAAGTTCAAATAACTCATCCAAATCCAATATCTCATATACCCGACAAAATACTTCAATATTATAAGGATTATAAGGTGAATTAGGGCTAATAAGCTCCTTAGCCTCTAACTTAATATCATCTATGAACCAGTAACCATCTTCCTTAAGCAAGGAAAAACGATAATCAGCTTTATAACAATTACTATCTGCTACAGTTAAAGCATAGGCAGTGACATCAGCCTTACTAGCATTAGCAAATATTTGTTGGGCCTGCCCTTCTAAAATAATCGTATTTAAGCCTAATAAATCTTGACAACTTTCCTTCAGCAAATTAGACGAGGCATTAGGACAAATAGCATTAATAAAAGTAAAGTCTTGGTATTTTATGGCAAAATAAAAACTATTAACCACCTGCCTAGGCGTCAATCCCCCACTCAACCTATTAGTTAAGTATTTTTCGTCAGACTTAGTCAGATTAACTTCAAGGGTTAGATACTTATTGTATAAAAACTTACCCACCGCAGGTCTAGTCATTTTCAACATATTCCAGTTATGGGCCTCTGTAATTAAAAAGGCAGCCTCCTGTTCGTTTATCTCTAGCATATTACTAAGCATTTGGCGATCAATATTATACTGCTCAATGGGCATCTCAGGAATTAGGAAAAAGCTATGTACCCCATCAGCACTAAAAGTTAAATAAAAACATTCGACATTTAAAGTACCATTATTATTAAGCCAAGCTACATCCAAAGTAATCCTGCCTGTATGACGGCTCACACTGGCATAAGCCTTATAAAAGGGTAGTTTAACTAGGGGCTTTTTTCTTATATCATAATTAGACATGGCATACTTAGCTAAAGCCTTATCACATATAGCTTCCACCTCTTTGCCGTACTCATCTTCTAGCAAGTGGAAAAACTCCACCATATTATTAGAATAAAATGCTGATAAGCTGTCTAAAACCAGGTATTTTATTTCATAAGGTAATTCTTCAATTATTTCTAAAATTAGGATTTTGCCTTGATTAGTTAAGATTAATAGCTGAATGTCCTCTGCCAACTCTTTTAAAATATACTTAGGAATGCGAGCAGGTTTTTTACTCATATTTCTCTCCCATAATTAGTTCTTTTTCTTGTCAATTTATCACTTTAACCCCTAAATAGCAAATCGAGGATTTAATTTTTGGCAAGTTTCTTAAAATTACAAAAAATTCATATTTAATTTTATAAAGAGGAGTTAAAAGAAAAATAGAGAATAAACGAGAAATATATATATAATTAAAATTAAATCATGGGAATATAAGGTGAAAAGATGAGAAGGATTGCAATAGAGAAACTTAAAAGCGGTATGGTAATAGCCCGTACTATATATGATGCTAATGCTAGAGTCTTATTACAGGCAGGTATTATCATAGAAGATGTCTATATTAAAAGGCTAAACGAATTAGGTATTAGATCCATTTATGTTAAAGATCCAATTCTATTTGATATAGATATACCTGAAGCCATTTCCGAAACTACTCGTCTTAAAACAATTAAGGAAATTAAGACGAATTTTGTAAATATCGAAAATAACTTAAAACTTAATATTCGTTCTGTTAAATCATTAGTTGACAATATTTTGGATGAGCTATTGGCAAGTCATGATACATTAATCCATTTAACTGACCTAAGGACTTATGATGATTATACCTTTGGTCATTCAGTTAATGTAGCTATTTTATCCAATATGACTGGTATTAGCCTAGGCTATCATGATTTTAAGCTAAAAGAACTAGGTTTAGGGGCTATTTTACATGATATTGGTAAAACTAAAATTGATAAATATATTTTAAATAAACCTGATGATTTAACTAGTGAAGAATATGAGGAAATAAAAAACCACCCTGCCTATGGGTTTGCCATACTGAGAAATTATGATGATATGCCACTTCTATCAGCCCATATAGCTTATCAGCACCATGAAAGGTGGGATGGACAGGGATATCCCAGGAATTTGGAAGGTGAAGAAATTCACGAATATGCAAGAATAGTAGCCGTAGCTGATGTCTATGATGCCTTAATAGCCGATCGCCCTTATCGTCCTGCTTATACGGTCAATCAGGCTTTGACCGTATTGAAAAGAATGTCTAATACTTATTTAGATCAAGAAATGGTTAATGCCTTAATCTCTAATATAGCCGTCTATCCTATCGGCAGTATTGTTGAGCTAAATACAGGTGATATTGCCATAGTAGTAGATGTTAATAGAAATGCACCTACTCGCCCTGTGCTTAATGTAATATATCATAAGACCACCCAAAAATTATGTAGCCCCCATGAGATAGATTTGTCAAAGCTTACTACCATCATCATTAAAAAATCGCTTACTCCCGAGGATTTAGACTTAATTATAAAAAATTAATTTTTTAATCCCTAATCGTCAATAAGCTTACTGTAAAATCATTAATGACAAGGAGGAATATTATGTACTTTGATAAGCCAGGCTTTGCCAATACTGACAAAGTCATAGAATTAGCCCTAAATACTGCTAAAGAAAGAAAGCTAAAACATATTATAACCGCTTCCAATACAGGCCATAGCCAAAAAAAGCTCCTAGCTTATAAATCTGACTTTAACCTAGTCTGCGTTACACACCATGTGGGCTTTAAAGAGCCAGGATTAGATGAAATGGGCAGTGATACTAGAGATTATTTAAGCAAAAATGGGGTAAAAATATTAACTACTAGCCATGTTTTAGCAGGAGTTGATAGAGCCATCCGTAATCATTTTGGCGGAGTATATCCTGCTGAAATTATGGCACAAACCTTACGGATTTTTGGACAAGGTGTAAAAGTCGCTATAGAAATATCTATTATGGCACTAGATGCAGGACTTATTCCTTATGGTGAGGAAGTAATCGCCCTAGCTGGGAGTGCTACAGGCTTAGACTCCGCTATAGTAATCGAACCTGCCCACGCTAACCGTTTTTTTGATACAGAGGTTAAAGAAATAATCTGTATGCCGCGTAATAAAAAAGCATAAAAAGCTAGGCTAAGGGGAAAATTATTACGGGTGATATAAGTGTTTACAAAAATTGTTAGTTTATTTTTAATATTATTAATCACGGGCTCTTTTCTCTATCTTTTGGTAATAAAAGTTTGGCCTACCATAACTAATAAAAACTGATAAATTATATCTGATATATTTTTCTCTTTTTAAGCTAAAAATAGCAGTAAAGGAGGGATATATTATGACTAGGTATCGCAGCACAACTGGTAGGGAAGACAATAAGCAAAAATTTCATTGGTTTGGCGCTATGGCTATTCCCTTAGCTTTTGCGAATGGTCTATTTTTTGGGGGTTATGCCCTACGAAAGATTAGACAATACTGGGAAGGTGGACCAATGGATTAATAAATGCCCTTTCTAAGTTAAAAAAAGTTCACTATATTTAGTGAACTTTTTTAGTTAATTATTATATTTTATTAGCTATTACTGGGGGTTATACATACCCATACTATACATATAGTTAAATATGCCTTCACCGTGCTCTTGTTCTTCTTTTTGAATATGATTAAGTAGCTGTCTTACATTAGGATCAACAAACTCAAAAATCGCCGTATCATAAGTATTAGATATATACTTTTCCGTCATCAACATATCATTACACAATGCTGCATCAGGGCTATTAGCCATTGCTCCATCCATATTATTAGCAGGTTGGGGGACTGGTTTCATTTGGTTTTGCCCTGAGCCAGCCTGATTCATAGCAGGTAGCTGCCCACTTAATAGCTGATTAATACTGTTTAGGTGTTCTTGTTCTTGACTAGCATAGTCCAAGAATATCTGCTTTAGTGCTTCATCTTGAGCCTGATTAGCATAATTCGTATATTTTTCAATACATATTTCCTCATGCTTTTTCTGATCTTCGAGTAACATCTTTTCTTTATTGGTTAATTGTAACATTTTAAAATACACCTCCTAACACTATCATCTGATATTGTTAGAAGTTTTATACAAGAATTTTTATAAATTACCTGGCCATTAATACAGTACTTAAAAAGGCCTTAGTCCTTTCGTGCTTAGGATTAATAATTACATCTTCAGCCTTACCCTCTTCTACAATAACCCCTTCATCCATAAAAATTACCCTATCAGCTACTTCCCTAGCGAAACCTATTTCGTGAGTAACTACTATCATAGTCCTATTTTCTAAGGCCAAATCCTTCATTACCTGTAACACTTCCCCAGTCAGTTCGGGGTCTAATGCCGAAGTAGGTTCATCAAAACACATTATCTCAGGTTCCATAGCTAAGGCTCTGGCAATAGCCACCCTTTGCTGTTGTCCCCCCGAAAGTTCAAAAGGATAATTGTCTGCCTTATAATCTAGCCCCACCTTGTCTAAGAGGACTCTAGCCAAAGCTTTTGCTTCCGCTTCATTAATATTTTTAACTAAGAGAGGTGCTAACATAATATTTTGTAATACTGACTTGTGTGGAAAGAGATGAAAGTTCTGGAAAACCATCCCCATCTTCCTACGCAGCCGTTCTATATCCTTTTCAGGACTATAGATGGCTTTACCATCTGCATTGTTTTGCACCATTATTTCTCCATCTATTTCTATAAAGCCCTTATCAATAGTTTCCAAACGATTAAGACACCTTAAAAAGGTACTTTTTCCAGAACCCGAAGAACCAATTATAGCAATGACCTCACCCTTTTTTACTTGTAGGGAAATGCCTTTTAAGACTTCTAAGCGGTGGAATTTTTTATATACATCTATAGCCTGCAAAATATACATCTATATAAACCCCCTACTCATAAAATTCATACTTGGACTCTAGCCATTTGAAAAACTGTTGAATAACTCCAGTCATAATTAAGTAAAATATAGCAGCCACTATGAAGGGGGTAAATCTAAAATCCGTTACCGCCGCCGTCTTAGCTACTCTTAATAATTCACTAATACCTATTACATAAACTAAGGCTGTGTCTTTTACTAGATTAATTACTTCATTGCTCATAGGAGGTAAAACCCGCTTAAACATCTGGGGCAAAATTATCTTAGACATAGTTTGCATCTTAGTTAGACCTAAAACATCGGCTGCTTCGTACTGTCCCCTATCAATAGATTGAATACCAGCCCGATAAATTTCCGCTAAGTAGGCTGCATAATTAAGTACAAAAGCCAATACCGCCGCTGTAAAACGCTCCAAAGTTATACCTACAAAGGTTAAGCCAAAATAAATAAATAACAGTTGTAGTAATAAGGGAGTCCCCCGAAAAATCCAGACATAAAACTGCATAAAAACATTTAAAGGCTTGAACTTGGAAAGACGGGCTAAGGCTAATATAACACCTAAGGGCAAAGCCATAGCTAAAGTTAAAAAGAATAATTTAAGTGTTATAGAAGTTCCTTTTAGCATTGTAGGTATTAATAATAGCAAATAATCCATAATTATCCCCTTCACCTAGACATAGACAGGCTAACAGCTTAAAAACTGTTAGCCTAAATAGCAACTATTAATTTTACCTTAAGTAAATAAGTTATTTTGTTATATCTTCTTCAAACCATTTATTAGATATTTCTGCAGCCGTTCCATCAGCCTTCATGTCCGCTAATACTTTGTCTAATTCTGCTAAGAAGGCTTGGTCAGTCAATCTTAAACCTACCCCAAATTCTTCCTCACCAAAGTGTTCGGTTAATACTTCATATTCACCAGGCTTTTTGGACATATAATATCTACCCACTACTTCGTCAGCTACTACGGCATCTAATCTGCCTGCAGCTAAGTCTAGTAGAGCTTCATCATTACCACCGAATTCTACCATTTCATCTATGGAAGCAAAGGTTTTGGCATCTTTTTGGAAGGCTTCAATAGCACTACTGCCCGCTTGAATCCCTACAGTCTTACCAGCTAAATCAGCCTTACTAGCAATATCAGAAGCAGCTTGAACTACGATTAGCTGTTTGTCCTCTATGTAAGGAGCCGTAAAGGCAAATTGACCTTTTCTTTTCTCTGTAATGGTAAGTCCATTCCAGATAACATCTACCTTATGTCCATTTAATTCTTCAATAGCACTTTCCCATACTACAGGTTGAAACTTAACATCTACACCTAATCTTTGGGCAGCTTCCTTAGCTAAATCAATGTCAAATCCCACTATTTCATTAGTTCCAGTTTCCCTAAATCCCATAGGTGGAAAAGCATCATCTAAGCCCACTACAAAATAACCCCTATCTTGGATTTCCGTCCAAGAATTATCTACTACTTCTGTATCACCTGCACAGCCTACCATAAATACGCCTAATAATAGACTTAATACTAAAATAAGTGACAGTTTCTTTTGCAATTTTTTTGCCTCCTTTAATTTTTATTAACGACTTTATTCTACTTTATCATAGTAAATTAGTAAATAGCTTTATCCTATTAAAATAATAAAGCAGGAATTTATTTTTTTAAAAAGAATAAAAATATAAGATAGCCAAAGTTAATAGGTAAATAAGATATAATATTTGTCTATAAGTATATTACTACTATTATGTTAAGCTATTTAAATCTTAAAAAAACTAAGGAGGATTTTAACTTATGTCAGCAGGTGATTACAACCCCTATGTTACAGCCCAAGCACAGTTTGATAGTGTGGCTGAACTTATTGGGTTAGAAGCAGCAAGCAAGGATTTATTAAGACAGCCATTGAGGGAATATCATTTCTTAATACCTGTTAAAATGGATGATGGAACAAGTCAAATTTTCAAAGGCTATCGGGTACAACACAATGATGCTAGAGGACCAGCCAAAGGGGGAATTCGTTTTCATCCCGAGGAAACTGCCGACACAGTACGAGCCTTATCTATGTGGATGACTTGGAAATGTGCCGTAGTAGATATTCCATTAGGTGGGGGCAAGGGGGGCATAGTATGTGATCCTCGCAAACTCAGCCTTACCGAACAAGAAGGCCTATGTCGTGGTTGGATACGGGCAGTGGCTAAAAACATTGGCCCTAATATAGATGTTCCTGCCCCAGATGTAATGAGTAATAAACAACACATGTTATGGATGTTAGATGAATATGAAACAATTAATGGGGCTAGATTTCCTGGAGCTATTACAGGTAAGCCTGTAGGTATGGGTGGTTCCTTAGGCAGAACCGAGGCCACTGGCTATGGATTAATATACACCTTGAGGGAAGCCCTAAAAGCTTTAAAGATTAACATAAAAGAAACTCAGGCCAGTATGCAGGGCTTTGGTAATGTAGCCCAGTACGCAGCTAAATTATACTGTGAACTAGGCGGAACCATCATCTCTATATCCTGCTGGGACAATAAGGAAAAAAAGGCCTTTACCATTCGCAATCTGGCAGGGCTAGATATAGATGAGCTGGCTAAGGCAGTCGATACCTTCGGCACTATTGACCGTAATAAGGCTAAGGAATCTGGCTGCGATATATTGGCTGGAGATGCTTGGCTAAGTGAAGATGTAGATATATTAATACCCTGTGCCCTAGAAGGGCAAATTACGGCCGCTAATGTAAATCAGATTAGCCCTAAGGTAAAAATAATAGCCGAAGGAGCTAATGGTCCTACCACACCTGAAGCCGATTCTGTCATAAAAGAACGGGGCATATATGTAATCCCAGATTTCCTAGCTAATGCTGGGGGAGTTACCTGTAGCTATTTTGAACAAGTACAGTCTAATATGAATTACTTTTGGGAAAAGGAAGAAGTATTAGAAAAACTAGATACTAAAATGACGGCAGCTTTCCACGCCGTTCATAACCTAGCTAAGGAAAATAATTATTATATGCGTGATGCAGCTTATATTATTTCTATAAAAAGAGTCGCCGAAGCTGTTAAACTAAGAGGCTGGGTGTAGTGGGACAGGGGGACAGGAGTTTTGTCCCACTCAATTACGATGGGACAGGGGGACAGGAGTTTTGTCCCACTCAATTACCATTCAACTTGCGAGTAAAAACTTTACCAAGCCCTGCGGGATAAAAACCGGAGGGCTTGATCTATTTTCCCTAACCTTTTTTCAACGATATGTTGTTAGGCCATTTACTTTCAGCCGATGATAAATGCTGCCACAGATAAATACAAAAGGAACCATGCTAAGATACTTGGAGGTTTATAATAAGGTAAGGTAGTGTCTAAGGAGTTATTGAAACATACTAATAATATGTTTTAATAACATCAAGGCTATATAAAATTTTCAGGCAAAAAAGGGGGGAAAGAGTATGAGTAATATGGGTTTTTGGGAAGTCTCATTTTTGTCATTATATTTTGCATCAATACTTATAGTTTTATTTTATATAAAAAACTCTAAACAAAGCTACTTATTTCTTTTATTACCTATTTTTTTAGGCCCTTTAGGGTTGTTAATATATTATTTTAAATATAAATAAAGCTTTGCTGCCAAAACATCATCTTAATTTTAATGAATTTATGCAAAAAGAACTGTCCCTTTTGCATATTTATTTACTCAACTATAACTAAAGGTTATTTGACATTTAACTGTTAGTAATTGTATGATGAGGAAAATAATTTGTATAAAGGGGATAGAAGTTATGTCAAAAAGGAGTTGGGTTAGTAGCCTATTAGTATCAATTATGATTTTAAGTATGGTATTAATAGCTGGTTGTGGTGGAGGGGTTGATAATGGACAAGCAACATCTAGCCAGAACACTATTAAATTTGGGGGGTCAAGCACATTAGCCCCTATTTTAGCTAAATGTGCCGATGATTTTACAGAGGAATATAAGACATGGAATAATGTAGATGCTAGTTTGCCAGAAGAACCTATAGTTATTTTCGTATCAACTGGTGGTTCTGGTTTTGGATTTAAGTCCTCATTAGATAAAACATTTGATTTCGGCATGGTAACGCGTGATCTTAGCGATGAGGAAAAAAACCAGTTAGTTGATGGTACTATAATTCAATTAGGTTCTGATGTTTTAGATATTGCTGTTAATAATGAAAATCCTTTACCTAGTATTAAGTCTGATTTAACTAGTGCAGAATTAGTAGCTATTTTCTCTGGGGAAATTAAAACTTGGTCTGAACTTGACAATGCTTTGCCTGAACGCCCTATTGTTGTGGCAGTTCGTGACCTCGGAGGCGGGGCAAGTGTAGTTTTTGATAATGCCATAATGAAAGGTACGCCAATTAGCACTGATGCTTTGCAATTACCATCTATGGGTGCTTTAGGCGGCAAGATTATGGATAATGCAGATACTATCGGCTATGTTTCTAGTGGACTAGTTAATCAAAACCCTGATAAGCTAATACCTTTAAGTGTAGACGGTATAGCACCAACTATTGAAAATATTAATTCTGGTAAATATAATATTAGTCGTCCTTTATTATTAGTTAGCAAAGATAAACCTAATCAATATCAACAATTATTTTTAGATTATTTACAATCAGAGAAAGGTATGAAAGTAGTAGAAGACTTGGGATATGTCCCCCTTAGCCGTTAAAATAAGACTATAAGCTAGCGGGCAGGTATTATCCTGCCCGCTAATTTTTATAATGAGGTAATTTATGTATAGATTTTTTTCACCTAGTTTTAAAGAAAAGTTTTTTAAAACTCTTTTTTTTAGTATAGCTGTTTTTTCTGCTTTACTACTATTAGTAATATTACTTTTTATATTAAAAGAATCTTGGCCTATTTGGGCTGAAATCGGTATAATTAATTTTTTATGTAAGACAACATGGCAACCTACAGCTACTCCGCCCCAATTTGGTATCTTGACTATGCTAGTTAGTACCTTGTGGGTAGCAGGTGGTGCCCTTCTTATAGCAGTACCACTCGGCTTTAGTAGTGCTATTTTTTTAGCTGAATTTGCACCTACTTCATTAGCTAATATCCTGCGTCCCGTATTAAATATGCTTACTGGCATACCTTCAGTCGTTTATGGTTTCCTAGGGGCAACTGTACTCATTAAGTATCTAGAAATAAGTTTTGACCTTGCTAGTGGAGAATCACTTTTTGCCGCTTCTGTAGTCTTAGCTATTATGGTTCTACCTTTTATAATAGCAAATTCAGAAAACGCCTTACGCTCTGTTCCTTCTGAATATCGTCAAGCTAGTATGGCATTAGGCATATCTAAACAATATATTTCTATTAAGGTATTAGTTCCTTTAGCTCTTAAAGGTATGGTAGGTTCAGTAGTATTAGCTTTTGGACGAGCTATAGGCGAAACTATGGCTGTTTTAATGTTAGCTGGCAATACAATGAATTTGCCTTTTTCTTGGTTTGATAAGGGAGAACCTTTACCCGCTTTAATTGCCTTAGAATTAGGTAGTGCAACTCCAGGTAGCAGTCATTACCAAGCTTTATTTGCCACAGGTTTTGTTTTAATTTTAATAGTTATAGTCGTTAATTTAGGTATAAACATTTTATTACAACGGTGGCAAAGGACGGTGTAGGAAATGAACCTTAGACAAACTTTTGACTACCTATTATTAGTGCTTTTCTGGCTATCGGGCTTATTTATACTATTTATTTTATTAGCTATAATTATATATCTTATTTGGCGTGGGGGAGCATTTGTAAACATTGAATTTTTATTAGGTACTCCTAGGGGACTGCCTTTAGGTAGTGAAGGAGGAATTTTCCCAGCTATTAAGGGAACCTTGTGGTTAATTTTTTTAGCTTTAGCTTGGTCTATTATTCCTAGTTTAATAACTGCTGCTTATTTAAGTGAATACCAAGATAACAGAAATATAGCCAAAATAATTAGCCTTCTGATTCAAAGTATGGCAGGAATACCTTCTATAGTTATCGGTTTATTTGTTTATGCTTTAGGTGTTGTTGCTTTGGGCTGGGGCATATCTTTACT
>JAAYRQ010000013.1 GCA_012518685.1 Syntrophomonadaceae bacterium | reverse complement strand
TAGGTAGCTAGTTGGTTCTGGAGTCAGGCTTTCTATTTTTACTAGGTCTTTTAGGTCTTTGGGTAGGAAGTTTTTTAGAAAGTCTTTGGCAAATTCTATCCTGCCAAAGGTTGCCTTAAAGTATGCATCGTGGGGGTTATTAACTGGGGTCATTTCGCTCATCTTGCCACCTACTTTTTTCTATGTTATTGTTTTTCTAGTTTCCTTTTGTAAAACGAATGTTTCCCGTAAATTTATAATACTATAGATTTTTTTGGCTGGCAAGGTGGGATTTGATGTTTTCCGTTTTGCCTAATATCAAAGTAATTGAGACGAAAACTGCAAAAAAGCATAATTATTAAGGTATTAAATATGTCTATGAGTCTATAGATCATATTTAATAGTTTCATCTGGAGCCGATGGGGAGATTTGAACTCCCGACCTGCTGATTACGAATCAGCTGCTCTACCCCTAAGCCACATCGGCAATATTAAAACATTTTGATACTAACAGGCTAAAGCAAGATAGTCAAGATTAATTATTCTCGATTAACTAAGACTTCTACTGCATCGCCCCATAATTCTTCAAGACCATAGAATTCCCGTTCTTCCTGCCTAAACACATGAACTAAGATAGAACCATAATCGAGTATTACCCATATTCCTTCCTTATGTCCATCCCTGCGTATGGGATTGATATCCTGCTCAGCAAGTTTGCCAGCTATGGCTTCTGTTATGCTTTTAACTTGCAAAAAGTTACGACCACTGGCTATAACAAAATAATCCGCTATCACCGTTTGTTCATGCACATCTAATACGACAATATTATTAGCTTTTTCATCCAAAGAGGCTTCTACTATAAGATTAATCATTTTTTTCAAATCTTTTTCTGACAAATGCAAACACGCTCCTATTTTTTAATATTGTTTTTCTAAAAATATATTTCTTACTTGAATCGTTTTGGGATGTAGTAATCTTTTATTATCTAAACAGTGCTTTATAGTTAATTCTAATCCGACTAACATGGCATCGTCAAGCTGCTTATAAGCTATGCAATGTAGCCTTTCCCTAAGTGGGTAATCACGACTAGGCTCTATTAAATCTGCTAAGAATATTATTTTATCAAAATCGCTCATATTAGCATCCCCTAGGGTATGTCTAGCTATGGCAGTAAGTATTAGTGAATCAGATGTAATTTTATCCTCCCTTAATAAGCGGGCGCCTACTCTAGCATGTAAGATGTCTGGGATTAGGTATTCGATTTTATCTTCTATTAAGTCATGTTTCTCGGCTATAGTAATTAATTTCTGGGCTGCTAAGCCTTTAGCATAATCATGTAACATGCCAGCCAGATATGCCTTATCCATATTTTCCCCATAATTCTTAGCGAGGTTTTTAGCCTCTTCGGCTACATTTCGAGAATGGGCATATCTTGTAGGTGATAGCCTTTCTTGCATTATATTTTTTATTTTTTCTATATTCACCATGTTATACTCCATAAAGGTTATTTTCTATAATATATTTTTCAACCCTTTCAGGCACTAGGTATTTGATAGATTTTTTCTGGGAAATCCTTTCCCTAATCATACTAGAAGATATTTCTAGGGCGGGGATTTTATAGAATGATATTTTTTCTTTAGCATTATCAGGTAAATTTCTATATACATCATCATCGAAGTTTATATTATAACCTGCCCGAGTAGCTACTATAAAGGTAGATAAACTTAAAATTCCTGCTACATTCTTCCAAGTATGCAAATTAAGCAGTGAATCCAATCCAGCTATAAAATAAAGCTGGCTACTAGGATAGATGGTTTTGAAATAATTAAGGGTATCAATGGTGTAGGATGTGCCTGCCTGTTTTATTTCATAGTCAGATATGTCGAAATGTGAATTATCTAGGATAGCTTTTTGAACCATAGTGTAACGGTAATTTTTATCTGCTATCTTATTAAAGCTTTTATGGGGCGGATGATAGGCAGGTACGAATATTATTTTATGCAAATCATATACTTCCTTAGCCCACTCAGCAGCTATCAGATGTCCATAATGAATAGGGTTAAAAGTCCCTCCGATAATTCCTAATTTAGTTACCGTCATAATCCCCACCCGTTTCTATCCTAATTATTAAGGTAAATAATAACTACTTTATTTATAAAATGCAAATATTTCAATTAATTCTTTTCCCTTTCCCTTCTAGCCTAAAAACTTTATACTATTATAGAGATTGTTCGGGAAGAAGGAGAATTATGCAAGAAAAAATTTTAATTACTTTTTTTAATAAAGGTTTAAGAAGTTATATTGAAGTTGATTTGTGTGCTAAATGTCCTCGCAATGACAATAAAGGATGTTGTGGCTTTTATTCTCCTATTTTTTATCCTACTGATTTGGTTTATTTATTAGAAAACAAGCCAGATTTAATCGAATACATTTTGGGCCTCCCTGATCTTACGGTATTAGATAGCTCCATAACTATTAATAATTCCATAGATAGTGATAGCTATAAATGTCGCTTCCATACTGATAAAGGCTGTCTTTTAGAACAATCTTTAAGAGAGTCTATTTGTCGCCATTTTGTATGTCCTGGGGTGGCTTGGGAAAAGGAAGAAAAACTCGCAGATTGGCGAAGGTTTTTTAATTTATTAACTGATTATGAAATAAACCTTAATAATAAAATTGCCGAAAATTTAAAGAAAAAAGGCTTAAGTTTAAGAAATTTTGACAAATTAGATATATTTTTTCATAAAATGATGTTATCATTTTATGAAGAAACTAGGATTTTGCCCGATTTTTTTAATGATTATCCAAAGGCAGAAACTTATACATTATATAGAACTTTAACTTACGGCAAGAATTGGCCACTATAATATAGGAGGTATTTAGTAATGCAATGGGAAGGAAATAAATACATCAAAGATAATATCCTAGAAGCAGTAGGTAGGACACCATTAATTAGGCTTAATCGCATCGGAGCTGGGCTTAATCCTGATATATGTGTTAAGCTCGAATACACCAACCCTAGTGGTAGCCTAAAAGATAGGGTAGTAAACACCATCGTAACTAAGGCTGAAGAACAAGGACTCCTAAGGCAAGGCATGACCTTATTAGAGGGCACTACAGGCAATACTGGTATTGCTACAGCTATGGTAGGAGCTGCCAAGGGCTACCCCGTAATTATTGTCATGCCCGAAGGTATGAGTGATGAACGAAAAAAAACTATCTTAGCCTATGGTGCCGAACTAGTCTTAACTCCAGGTGCAGAAACTGATGTTGACTTAGTTTTGGATGAAGTCACTAGGATTAAGGCTACCCAAGGGGATAAAATTTTTGAAATTGGTCAGTTTTATAGAAATGAAAACTTATTAGCCCACTTAGATAATACGGCTCCAGAAATATGGGAACAGACCCAAGGCAATATCGATGTTTTTATCATGTGTCAAGGTACAGGCGGAACGGTTACAGGTACAGCTAAATACCTAAAGGAGAAAAATCCAGATATTAAAATCTATGTGTCTGAACCTGCAGACTCCCCTATTTTGGCTTATGGCAAAATAGGCCAACACAAGGTGCAAGGTATCGCTGATGGATTAATTCCAGAAATCCTTGATTTACAATATGTGGATGGCATTGTATTAGTAAGTTCCGAAGATTCTATTAAAATGGCGAAGGAAATTGCTAAACAAGAGGGTATCTTCTGCGGTATTTCTTCTGGCTGTAATGTAGCAGCAGCTAAAAAAGTTGCCGCCCAATATCCCGATAAAAAATGTATCGTTACTATGATTAATGATAATGGTTTACGCTATTTGTCAACTGAATTATGCAGCCCCCCTATAGATAGGCAAGTATTAGAAAGGGATTATAATTTAAGTGATGAAGATTTAGCCAAACTAGCTAAATATGATTTTGAAATAATTGAATAAAAACATATAAGCAAAGGGGTTACGATTTATAAATCGTAACCCCTTTCATCTCTTTATTCTCGCACCTGTCCATCACCATAGATTATAAACTTTGTAGTAGTCAGCTCAGTTAAACCCATCGGTCCTCTAGCGTGTAGCTTTTGAGTACTAATCCCCATTTCCGCCCCAAAGCCAAATTCATTCCCATCCGTAAAACGAGTTGAAGCATTAGCATATACTGCAGCAGCATCAACTGCGGCTAAGAAAGTACGAGCATTAGTATAGTCCTCAGTTATTATAGCCTCACTATGGCCAGTACCATGTTGATTAATATGAACAATCGCTTCATCTAGTGAATTTACGACCTTTATAGCTATAATTAAGGCTAAATACTCTTCATCCCAATCTTCTTCACTTGCAGCAATTATTTCTGGTATTATGGCTTTTGTCTGTTGGCAACCCCTAACCTCTACACCATTTTCTCTTAATTCTTTGACTATATCAGGAAGAAAAGCCTCAGCTATAGCCGAGTGAACTAATAAGGTTTCAGCTGCATTACAGACCGAGGGTCTTTGCACCTTAGCATTAATCGTAATATTTCCAGCCTTCTCAAGGTTAGCTGCCCCATCAACATATACATGGCAATTACCCATCCCCGTCAAAACTACAGGGACACTGGCTTGATTTTGCACCGCTTTAATCAAACCTTTACCGCCTCGGGGAATTAATATATCTAAGTAGTCTGTCATCCTCATCATTATTTCGGCAGATTCTCTTTCATCATTATCTACTAATTGTATAGTACCTGCAGGAATACCGTTTTTAATAGCAGCTTCGCTAATGGTTTTCGCTATAATACGGTTAGAATTAAGAGCTTCTTCCCCACCCCTTAATAAAATAGCATTACCTGATTTAAGACATAGTCCTGCCGCATCAGCCGTTACATTAGGCCTAGATTCGTAAATAATACCCACTACCCCGATGGGAGTCCTGACTCTGCCCACTTCTATCCCACTAGGTCTTTTAGTCATACCTAATACCTCACCAACTGGATCGGGCAAAGCCGCAATTTCTCTTAAACCATCAGCCATTCCTTTAACTCTAGCAGCATTTAGAGTTAATCTTTCTAATAAAGTTTTAGATAAACCCACTTTTTCCCCATTATCTAAATCAAGCTTATTAGCCGCTATAATTTCAGCAGAGTTTTCTTCTAAGCTATCCGCCATAGCTAATAAAGCTTTATTCTTAGTCGCCGTTGATAAAGTACTTAAAAACCTAGCAGCTAATTTAGCATTTTTGCCTAAGCCTATTAAATAATCATATAAAGCATTACTCATCCTTCCGCCTCCTAAAACTTTTAACCTACATTTAGTTGTTTTCTACCCATAAATTATTCCGATGAATTACTTCGTCATAATCCTTAACCCCTAATATGCTTTCTATTTCGCTAGTCTGTTTACCCGCTATCAACCTAATCTCATCCGCATTATAATTAACTAGACCCCTAGCAATTTCTTGTCCTATACTATCGACTACCTTTATTACCATGCCCTGTTCAAAATCACCTATTACTTCCATAATCCCCGAAGGTAATAGGCTTTTTCCCTTGTTTAGCAAAGCATTTGCTGCCCCTTCATCAATTTTAACCTGCCCATGCATAACTGTGCCAAAGGCTATCCATTTTTTGCGAGCATTAATTTTAAAATCTTTCGGCACAAACAAGGTACCTATCTTTTCCCCTTCCACAACCTGTCTTACGACATTATTATTAAGACTATTAGCTATTACCATAGGCAACCCAGCATTCATACATATATGGGCGGCTTTTAATTTAGTAAACATACCCCCACTAGAAAAGCTACTCCCTTTGCTTTTTGAGTTTTCTTCCATACTAGAAGTAATATCCCTAACCTCATCTAACAAAATAGCATCTTCATTAGTGCGAGGATCAAGATTATAAAGTCCATCAACATCCGATAAAATTAACAACAAATCCGCTTCCACAATAGTCGCAACTAAGGCTGACAAAGTATCATTATCGCCAAACTTAATTTCTTCCACAGCTACTGTATCATTTTCATTGATAATAGGGATAACCCCCATATCCAACATAGCCAGTAAGGCATTAGTCGCATTAAGATATCTTATCCTATCATCTAAGTCATCTCTAGTTAATAGTACCTGGGCTACAATTTTGCCATATTCTGCAAAAAGTTTTTCATACAAATGAAGTAGAGCCCCTTGCCCAATAGCAGCTAAGGCTTGCTTTTCAGGTATGGTTTCAGGCACCTTTTTAAAACCGAGTTTATTAGCCCCTACCCCGATAGCACCCGAAGTAACTAAAATAACATCCCTGCCTTGATTATGTAAATCAGATAATTCACGGGCAATCCGTTCAATACGATATAAATTAAGTTGCCCATTAGCATAAGTTAAAGTGCTAGTGCCTACCTTGACTACTACCCTATCACTATTTTTAAGATTACTTCTTGTCATCATAAAAAACACCTTTTAATAAAATTAATCCGTAAACTCGAACTCCATATCTCCTATTCTGACTGTATCTCCATCCTTTATGCCCATCTCCCTTAGAGCAGCTTCCACTCCCATTTTATCAACAATTCTCTGAAACCTCGGCAAGCCTTCCTCAGCATTAAAATTAGTCATTTTTATTAGTTTATCTATCCTATCCCCTGT